>CAVEDD010000010.1:0-23732 GCA_963614515.1 Treponemataceae bacterium | reverse complement strand
GTGATGGTAAGCACCGAACCGGCCGCGCTGACTGTCAGCCACGAAGGCACGTCTTTCACGCTCCATAAACCCGTGCACTCACCCACCGTCACCGTCCGGCTTTCCGCCTCGGAGGCAGCGAAACGCGGCACGGTCACCGCCTTGGTGTCGAACACTAACGCTTTCTGGGTGACAGAGAGCTTCTTCGTCAGGTCGTTCAGTGAACTCTTGACATACATATCACCGACAGAACGCTGCGAAAGGGAGTAATTATTTTCGTAAAACAGCATCAGATTCGCATTGCCTATCCCGCTGGCCGGAGCCGCCGTAATCCAGGACGGCACACCGGTCACCTCCCATGGGGCGGAGGATGATATCGTTACGGGAACCTGATCCGACTCCGGATTTATCGCTTCGATGCTCAGGTTCACGGCCGTTCCGTCAAAGACGAAGGCCGCCTGAGATATGTCCACTTTCTTTTTCAGCTCCGGATTGTATGCGACATACTGGCTCTCGACCGAAAGCTCCGCAGAACGTACGGATGTCGTGAGGTTGTCGGAGACCTTAACCGTCACAATCGATCCGGTGATGCTGACCGTAGCCCAGGAAGGGATGTTCTTTACCTCCCATGAACCCATACACGCGCCCATCAGGAACTGCTTGGACAGGGCGTTCAACTCCACGTATTCCAGAGGGGCGGTTGAAGATGTGTCATAGACAAACGGGTTCTGTGTGACTGTTATCGGCTTGAGCATACTGCTTCCCGATGCTCTGATTCCAAAACCGGACGTGCTTCTTACCGTGAGCTGATAGTTGTCAGCGACCGCAATGGTGACTTCGCCCGGGCCTGAGCCTGAAGAAGGAGAAACTGTCAGCCACGAATGCCGATTCTCCGCGCTCCACGGCGCGCCGTCAGAAATGGTTACCGGAACTTGCAACGTGGACGGAGAAAGGGCTTCCACAGTCTTGTAGAGCGGAGTCTCGTCAAAGACGAACTGATTCTGCTGGAAATGCACGGTTTCAGAATAGCCCCCCAAAACGCTGGAAATCTTCACATCGGCGGAGCGCGGCGATTTGAGGACATTGGAGGAAACATTGAAAGCCACGATCCTGTCCGTTGATTTCCCGGACGAAGGTGTCGCGGAAATCCAGGAAGAGGCGGATGAAGGGATATCTACTGTCCAATCACAGGAGCACTCCACAGCCGTATTGTGTGAATCCGTCTGGAAAGGTGCGAGTCCGGTGAATGATGTGCCTGTTACATTGAACACGAACGCGGACTGCGTGACATTGTAGGTGCTGCTGTAAACCTTGTCTCTGAAAGTGCTGCTGACCGTGAACGTTCCGCTGCAGCCGGATTTCGTCAGATTGTTCTGAGGTCTGATGAGCAGCTTCCCGTCCCCGGAACCGGAAGCAGGCGTCACTGTAATCCAGTCCGGAGCGTCCACCTCCCACGTATGCGAGCAGGAGATGTCTATCGTGCGGCTTTCATCCGGAACCGCAGCGAAAGCGAGAACGCCGGCATCAGGAAGAGGAGAGAGTTCGAATGTGTATTTGCGCTGCAAGATTCTTATCTGCAGAGGGTCGGCGGCGACACCTGCCTCCTCATGGGTGACGCTGTGGATGCTGATGACCGCGACGCGGTCCACCGTCTCTTCATTGACGGACGACGCGCCGTAGGAGATGTCCGAGTCACCCGTTCCGGAGGTCTGGGAGATATTGAGCCAGCCGGGTTCGGCGGGTTCTTCGTATGTAACCTCGGCACGCCACTTCCCAGAACTCTTTATCGCCAGATTGTAGCTGTCGGTTGACAGTGTGTTCAGACTCCTGTTCTCGGCCGCCGCCGTGAATATATACGGTTCCTGGGTGACGATGACAGACTCGGACAGCGGGTTGAGCGCACTCGCAATCCGCAGTGTCGCGGTTCTCGCCTCGAAGTCGAGATTCTGCGACAGCGCGTTCACATAAACGGTCTCACGGCCGGGTTCGGGAGTGTTGCCGTTTCCAGAAACCGGACTTGCCGAAAGCCAGTCGGCAGTTCCGGAAAGCATCCATTCTCCGGAGGATATAACATCGAACTGGCGGGTGGTGAGGTCGTTGTTGCCGATTAGAATCCTGTCCTCAGAAAGACTGTGGACATAGGCCGCCTGCCTGACATTCACCGGCTGCGGAAGAAGCGTCGTTCCGGCGACTCCGACAATGCGCAGAGCCGACGACTGCATTTCTCTGGAAGGATTGGCATTGCCGGTGCATCCCTGATGCCCCATATTCAGCGAGAATGAAGATGAAGGGGAATCTGCACGCAGACCGGTTCCCCGAGGGTCTGCAGGCTCGGTGGAAAGCCAGGAGGCATCCTTCTCGACATACCAGTCAATCTCCGAGTCTACGGTGAAATTCACCGGATTCGGATGCGCTGCCTCGAACTCGAGATAATCACGGCTGTAGTCCGCGTCCACAACGACATTGAAACGGACGTTGTTCTGCGAGAAATCGACGACATACTCGTCAAGAGGTCTGCCGTACGAATCGCCTGCCCCGACGAACCTGAGAGTCAACGCCCTATCTTTTCCGGTGGCGTTGTAAGTCTCCGGGATGAACAGGAATTCCCATATTCCCGCTTCATTCAGTTCATATTCTCCCGGAGACGGAGACACGAGCCAGCCGTTCTCCACGCCCGAAACGGAGGCGCGGCTGTATTTTCTGTAATCCATTTCCACGGATGCTGCGGTCTCCTTGACCAGAGTCCAATCCGTGTTCGACCGGACGGTGAATTTTATGCCCTCGCAACCGAACGGCTGTTCAGAAGTGAAATTCCACGGAAACACCACGCTGCCATGACCGGATATCTCCGATGCCGACGATGACACCACGAAGTACGGGCAAGGCTGTTCAATCTTCACCATCGCGTTCAGAGAGCCGTTGTCTGAAGAGAAGGCAAGTTCCGCCTTCCTTGAAGTATTCGGGCCGGTATGTTCTTCATTGACCGGCGCAATGACCTTGAGCGAGATGGTTCCCGCCTTGACCGTGTCACCGTTGCCGAGTGAGCTTTTCCTGTCTCCTGCAACAACTGTAAGCCATGACGGTATTCCGGCGACATTCCACTGCGAATCCGCCGTCACGGTGAAGACATATTCACCTCCGAGCGGGCTGAATTCTATCTCATCAACGGATATGGCGTTCTCCGACGGAAGAAGTCCTTCTGCGGTGTAATCATCCTTGGAACAGGACAATGCGGCGAGAGTGACTGCCGACAGCGCTACGAGACGCATCAATGACAACAGCGGCGCTCCGAGGCGCATCAATGATATATATCTATCTTTCATCATATTCCCAAACAAGTTACCTGTCATAAATCAAATCCCCCGGAGTCGCTTTCAGCAGATTTTTCATGACATACCACACGGTGAAGACCGATGAGGCGATTATGATAAGCACGGAAACCACCGTCTTGAGATTCCACAGCGAGAGGTAGCCGAATCCGCCGTCCCTGACCAGGCCCGTGAGCGTGGAGAGACCTTGAACAAGCCATACCGCCGCAAGCGAAATGATTGTCGCCGCGAGAATCGTCGCCGTCATAATGAAGACATATATCGCCGTAAGCTCGAAATTGCTGATGCCGAACGCCTTGAATGTCCCGAGATTCCGTTTTACCTTCTGGAAATACGACTGTAGCAGGTTCACGATGAAGAGGATGATACAGACGATTGCGAACGCTATCATCGTCCACGAAAGGATGTTAGCCATCACGCTGACGGCGTTGAAGTTCTCTTTCGCGTTTATCTGCGACATCTCGATCTCTATCCTGAACCTTTCCTTGACATATTCCTGGAAGTCATTGATTCTCGACAGGTCCGCGAAATGGACGGATATGTAGTCGTCGTCGTCATCGTTGTAGTCGGTGGGAATGTAATTATAGAGACGGACAACCCCTTTCCCGGAATATTCATTCATAAACTCGTCATTTATCTCCCTGTTCACGGAGAAATCCACATCGTCCTCGTAATCGAAGATAAGGGATATGAATTTCCCGCCGAGGAACGGAAGCATCGACGGAAGTTCCCTGTCGGATTCGGAGAAGAATGTCATATCCGTGTGTTCCCGCGTAATCCGCTCAAGACATTCGAGAGCCTTCCGGGCATCGGCTCCGTCCGGAACAAAATAGATGAAGGAGCTGAAATAGGAGGGTTCGTAGAGATTGAACGCCTGGCCGTTGTCCTGATGATAGAAATACTTTGTGCCTATCACGTCCATATTGGAAGGCAGTCTCTTCACGACGGCGAGCACAGGAACCGGAACGTTGGCGAAATGGTCCCCCTGAATCTCCGCGCCGAATTCATCGGCGGCCTCCGGGTCTGTGTAGCTGCGGTAGTTGATATATGCCGGCGGTTCCCGGTAGCCGAGCTTTTCAGTGAGGGCGCTCCACGTTATTATGACTCCGTAAGAGTCGTTGATGATTTTGTCTGAAGCTATGCGGCAGCGGGACACGACATTGTCGTCATCCAGCACGGCCTCGATGAGCGGGGTGCGGATGTCCGCGAAGAAACGGCATTTGAGATTTCTTCCGGAATTGCCGGCGGTGCTGAACAGCGAATACCAGTATTTGTCAGTCTGATAGCCCCGGCAATGATATTCTGCAAGGAAATCCTCATCCTGAAGGGCGGCTTCAAACCCGTCGAAATCATTCTCCGCGAAATTGTTCTTTATGTCGACCCAATTGATGAACGGGTCGTTCATCTTGTAGGACAGATATTTCAGACTGGCGTTGCTGAACGCTATCGCGAGAAAGGTCACGCACAGCACCGTCGTGAGCAGCCAGAGGCTGGAATAATTCTTTCCGAGCACGACCTTCCCCTCCCTTCGTATGAAGAGCCGGAAATAATCGCCCGACAGAATTTCTTTCAATTTCATAATCAGATTCTTTTCAGGAATTTTTCAAACTCCGGCGCCGGGTAGGTCTCATAGCCGTTGCTCCAGGTGCCGTCCCCGTCCGGTGTGAAGACGCTTGTCGAATCAATCACTCCATAGTGGGAGACTTCGTCACGGACGGAATGCGAAAGGCGGCCTTCCTTCCGGATTTTGATGATTACATCGGCGAATGACACCGCAAGATGCATATCGTGCGACACGATGATCGCGGAACTCCCCTCGAGGGCGGAAAGTTTGGCCGAGAGCAGTTCCATAGCCCTCACCGCGTTGTCGCTGTCAAGGTTGCCCGTCGGTTCGTCTCCGAACAGGACGGTGAAATCGGGCAGCACGGCACGCGCGAAAGCGAGTCTCTGCTGCTGCCCTCCGGAAAGTTCATGTGTCATGCGCGTCCGGTCTATGTGGTCGAGACCGAGTTCGGCGAGAACCTCGCGGGTCTTCTCGAAAGACGATTGCATGGAATAGCCCTGAAGCATTCTCGTGAGAGCGATGTTCTCGAATGCCGTGAAATTGCGCATCAGATTGGTGCTCTGGAAGATGAAGCTGAAATGCCTCAGTCTGAACCCGGAGAGCACGGCATCGGAGCAGTCCCAGAGTTTCGCGAGATCCGTGTACCCGCCGTCATTCCCGTAAAACAGGAATTTCGCGTCCGCATCCGGAACAATCGTCCTGTTCATCATTCCGAGCGTTTCGAGAATCGTACTCTTGCCGATTCCCGACTCACCCACGATGAAGACCTTCCGCCCCTTCGGAATGACAAGACGATGAATCTCAAGGATGACCTTCGAGACCCCCTCACGATAGTCCTTGTCGTAAGAGCAGCGCAGATTTTCTATTTCAAACAGTTTCATATCTTCGGAAAAGTTCAGATTTTACGGCAGGTCCTCTATCGGAAGCCAATAGTAGCGCGATCCGTTGAATTCCTTCTTGTATTTGTAGTTCTTGCTCTGCCGGATGTTCTTCAGGTTTTCATATTTCCTCGTGAAGGTGTTTATGATGGACAGATAGGCCTGGTTGCTCACAATCTGACGGTTGGACACATCGTCCAGACGGTACTTCCTGAGGCTCGACGCGGCTTCGTTGAGACCGCCTATTATACGGGTGATCTGACTGTTGTCCAGCGATGCCATATCCGCGTCCGTCATACCGGGAGCGAAACTCCGCACCATAGCCTTCATCGCCTCGATGAAAGGGGAACGGTCATTGGCGACGGATTTTTTCGCGGCCTCATACACCGGAGCCATCCGCTTGAGCAGTTCATCGAACTCCTCCTGCGATATGAATATGACAGGTTTGTAGAAATCGCGGCCGCTCTCGTCCTGACGGCTTGCATAGCCCTTGAAATTGATGAGTGACTTGGATTCGGCCAAAGCGGTGACATAGTCCTCTCCGAGACGGTTCTTCAGGAAGTCCTCGGAAATGTTGATGCCCTCCTGCCCGGTGCCGTTGCTCGGTCCGAAAGTGATTGGCTTTTTGTTCTGCGCGGCCTTTCCGGAAACGATGAGATCCAGCTGGTTCAGCACCGACTCCGCGAAGCCTCCGATTGAGGAAGTCATATTTTCCGTCAGCTTCGCCGGATCCATCTTTCCGTCGTTCACGGAAGGATCCGCCGTTCTGTGGCTGCACACATAGATTTCCGGGATTGAATTGCCGTGGTAGTCGAAACCGTCACGGGCTTTCGTGGCCACGGTGCTGACCTTGATTTCCGGATTGTAGGCACGGTAGTTAGCGAGCAGGGATTTGCGTATCATTTCCGCAAGCTGCCGGCTAAACAGGCTGTAGGCGACGACATTCTTGTTCTGCACCTGGAAGCTCATGAGACTCACTTTCTTGGAAACGAGCTTTCCTATGATGTCTTCCTTGGAATATCTGTTGTCATCGGCATCATTTCCGCAGTCCCCGATTACGAGCATCATATTGCTCTCGTCTTTGTTGTTGTAGAATCTGTCCAGGGCGGTGTCCATCCCGCAATAGAGGGCCTCCGTCTGAGTCTTGTCCAGCGTGGAGCTTTTTATTCCATAAGAGCCGCCGCTGTCAAGGAAGGCATTGATTCTGGATATGTTGTTCGCGGATGTCATCGGCATAACTTCCACAAGACCGGCATCTCCGTCGGCATAGTCGCGGTAGATGACGATTCCCACCTTTATTTTTGAATTTTTCGAAAAATATTTCACACCTTCCTTGACCGCTTCCTTGACTGCCGGGTAATAGGGCTCCATCGACGAGGTTCCGTCTATCACGATGCCGAGATTGATATGCATCATCTTTTCCAGCAGCTTCTTCTTGCTCTCGTCAATCTTCGCCGCCGGGTCTTCGGACTCGGCCTTGGCCGTTCCGGCCGCATCGCCGCCCACCGTGCCGAAAGTCGACATATTGTACACGGCCGGGGATCCGTTGTCCAGTATCGGATAGCGGAGGTTGTCCCCGTCCATTCGATAGAGGAACTGCTGATATTTCGGGGATTCGATTTTCTCGAACGTTATGCGGCTTATCCAGTTACCTTTAAGTTCCTTGTTTGCATAGACATAGGAACAGATGTCACGGGCCGCGAAATATTCGACATCCTCGTGTTTCCATGTCGGTTCAAGGCAGGAACGCTGATTCCACGGGACATAGGACTGATCCGGCACCCAGTAGTAGAGGACCTGGGAAGAATACTGGCCGTCCATCTTGCTCTGCGTCGAAAGCAGCGCCATACCGTTGCTGCGCTTCATTATGAAGTAGAAGTTCATATCCGTCGCCAGTCTGACTTTCTGTGCCTTGGTGTCCGGTGCGAGGTAACCGAAGCCGACATTGGTCTTGTCGTCGACATTGTCGAGGTTCACGCAGAGAAGAGCCTTGTAGTAGATGCCCTGGTCATCGGTCGGGCACGACTGCCAGAGAAGCAGCCTGTCCATCGGAACCCAGCCTCTGCACACCGCAGCTTCGGAAATCTTGGGATAGTCGGTAATCTTCTTCTCAGCATAGACGAGGGCCATTCCGTTATTGATCTGCGCTATGCGGAGTTCTTCATTGAATTCGAGCGCAGAGTATTTCCCCCCGGAGACCGACGGGGCGCAGTAAGTCACATTATCCGCCCGGTCGCTGTAGACCGTCCAGAAAGTCCTTGTGTCCACAGACTGTCCGTAGCCCGACCGTTCTGAAGTCGCCTGCGCAGCCGTTTTTTCGGAAAACAGGCTCCTGGCCAGCTCCTGGGGCCGGCACACCGTGCATTTTGACGGCAGTTTGACTTGTCCGTAAGCTGTCAGCGCAATCAGAAGGAACACTGACACAATTGAAAATCTCTTCATATACATATCACTCTCTTTTTTACTAATATATCAACGGAATGAAATCGATTCCCCCGAAAAGTCCCTTTTCTCCGAACGGACACGCTTCATCCACAGGGAGGAAATCTCTCTCGTCGCTGTAGAATTTGAGGTCGAGACCGCCTTCTTCCACATAGCGGGGCATCTCCATAATCCAGGAAAGAGCCGCTATCACAGATTCGTTATAACCGAGTGACCAGAATGTGGAATTGATGTACCAGTCCCATTCTACGGAGCTGAACGCGGGTTCTCCATCGGCCGTCGTCTCAATCTCGTCGAAAATCAGAGGGATGCGTTCAAGGTCGGTTTCCACGTCGATGTCGTGGCTGCGCTTGCTCTGAAGTTCATCGATGATGATGTCGAAGTCCTTCGGATTTTCATTCTCTGTGTTCACGCGGACAATCACCGGATAACTGCCGTTGGCGAGATAGAACACCGCGGAACGGAATTCGGGATAGTTCAGAACGTCGATATAGTATTCCTTCAGAATGTATATGAGTTTCTGAGTGACCGTGTTCTCGTCATGCGCGATGTAAACGAAGCGCAGCGCCTTGTCCTGGGCTTTGGCGCCGAAAACGAAAATCACGGAAAATACAAGTGCCGTCAAGATTCTTCTCTTCATCGCCTACTGCTCAGTTTTGATTACAACGGTCATGGACTCGACCCTGTTGAACCTGTCATATTTCACGTCCCGGACTTCCGACACCGTCCATCCCTGCGATGACAGGTCGGTGCCGAGCTGGCTCAGGGACTGCGGGATACCGACTCCGTCCGCGATTCCGACAAAATTCATTTTCAAATCCGGAGTGAAATGACGGAAGAAATTCTTGTCCGTGGTCACGTTGAGCTGTCCGGCGATTCTGGCTGCCGTCCACTTGTCCATAAGCCGGAATCCCTGAACCGTGCGTTCTTCCACAAATCCGTCCGCGTTCGTCACGCGGAGAAGGTATTCCCCGCTTCCGACAGGCAGGACTCCGGTAAAAATGGCATAAGGCACGCCTTTGTACACCGTTATGCCGGCTTTGTAATGCAGCTTGTCATTTATGAGTTCGGCGGAACCGGATTTCGCGTCCCCCGTAAGCGTCACGCTGAAATTATAGGAATATGGCGGTTCCTTGGAACCTTCTCTCGGCCATACCGGACTGCCTGCGGCGGCAATGAGTCTGACCGCCTCCGGCTGTTCAGGTTCAGGCTGCACCGCAGCGGCCTGATTTTCCGCATCGCCTTCCCATAAATCCGCATTGCAGACATCTCCCGTAGCGGCATTTTCTGCGACAACATCTCCTGCGATGACATTTTCTGCGACAACATCTCCTGCGATGACATTTCCTGCGGCGGCATCTCCGGAAGCACGCTCAGTCCGCACGAGATACGCTCCGCCGAAGCCTGCTGCGGCGCAGAAGAGAAAAACCAGCGCGAGACCGGCGATATTCACATAATCTTTCCTGTTCATATAATCATCATAAAACTGAGAATACGCGGATTTCCGCGCTAAAACTTGAACATCATCCCCAATTCAGGCCACAATGCCTGCCGCTTGTACGAGACGCAGTCCGCGAACGAGCGGGTGACCACATTGCTCCATCCGTCATGCTGCGAATAATACACCACCGGGAATACGGAGTTCTCCGAAAACCAGACTGCTCCGGCCGACTCGTGCAGATTCGCGATTCCGGTCTCATAACCGCAGCGCGCATAGACCCAGACATATCCGGAATAGATGTCGAAGCTGAGTGAAATGCCGGCGGTGAGGCTGTAGTCCATCTTTCCGCGCGAATATGAACCCGGGTAGAGAAACTTCGAGACATAGAGGTCGAAATCTCCGACCGCATCGGATTCCGTGAACGACGGAGCATTTCCCGACACTGTTCCCGCGACATGAAACAAATCCGCGTGGGTGATGCCGGTGAAATAGACCCTGGCCCCGACATCCAGACCGAGAAGAACGCCCTTCGCCAGCCGTATGTCGAAATTGAGATACACCGGTACATATATATCCTTGAACGACAGCTTGTTCTCCGCAACGGATATGTGATACGACCTGTCATACGCCACTCCGGCGGAATTGTTCAGCCTGTAGGAATACGAGATGTCGCCTGCGGCAAGGTCAAGAGAGCTGAATGAATAGCCGGCGCCGGTGAACAGGCTGACGGTGAACCCCCTCCCGACCGGAATCGCATAGCCCAGTTCCGCTCCGAACTGCCATCCCGAGGATTTCTTCGTCGACAATTCGTCTCCGCCGGTAATCTTCAGCGAGCCTCCTGCGGCATAACCGGTGCGGATCTTCGCCCTGAAACGTGTCGACTTGTAGCTGTTGGTGAAATAGTCATATTTTTCCGTCCGCGCATAATAGTTTTTCCTGATTCTGACATCATCGTTCCACGGAGTCACCGAACCTTTCGGAATGAAAGCCTGGCCGAAACTGTTGAAACGCAGAGGCTTGCCATCTGCAAGAAGCCTGTCGTCCCTCTCATCGGATTTCTCGAGAACGTCGAATGTCTCCGGCAGATCCGGCGTGTCGGAATCCACGGACGAAACTATGCTTTCAATGAGAAAGTCATCCTTCCGTTCGTCATAGACGCAGGAGAACTCCATATGGAGATCCGCCCCGTAGTATTCGTCAATAGAGAAAAGGACTCCATTGACATCGTTATAGGACAGCTGCTTGTCAAACGAAAGTTTGCAGCGCCAGACTCCGTCGGAGAAGCTGTAGTCACCCCTTTTGATATTTTTCAGCGAAACCATGACATTTTCCCTTGCGGAAAGAACGTCCGCATACTCCTCCGCAGTCAGCGTCTTTCCGAAGGAATGCTCCGGAAGATCGCTGACGACAGGGGCTGAAGAGTCAATGCACAGGTCAAGAAACGAAGCACGGTCCGCCCTGTCACCGAATGCCGCGCAGTACTCGTAACTGCCCGCCAATTTCAGCAGCTTGGCATTGAATGAGCGCCTGCGGGCATTCGACAGGTCTTGAGCCTGTACTCCTGCGCATATGTACAGAAACAGGCATAACGAACCGCAATACTTCACTAATTTCATCGTATTCCAGCGTTATATGAAAAGATTCAGCACTACTCCGGCGGCAAGACCCACTGCGACTGCTCCGGCATAGAACCAGCCGTACGGAATTTTCGGCGAAGACTCTCCGGGGGTGTCCTTACGATTGCCGCCCGAAGTGGAAACAACCTGACGTGTGCCCGATGCGGAGATGCCGCGCCCCTCCGAAAGCCGCGTCAAATCCGCAAGCATGGATTCCGCGCTCTGGTATCTGTTCTCCCGCTTCTTTTCCGTGGCCCTGCGAACAATCTCGCGCAGCCCCTTGTCCTCTATCTCCCTGAAAGGCAGTTCCCTGGTCAACTGGGACTGAAGAACCTCCTGATTGGTGCCGGAGAACGGAAGATGCCCGGTCGCAAGCTGAAACATGAGAACGCCCGCAGCATAGATGTCGGTCGGGAAACCCTGATTCGGGATGTCGCCGATGACGAGTTCCGGAGCCGCATAGTTGACCTTCCCGATGAACGAACCCATCTTGGTGCCTCCGCCTCCCGCCGAAGATGTCCACGAAGCAATATGCTTGCTGACGCCGAAATCTATCAGTTTGATTTTTCGGTCTATAGTTATCATTATGTTGCTCGGGTCGATGTCACGATGGATATACCCGTGCGCATGCAGAGCCTTGAGACCGGAGAGGAGGCCGGACATTATCGTGATGACGGCTTTCCTCTTGTCCGAGAAATACATCTGATAGATTTCCTGCGCGAACTGGACCGCGATTCCGGACTTGTCATAGGTCATACCGGAAAGCACATGCTCCAAATCGACTCCGACAAGACGCTCCATCACCATATAGTAGCGTATGACGCCCGTCCCGGTGACCGGACTCACCTCCCGGTTGGGAATGAATCCGTACATCCGCAGCAGATTGTCATCGTCAATCTGAATTGACGACTCGCGCCGCGCCCTCTCGACGAGTTCGGGATTGGCGGCAATCTCCTCGCGGATTTCCTTTATGGCCACCGGATTGTATTTTCCGGTGGCGTCATCAACTATATAGCCTTGGAAGATACGTCCCATTCCGCCTTCTCCGATCGGCGCGCTGTCACGGTCGTATTCATAATGAAAACCGTTCGCGTGTTCGTATTCTCCCTGAATTCTGATTACGTTCATACTCCTTTATTTCACGACTTCAAATATCGCCGCCTGGCAGCCTTCGATGAAAGGCAGCACAATGTAATATCCCGGAGCAAGGTACGGCAGGACAAGTTCCACTGTTTCGGAATTGAAAGTGACTGAAGAAATGTCACAGGCTCCGGTAATGTCGTCCGCACGGTAATAAGGATACATCGTCTTGTCCTTATGATAGATGCGTTCGCTTTTGAGTCTTATCACCTCGGGATTTACGGAAGTTTCCCCTACAGGCACGGAAAGAACGATTTTTTCACCGGAAACGGTCATGACGGCGTTCAAGTCCTTGAGCACAAGCATATTGTCAGATTCCTCAACAAGTTCGGCCGGTGTGAAGCTCTCCCCGTTCAGTTTGATTTCTGCAAGACTGTCGGCGAACGTCGGCTCCTTCACCTCCTCCGCCGTCTCCGGTTCTTCCGCCGGCTTGACATAGTCAGGATTGGCAATCTTCACATACTTGATGATGTCCCCCGTAGGAACAGTTCTCTCGACTGAATCAGTTTTAGCCCTTATGGTCACAGACTTGCCCATAAGACGGGCCACGATGAAGCCTTCTATTATCTCCCCGTTCCTGAGGTCCAGGCGGTCCAGGAACTCAAGCTGGCTCCACATTGATTCGTGCGGGTTCGCAATCTCGGACGATATGCAGTAGACATTCCCGGACTCAACCACGACGGTCGAGGAATCAGTGAGTTCCATCTTATAATTTTCCCCGAGGACAGTCTCGATTATGTGCCCCTTGTAGTTCCGTCCGGTATTGAGCACCATAATGTCAAGAACCCCGTGGCTGAAGTCCTGATTTCTCGTGAGCTTCTCCGTCTTCTTCACCATATCCCATCCGACCCTGTGGGTTGTGTTCTCGGTCTTGATGCAGACATACTCTCCCGGCACCTGTTCGCAGATGTAGCCTTCATATATGCTTCCGTCGGCAGTATATATCTTCTCCGGATTCTGCCCGGATGCCGACACCGCCGCCACAACCAGCATGGAGACGAGCAAAAACAATCTTTTCATACCTTTTCTACTTTAAGAGATTGACGATGTTTTCGCCTTTCTCGCACTGATTGTATTCCTTCCCGCCGCGAAAACCCTTGGACACTACGCCGATGAGATAGCCTTCCTCATCGAAGACAGGAGAACCGGACGCGCCTCCGGCGAGGATGGCGTTGATTCCGTATGTATTCTTGTTCACGTTGGTGATCGCCCCGTTGGTGAACGTAGCCTCGACCGCTTTGTCTATGAACACGTTGTCATGTCCGGCATCTTGGAGGAGGAAAGGTACGGGATAGCCGAGGGAATAAATCTTGGAGGCTATCGGCATATTGGACTTTATCGTGAGAGGAACGCAGGTCGCGCCTTCCGGAAGACGGCCTGTCACGGTCTGGAGAACCGCGAGGTCGATGTCCCGGTCTGCGCTCTTGCTGACTATGCGGCAGTTGACCCAGTTGTCCTCCTTGTTGTACTTGCCGTTCGGAACGATGCGTATGTACTTGAAGATGGTCTTCACGGTAATGTCGGCGTATGCCGGCTTGTTGCCGTACATATTGCAATACGCCTCTTTCACCCAACCTGCTATTATTTCTTCGTTGCCGTACTGGACAGGATCTGCCACATGAAGATTCGTCACCAGACGGCCGTCTTCGGAGACGAAGAATCCTGTAGCATACGCTTCCGTATAATACATCCCTCCATAGCTCTGATAAATGCCGACGTCCCCATCTTTTTCAGTTCCGATGTAGTAATCCACCGGTGCCGTTGAAATCAGAGGAGACGAAGCCTGGAAATAGAATCCGACCTCTATGAGCGCCACGCTTGACGCATATCTGTCATAAATTTTTTCCGGAGTCACAGGCTTTGAAACCGGGCCTTCGTTGAACCAGCCGAACGGGTCGCGGATGCCGACAAACACTCCGAATGCGATGAATACGGCGGCGATGCATGCTCCGACAATCGCACCGGCACTGGTCCCGCCTGAAGATTTCTTAACCGGATTGGGAACGCTCACGCCCCCGCATATGATTTCGTCTTTGGATGAAATCATCTGATCCTGATTTTTCGGAATACGCATACCGTTCACGAGAGTGCCGTTGGTGCTGTGGTCGTTTATGTACCATTTGCCGTCCTTCTTCTGTTTCACGGTGGCGTGGAAACGGCTGACCCCGGAGCCTTCAATCTGAATGGCATTGCGGTAGTTGCTCCCGATTCCCAGAACGGCTTTCACATCGGAAGCGGTCCGGACTGCCGGAACGGCCGACCATTCAAGCGGCTGATCCGCGAAAACCACATTGTCCCTGCGTGTTACCGTAATCTCCCGATCCGGGGCTATCTTCGTTCCGTTGACATATGTTCCGTTGGAACTTTTCGTATCCACGAGAATGATGTCCCCGTTGTCGAGAAATATCAGTTCCGCGTGGTTGTTGCTTGCATATTGACTATTGAGGACTATGTCGCACTCCGGCGCCCGTCCGATTTTGATGAGTCTCATAAGTGATGTTTTTAAGTCCGCCTTTTCCGGTGGATTGGATTATCAGTTAGTATATCGCATCCTGAACCGGCTTCGGCGTCTCAGGTTTCACAGGTTTTTTCTTGACGACCTTTGGCTTCGGATCCGTCTTGGCTTTTTCTTCAGTGGCATTCTCATTTCCGTCAATGACTGACGGTTTTGCGGCCGGTTCCGCCTCTCCTGTCTCAGGAGTGACAATCGCCCGACCCGGAATCACGGACTCGACTGTTCCTTTTTTCGCTTTCTCCGCCGGATGCGTGACGGCATACCGGATTCCGAATCCGACGGCGAGAAGCACGGCGACGGCGGCGACGGACGAAGAAAGGACAACCGCCAGCGTCCTGTCCTTCGGGATACGGTTCCAGTCGAGATCCTCGATATGGGCGAACGAAATCGTGTCCCGTCTCGTCACCGGCACTTTCTCGTCGGACGAGATGCGGATTCCGTTGACATAGGTTCCGTTCCGGCTCTGATCCGTAATGAAATATCTGCCGTTGCGTCCCACTTCCAGAATGGCGTGACGGCGGCTTACGACATCCGTTTCATCGTTCAGGACAATGTCGGACTGCACGTCTCTGCCTATTGTAAAATAGCGTTTCATACATCATTGATTTTTAAGCTTATCACTTCAGGTCAGCATCCGGTTCAGCAGATGCCGCAGCAGATTCCTGTCCGGCAGTCTCCGGTTCAGCAGGCGCCTCCGCAACAGCAGATTCCTGTCCGGCAGTCTCCGGTTCAGCAGACGCCTCCACCGCAGACTCAGTCTGATTTTCCGAAGACTTTCCGTGGTACAGGAGGAAAACGTTCCCGGCGATGCTGAGCAGAAGCAGAGCGGAAAGCAGACCGATGATAAACTTGGCTTTTCTTGTCATTTTTTCCTTAAGTTTTGAGTTCCCCAGAACCTCCATAAAGGCTATAGTCATATTGTCGTAGCTCCCGCCCTTTTTCCGGCCGGTCTTGTCAACCGTGTCCGTGACTTTCATGACAACGTCTCCGACTTGAGTCTTTTCCGTAAGTATGGACAGGAGTTCACTCTCCTTCATCACGCCCCAGATTCCGTCCGTACACAGCACGAACCGGTCGCCCGATTCGTAAGGAAGGACTTCAATCTCAGGTTCCACCTCCGGGAAGATGCCCAACCCTTTGGTTATGATGTTGGAATTTTCCGACAGTCTGGCCTGTTCTTCGGTCAGGACGCCGCTGCGTACCATCTCGAAGACCATGGAGTGGTCAAATGTGCGGAAATGCTTGCCGTGTCCCCTCAACTGATAGACCCTGCTGTCGCCCAGATGCGCGACGATGGCGTGGACATCATTGACGATGAGCAGCGTAAGCGTCGTCCCCATTCCCGAGATTCCACGAGCCGCCGCGGCTTCCATGACATCGGAGTTCGCCCTGCATATCGCACGGCGGACAACATCCACATCGGATTCGGTCGTCTCAGCGGCAAGAAGAGCCGTAAGGAGACTGCTAACGGCCACAGACGAGGCAATCTGCCCTCCCTGCATACCGCCCATTCCGTCACAGACGGTGACGGCAAAGCCGAGCGGAGTGTCACAGTAACCGTAATAGTCCTGATTCTCACTTCGCCCGCCTATGCGTGTTTCAATGACTCCCCGGAGCTTTGCTTTTGTCTTTACGGCTTCCATCCGGGTGCTACATTACGATTGTTCCCCCGTTCGGTTTCTGAGGTTCATTCCTCTGTTGCGGCTGATTGGCATTCTGCTGACCGAAAGGGCCGCCGAAGCCTCCGGCGAAAGGACCGCCAGGAGCCGGAGCCTGCCATGCCGGAGCCGCCTGCTTGTTCACAGGGAGAAAATCCGGTGACGGCTTGAGACCGAGAGACTTCACATCTATAAGGACAAGGTAGAATTCATAATGCTCTCCGATTCTGATTATGTCTCCGTTGTGGCATTCTTCAGGATTGAATCCGAGAGTGCTTCCGTTGAGAGTGGTCCCGCAAGTCGACTGAGTGTCCTGGATGAAAACGAGGACGCTGTCCGGGTTCTGCATCTCGCGGACGACAATCTGAGCATGATTGTAGGAGACGGTTGCTTCAGCCAAGTTGATGGCGCAGGTGGCGGCTCTTCCGATGGAGTTCGGACCGAGGTAGAGCGGCCAATACTCTCCGTTCGCAGTACGGGAGACGCTGTAGAGAAAGCCCATTATCGGCTTGTGCAGTTCCTTCCCGGCAGAAGGCGCAGAAAACGCCTGCTTCATTCCCGGAAATACCGTTCCGTTGTAATTTGGGGCTGATGAATTCTCCGGCGCGAAACCTGCGGGTGCAGTGGCCGTCTGGGCGCCCATTCCTGGGACAATAGTTTTGTTGTTACTCATATTGATGTTAGTTTGGTTGATTTCAACATAGGCCGTCTCCATTCCTGTGACACAAAAAAACGAGAGTGCGGAGCAGTTATCCGCTTCCATCACAACGGGGTTCTGGAATCACCCAAGCACAAATGGAAACACTCCTCCACACTCATATTGCTCGGATGAACCCTCAGCAAATACAAGAATGAAGCGATGCCGTTCCCCCTGTGCTTATTGAATTTTCCAGATTCCGTTGCAGGGATAAAAGCCAATCACTTTCATCGAATATGTCGTGAAACGTCACACCGTCCGCAATGTGTACGGCACAACGTTCCAGCCACAAAGATATGTTTTTATTTCAATACGGGCAAACTTTTTTCATTTTCCCCTTTCTTTTGCCTACATTTGTTTTCCGTTGGCGCAGCCGCGTCACGAATCGGGACTGCATATACACACATTATATAATAAGTGACACTATTATGAAGCATGCGTTTGTTTTCCCCGGCCAGGGGGCACAGTTCACCGGAATGGGGAAGGATCTCTATGACAGGGGAGGAGAATGGAGGGATATGTTCGAGAGGGCGGATGACATTCTCGGATTCAGAATCACGGACATAATGTTCAATGGTACGGCGGAAGAGCTGCGGCAGACGCGTGTCACCCAGCCGGCCGTGTTCCTGCATTCCGTCGTGAAGGCGCTGGGATGCGGGACGCCCGATATGGTGGCCGGACACTCGCTCGGAGAGTTCTCCGCGCTGACTGTATGCGGGGCTCTTGAGTTCGAAGACGCTCTGAAGCTGGTGGCCGCAAGGGCTGTGGCCATGCAGAAAGCCTGCGAGATGCGCCGGGGGGCCATGGCGGCGATTATCGCCCTCGCTCCGGAGACGATTGATGGAATATGCTCGGAGGTCAGCGGCGGGACGGCGGGGATTGTCGTGCCGGCCAATTTCAACAGTGACGGGCAGACCGTGATTTCCGGAGATGCGGCGGCAGTGGAGGCGGCCTGCGAAAAGATGAAGGAGGCGGGGGCGAAACGCGCTCTGATGCTGCCTGTCGGAGGTGCGTTCCACTCCCCTCTTATGGAACCCGCGAGAGCCGAACTCGCCGAAGCGATTTCCGAAGTGAGGCTGCATGCTCCGAAATGCCCGATATATCAGAATTTCACGGCACAGGCCGCGACAGACCCGGAGACCCTCAAGAAAAACCTTCTCGCGCAGCTCACCGGGCCGGTAAGATGGACGGAAACCGTCAGGAATATGGCGGCGGACGCGGCATCGGAACTGGGAGTTCCCGCAGCGGAGTCCGTGGATTTCACGGAATTCGGCCCGGGAACCACCCTCACCGGCCTGATTCACAAAATCGCGCTGTAGCATCATTTTCCCGGCAATGATTCTTGGTAATGAAAGGAGACAAAATCATATATGACAGAATATAACGCAAAGAAACGGGAAATCTGGGTCGACTGGCTGCGCGTGGCGGCCTGTATGATGGTCATGTTCGTGCACAGCACGGAACCGTTCTATCTCGGAGGAGAGGGTTCTCTGATCCTTACTGAGAGCGACGCGCTCTGGGTGGCATTCTTCGACCCGCTGTTCCGCGCCTGCGTGCCGCTTTTTCTCGTGGCGTCAAGCTATCTGCAGTTCCCGCTGCACTATTCCGCAGGCGAATTTTTCCGGAAAAGAGCCGTGCGCATTCTGCCCCCGTTCATTCTGTGGAGTCTGATTTACGCCCTTGTCTGGGGCGAGCCCGTGAGCAACCTGAAAGACCTGCTTCTGAACTTCAACTACGCGGCCGGGCATCTTTGGTTCGTATATATGCTCATAGGAATCTACCTGATTATGCCGTTGCTGTCTCCGTGGGCGGAGAAGGTGAGCCGGAGGGAGCTGAGGATATACCTGGGAATCTGGCTGTTCACCACCATGATACCGCTGTTCAGGAATTGGGCGGGCGGCGCCGCGCCGTTGGTTTCAGGCCCGACCGGCATCCCCAATCCCGCCCGTTATCCCCTCTGGGGTGAGGCCAGCTGGAACGTCTGCGGCACATTCTACTATATCAGCGGAATGATAGGTTACCTGCTGCTCGGACTTTATTTCAGACGTTTCGCAGGTGAACCGGACAGGAAGAAGACTCTTCTTGTCGGAGCGCCTCTTCTCGCGGCCGGATTTCTCATCTGCAGCGGGGGATTTCTACGCCGCCTCCTTGCAGATGCAGGAGGTGTGTTTCCTGTCAGCGGAGACATCGGCCTTGCCGTGGAGTGGGAGGCCACATTCGGGTTTGACTCCGTCGGCATCGCATTGATGACCATAGGATGGATCATTATGTTCAGGAACATCAGGGAAGAGGGACGGTTTTACCGGAATGTCATTCTGCCTGTTTCCGAAGCCGGCTATGGAATCTACCTCGCCCATATGCTGGTGCTCGGATTCTTCGCCGCGCTTTTCAGGGACAGCCTCGGAATCGGGGTTGACGGTGTTCTCGGCATCTGGACGACTCCCGTGGAAATTCTCGCCATAGGCCTGTGCTCTTTCGTCACCACAGCCTTCGCGGCCGTCGTAATCCGCAAGATTCCCGTTGTCGGAAAAATCTTTGCGGGGTGACCCCGTCTGACACCTCGCTTCCGGAAGGATTTCCGGGATGGGACTGAGAAACGGGCTTGTGATAAAGACCTTGAAAACTTTTCAAAACGGGCGAAAAATTTTCGGGAACGGCAAGATTTGAGTATATTTGCAGTCTTGCCCTTGAAGACTCCGTTACCGTGCACGGAAGACGGTTCCGGAACAGGGCCGGCATACATGAAACATGTTTTATAAAACAATATTAACTGATTAGTTATGGCAAACGAAAAGAAATTCGTCACTTGTGACGGAAACTATGCCGCCGCTCACGTGGCTTATCTGTTCAGCGAGCACGCGGCAATCTACCCTATCACGCCGTCATCGACAATGGCGGAATATGTCGACGAGTGGGCGGCGAAGGGCAAGAAAAACCTCTTCGGAGAGACCGTGAAAGTGACTGAGATGCAGTCCGAGGGCGGTGCTGCGGGAGCTGTGCACGGCTCTCTTCAGGCAGGCGCGCTCACCACGACCTTCACCGCGTCACAGGGACTTCTCCTGATGATTCCTAACATGTACAAGATTGCCGGCGAGCAGCTTCCGACCGTGTTCCACGTGTCCGCACGCGCTCTCGCGTCACACGCGCTCTCAATCTTCGGAGACCACCAGGACGTGATGGCCTGCCGCCAGACCGGATTCGCGATGATTGCTTCGGCTTCCGTTCAGGAGGCGCTCGACATCGCCGCGGTGGCGCACCTCTCGACAATCAAGTCAAGCATCCCGTTCCTCCACTTCTTCGACGGCTTCCGCACCTCTCACGAGATTCAGAAGATCGAGCTTCTCGACGAAGACGCACTCAGGGGGATGATCAGCACCAAGGCTCTCGCAAGGTTCAGGGAGCGCGCGCTCAATCCTGACGCGCCTGTGACACGCGGTTCCGCACAGAACGGCGACGTGTATTTCCAGGCACGCGAGGCCTGCAACGGAGCCTACGACGCAGTTCCTGACATCGTCGCAAGGTATATGGGCGAAATCAGCGAACTTACGGGCAGGAGCTACCGTCCGTTCGACTACTACGGAGACCCCGAGGCCGAGAACATAATCATCGCCATGGGTTCGGTGACCGAAACGATCAAGGAGACCATCGACCACCTCGAGAAGGAAGGAAAGAAAGTCGGACTCATGATCGTGCGCCTCTACCGTCCGTTCTCGGCGAAATATTTCCTCAAGGCTCTGCCTGAGACCGTGAAGAGAATCGCCGTTCTCGACAGGACGAAAGAGCCGGGTTCACTCGGAGAACCGCTCTACCTCGACATCAAGACTCTCTTCCAGGGTCAGAAGAACTCCCCTCTCATCGTGGGCGGCCGCTACGGACTTTCTTCAAAGGACACCACTCCTGCACAGATTGTCGCCGTCTATGAAAACCTCGAACTCGCCGAGCCTAAGACCGATTTCACCATCGGCATCGTCGATGACGTGACCTTCAAGTCCCTCCCTGTCAAGGAGGAAATCTCCATAATGAAACCGGGCACGACCGAGTGCAAATTCTTCGGTCTCGGCTCAGACGGAACGGTGGGAGCGAACAAGAACACCATCAAGATTATCGGTGACCACACGCAGAAATATGCCCAGGGCTACTTCGACTACGACTCCAAGAAGTCCGGCGGATACACCTGCTCGCACCTGCGCTTCGGCGACCTCCCGATAAAGGCCCCTTACCTCGTATCCACCCCTGACTTCGTGGCCTGCCATGTTCCGTCATATCTCTCGAAGTATGACGTGCTCGCCGGCATCAAGCAGAACGGAACTCTCCTGCTCAACAGCCTCTGGGACGAGAAAGAGACCCTCGAAAGGATTCCTGACCACGTGAAGGGCATAATCGGAAGGAAGAACATAGCCCTCTACATCATCAACGCGACGAAAATCGCCGCTGAAATCGGACTCGGCGGAAGGACAAACACCATTCTCCAGTCCGCATTCTTCAAGATTACTAACATCATCCCTTACGAGGAGGCCGTGACCTATATGAAGCAGGCCATACTCAAGAGCTACGGCAAGAAGGGAGAGAATGTCGTGAATATGAACTATGCTGCGGTTGACCGCGGAGGGGAATATACGAAAGTGGAGATTCCGGCCGACTGGAAGGACATCACCGCCAAGTTCGAGAATCCTCACAAGGACCGCCTCGCTCCTTCGTTCGTCAAGGAAATCGCCGATGAGGTCAACGCCCAGTGCGGCGACAGGCTTCCGGTCAGCAAGTTCATCGAAATTCAGGACGGAACGATGCCTGCCGGGACATCAGCTTATGAGAAGCGCGGTGTCGCGGTCAAGGTTCCGGAATGGAAGAGCGAGAACTGCATCCAGTGCAACACCTGCGCGTTCGTCTGCCCTCACGCAGCCATCCGTCCGTTCATCCTCACCGCAGAAGAGGCTGCGGGTGCTCCTGCAAGCGTGAAGAAAGCGGCCGGAAAGGCTCAGCTCAAGGAATACAGCTATGCACTTTCGGTTTCAGTCGCCGACTGCACCGGCTGCGGCAACTGCGTCGACGTCTGCCCGGCAAAGGAGAAGGCTCTCGAAATGGTTTCATATCAGGAAGACCTCAAGGAACAGGAGAACTTCGACTGGCTGCACTCCCACATCGGCTACAAGGAGGACATACTCAACAAGGCCGGCAATGTGAAGAACGCACAGTTCGCACAGCCTCTCTTCGAGTACTCCGGCGCCTGCGCGGGCTGCGGCGAGACTCCGTACATCAAGACAATCACGCAGCTCTGGGGCGATCATATGATGATTGCGAACGCGACCGGATGTTCATCCATCTACGGAGCGTCATTCCCTGCAACCCCGTACTGCACAAACGCACAGGGTCATGGGCCGGCCTGGGCCAATTCCCTTTTCGAGGACTTCTGCGAGTTCGGTCTCGGCATGAAACTCGGCTCCGACAGGGCGCGCGCCACTGTGGCGAAGCTCATGGAGCAGGGGCTGTCCTGCAGCTGCTGCTCTGACGAGATGAAGGCGCTCTTCACGCAGTGGCTTGAGAACCGCAACGATGCGAAACTCACCCGCGAAATCGCCGACAAACTCGTTCCTCTGATGGAGGCCTGCGGCTGCGACACCTGCAAGGCTCTGCTGGAATACAAACACTACATCCCTGCACGCTCCCAGTGGATTATCGGCGGTGACGGTGCGTCATACGACATCGGTTACGGCGGACTCGACCATGTGCTCGCTTCCGGCGAGAACGTGAACATCCTCGTTCTTGACACTGAGGTATATTCCAACACCGGCGGACAGTCTTCCAAGGCTACTCCGGCAGGTGCGATTGCAAAGTTTGCCGCTTCAGGAAAGAAAGTCCGCAAGAAGGATCTCGGAATGATGGCGATGAGTTACGGATATGTATATGTGGCACAGGTTGCCATGGGCGCTTCTCCGGCTCAGTACTTCAACGCCATCAGGGAGGCCGAAGCCTACGACGGCCCGTCGCTCCTCATCGCCTACGCCCCTTGTATCAACCACGGTCTCAAGGCCGGCATGGGACTCAGCCAGAAGGAGGAGAAGCTCGCCGTCGAGTGCGGTTACTGGCACCTCTACAGGTACAACCCTGCACTCGAGGGTACGGACAAGAATCCGTTCACGCTCGACTCCAAGGAGCCTGACTGGAGCAAGTTCCAGGACTTCCTCAAGGGAGAGGTGAGGTTCGCGTCCCTCTACAAGATGTTCCCGGACAAGGCAGCGGAGCTTCTCGAGAAGACCGAGGAGTTCGCGAAAGTTCGCTACGAGAACTACAGGAAACTCGCGCAGTAAGTCACTGCGTTTCATTCGGAAAAGCCGTCGGGTCAATCCCCGACGGCTTTTTTTGTTGTTCCCGGTCCGGAACAACAAAAAAGGGCGGAAACCGTTAAGATTTCCGCCCTTCCGTGCTCCCTTAGGGGCTCGAACCCTAGACCCCAACATTAAGAGTGTCGTGCTCTA
>CAVEDD010000009.1:0-24077 GCA_963614515.1 Treponemataceae bacterium | reverse complement strand
CCGCCGGTGACGGCGTTCTTGAGACCGGTCCGGAGCGGGACTGCGCGGAAAAGGATGCGGAAAAGGACGCGGAAAAGGACGTGGGAAAGGACGTGGAAAAGGACGCGGAAAAGAGGAGACACAGGGTTAACGTCTCCGTCTTCAAGAACTTCGGGACGGCGATGCTGAAATATCACGGTGTCGAGGTGGAGTTCGTGGGGGCGAGGAAAGAAAGCTACAGGCGTGAATCACGCAAGCCGATAGTCGAGGACGGCACAATCCGCGAAGACCAGCTCCGGAGGGACTTCACGATAAACGCGATGGCGTTCAGTCTCCAGAAGGAGGACTTCGGCGCGCTCATAGACCCGTTCGGAGGCATACGCGACCTTGCCGCCGGCATAATCAGGACTCCCCTCGACCCTGACACGACCTACAGCGACGACCCGCTCCGTATGATACGGGCAATCCGCTTTGCGACGAAGCTATCCACACCGGAGAGGAAATTCACGATAGTTTCGGAATCCCTCGAATCCATACGGCGCAACCGCGACCGGCTTGAAATTCTCTCCAAGGAGCGGATTGTCGATGAACTGAACAAGATTCTCGTGACGGCGAATCCGTCTATGGGATTCCGTCTGCTCGACGAGACCGGGCTGCTGGAGATGATTCTTCCTCAGCTCACCGCGCTCAAGGGTGTGGAATCCGTTGATGGCCACGGACATAAGGACAATTTCGCCCACTCGCTTCAGGTCGTGGACAATGTCGCGGCGCTTGAGACGGAGGCGATTGCGGAGGGGCGGCTGAAGGACTACCTTCCCGACGGAAACGGCGGCACTCTCGTGCGGCAGCGCACTGAACCGAACGTTTGGCTGCGCTGGGCGGCGCTTCTGCACGATGTGGGCAAGGCCGCGACCAAGAGATTTGACCCTGCGGCCGGCTGGACTTTCCACGGACACGAGGTCGTGGGCGGCCGGATGATACCAAAAATATTCAAGGCGCTGAAGATGCCGATGAACGAGAAGATGGAATATGTCCGGAAACTCGTGGAACTGCATCTGCGTCCGATTGCCCTTGTCACGGAGGAAGTTACTGATTCGGCCGTCAGAAGGCTTCTGTTCGAGGCCGGAGACGACATCGACGACCTGATGATACTCTGCCACGGGGACATCACCTCCAAGAACCTGCGCAAAGTCGAGCGGCTTCACGCCAATTTCGAACTCGTGAGCCGCAAGCTCGTGGAGGTGGAGGCCAAGGATGCCGTGCGCAACTTCAAGAACCCGATCAACGGCGAGTATGTGATGCAGGTCTTCGGAATTCCTCCTTGCAGCACGATAGGCATTCTCAAGGAATATGTGAAGAACGCGATTCTGGACGGCGGGATTCCCAACGAGTTCGAAGCTGCCGATGCGCTTATGCGCCGGAAGGCCGCCGAGATGGGGCTGACGCCGGTCGCCTGACTGTCAGGCATTGCCTTAGATTGCCGGGGACATCGCGGAATCGCTGCGGATGGTCGTCGGACCGATTGTTTATGAAACTGATATGACGGAGCAACGGACAAAACTCGAGGGCTGGATTGAGGCGTTCCGGATTCATATTTCCGGAGTGCGGAGATTTTCCGCCCGCACCTGCGGGATATATTCCGATGTTCTCGGACGATTCGCGGGATTTGTAGGAGACCCGGACACGATAACTTCGACCGACATCCGGAATTACGAGGTTCATATCATCGATTCCGAGGGACTGTCGCCGAAAACCGTGAATCTTCACATGAGCGTCCTGAGCAGTTTCTGCACCTGGCTTGTCCGCACCGGAGATCTCAAGTCCAACCCGGTGAGAAGCGTCCGCAGGCCGAAGATTCCCAAGCGGCTGCCCGAATTCTACAGGGAAGAGGCGATGTCGTCCTACCTCGCCGCCACAGACATATACGCCTCGGCGGAATTTCTCGAATCTTTCCGTGCGGCGTACGCGCTTTCCGGCGGCGGAGACGCGGCGGCACTCAACCAGGCGCGGGAACTTTATGAAAAAAGGCTCGGACGCGTTGTCATTTCGACACTTATGAATCTCGGAATACGCCGGGGCGAGCTTGTGGGGATGAATGTCGGAGACATTGACATGTCACGGAAAGTGGCGCGAATCCGTGGAAAAGGAGACAAAATGCGAGAAATTCCCGTAATCGGGTCTCTATGTGAAGAAATTTTGCTATATTTGAAAGCAGTTGAGACAATGGCGGGAGGGAAGAGAGATGCGGGGGACGCGATGTTCGTGACGTGGAGCGGAGTACGGATTTACCCGGTGCTTGTCGACAGGATTGTGAAAGGCGATTTCGCGGAGATTTCCGGCGTGACCGGACGACGTTCGCCGCACGTCCTCAGACACACGCTCGCGACGGAACTGCTCGACGGGGGGACTGAACTCAATTCCATCAAGGAAATGCTCGGGCACACCTCGCTGGCGACCACGCAGATTTACACCCACAACTCCGTTGCGAAACTGAAACAGGTTTATGAATCAGCCCATCCAAGGGCAAAATCAGTTCTCGGAAAAGAGAACAAAGAAGGAGGTGACTATGGAGATTAGAATTCAGTCCATCCGCTTCGACGCGGATCAGAAACTTTTGGATTTTGTCGAGAAGAAACTGTCAAAGTTGCCTAAGTTCCACGATTCCGTCATCGGCATCGACGTGAAACTGTCGCTGCTACAGGAGCACGACAACAAGAATGTCTGGGTGAAAGTGCAGATTCCGGGAAATGACATCGTGGTGGAGCGCAATGCCGCCACATTCGAGGACGCGGTGGTTGACTGCGCCGACATTCTCAAGGAGAAACTGACAAGGGTCAAGGAAAAACAGGTCAAGTAGAAAATCTTTCGCGGAGAAGCCTTTTCTCGAAGACTTCTCCGCTTTTTGTGTAGGAATGCAATGGCGAAGGGATTTGCGGAAATTGACAGGCAGTGCGCCGAGGCGGTCGCGGACATTAGGGCGGGAAAGTTCGCCCCGGTCTATCTTCTGATGGGGGATGAACCCTATTATGTGGATCTCGTGTGCGACGCGGTGATTGAGAACGCGTTCAGCGACGACAGCGAGCGTGACTTCAATCAGACCGTGTGCTATGGAGCAGATGTCGATGCCGACGCGGTCATCACCGATGCGCGGCGCTACCCGATGTTTGCGGAGCGACATCTTGTCGTGCTCAAGGAGGCGCAGATGATGCGTACTCTCGAAGAACTCGCCGTCTATTGCGCCAAGCCTCTGGAATCCACGGTTCTCGTCATTGCGATGCACGGAGCTTCTGCGGACAAGAGGAAATCCCTCTACAAGACCGTGTCCAAAATCGGCGTCGTGCTGGAGTCTTCCCAGCTGCGGGACTATGAGATGCCGCAGTGGATCAGTTCCTACTTCCGTTCCAAGGGGCTTCAGATAACTCCGGAGGCCGCCTCTCTGATGGCGGAGTATGCCGGCACGGACCTGTCCAAGATTGCCGTCGAGACAGACAAGATGCTCAAGAATCTGCCTGAGGGCACGACGGAAGTGAATGCCGGGGACATAGAGCGGAATGTTGGGATAAGCCGGCAGTACAGCATCTTCGAACTTACTCGGGAACTTTCGGCACGCAATTCCGCAAAGGCTCTCAAAATTGCCTCGCGAATCGGCGCGATGGCGAAATTCGCTCTTCCGATGGCCACCGGGCCGCTGTTCACCCATTTCTACAGAATCCTGAAATATAACGCGCTGCTTGCGTCCAAACCTTCTGCGGGCAGCGCGGAGAAAGCGTCGCTGCTCGGGGTGAACCCCTATTTCCTGCGGGAATATGACACGGCGGTGCGCAACTACCCGCTGCGCAAGTGCATGGCCGCCATCGCGCTCATACGGGACTACGATTTCAAGGGCAAGGGCGGCGATGCCGGAGAGGCCGACGGCGGGGAACTGATGACGGAACTTACGGCGAGGCTGCTCAATCTTTGAATGAATGTCGCCGCAAACGTATATTTCCATAAACATATATATATTACCGTAAACATAAGAAACGATGAGTCTTATTCAATGCAACGAAATCTGCAAGTCTTTCGGCGAGAAGACCGCCCTCGACCACGTCAGCGTGACGATGGAGAAGGGCAGGATTTTCGGGCTTCTCGGCCCTAACGGATCGGGGAAGACCACGCTGATAAGGATAATCAACAGGATTACCATCCCCAATTCCGGGGAGGTGCTGTTCGACGGCCGCCCGATAACCCAGCGGGATGTGGAGAAAATCGGCTATATGCCGGAAGAGAGGGGACTTTACCGGAAGATGAAAGTGGGGGAGCAGGCTCTGTTTCTGGCCCGTCTCAAGGGTATGTCACGCACGGATGCCGAGAATGAACTGAAGAAATGGTTCGTGCGTTTCGGCATCGAGTCGTGGTGGAACAAGAAGGTCGAGGAACTGTCCAAGGGAATGGCCCAGAAGGTGCAGTTCATCACGACTGTCGTCCACCGTCCTTCCCTGCTGATTCTCGACGAGCCTTTCAGCGGTTTCGACCCTGTCAACGCCCAGGTCATACAGAAGGAAATTCTCCGTCTGCGCGACGAGGGGGCTACGATTGTCCTTTCCACCCACAACATGGAGTCGGTGGAGGAACTCTGCGACGACATTGCGCTCATCAACATGTCGAAACTCGTCATCGCCGGGCCGCTCGACGACATCCGGCACCGTTACGGCAACAATAATGTCGAACTGGTTTACACCGGCGGCACCGTTCTCCGGCCGCAGGAGGGTCTGTTCACGGTTCTCAGCGACAGCGATGACGCGGACCGGCACACGGCAGTCCTCTCGCTCTCTCCGGGAGTGCGGAGCAATGACGTCCTTTCCGCCGTTCTTGCGGAGAGTCTGACAGTCAACTCATTCCAGGAACTCGTTCCACGGATGAACGACATATTCATCGAACTCGTGAAGGATAATAAAAATCAGGCAATATCATGAATTTCAGAAATATAGGCGTGGTCATCTCAAGGGAATATATGACCCGCGTGAAGAAAAAGTCATTCCTTCTCATTACTTTTCTCGGTCCGGTGCTCTTCGCGGCTCTGACGATGGTCCCCACCTTGATTATGCTTTTTGCCGAGGACGGCGGAAAGCGGATTGCCGTGGTCGATCAGTCCGGGATTGTGATGCCGACATTGGAATCCAATGATTTATACATATTCACGGATTATTCTCTGCAACAGCCGGATTCACTCAAGAAGAATCTCAAAGGTCTCGGCATAGATGTGCTGATGGTCGTGTCCCCGGTGATTGACTCGACAAAAAGCGTGAATGCCGTGACATATTCCGACAAGGCACTGAGCGTGGAACTCAAGGAAGCGCTCGAAAAGAGAGTCGACGACGCGGTGGAGGACTACCGCATATCCCTTTATGATATAGGTGATCTCAAGCGGATTATGGAGGATGTGAAGGCGGACATCAGCCTCACGACCTACACGATTGACGATTCCGGGGAGGCGAAGCTCGATTCGGCGGAGGTGAAGATGATTGTCTCGATGCTGCTCGGGATGATAATCTACATGTTCATCGCGATGTTCTCTGGCATGGTGATGTCGTCGGTGATTGAGGAGAAGTCGAGCCGTGTTGTGGAAGTGCTGGTTTCCAGCGTGAAGGCGACGGAACTTCTGTTCGGAAAGATTATCGGAGTGGCGGCGGTGGCCCTGACCCAGTTCCTGCTCTGGATTGTGCTGACCGGCGTGATTGTCTCGGCGGTCGGGGGAATCGTGGGCTTCGACTCCATAATGGGCGGCCAGCAGCAGATGAGCGCGATGGGAGTCGATTCCTCCGCTCTGGATGCAGCAGGGATGAATATCGACCCGTCGGCGATGGCGGCGAGTCTCGACACGCAGGACAATTCCGTACTTTCAGCCCTCAGGGAGCTGAACTACACGGAGATACTTGTCGCGTTCGTGATTTTCTTCGTGCTCGGCTACCTGCTTTACGCATCGCTCTTCGCGGCAATCGGCTCTTCGGTCGAGAACGAGGCGGACAGCAGCCAGCTTCAGATTCCGGTGACGATTCCTCTGCTTCTCGGTTTCTTCATCGCCATCTACGCGTTCAAGTCGCCGGACAGCCCTCTGGCTTTCTGGGGCTCGATAATTCCGTTCACTTCCCCGATTGTGATGCTTGCGAGGATACCTTTCGGCGTACCGTTTTGGGAACTTGCGCTCTCCGTCGCGCTGCTGCTGCTGACTTTCCTCGGCTGCGCGTGGCTTTCGGCGAAGATTTACAAGATAGGGATTCTTACTTTCGGCAAGAAATCAACCTTCAAGGATTTGTGGAAATGGTTAAGAATGAAATGATTATGAAGAAAGTGATTTTGGCGGCGCTGCTCCTGCCGCTCTGGATGTCCGCTTCCGCTCAGAATGCTGACGGGAACGGCGGGCAGGAAAGGAAAGCGGAGGTGGTGTCCTGGACTGTGGTTCCTATGGACGGAAGCCGGGTGGGCGCGAAGTCTCCGTCGACGGACAATGTCGCGGAGTGTCTCGGAGAAATCCGGCACGGAAAGTATTACGCTCCGAACGGAAAGGTTTACGGGAGGCGCAGCGCGACCTTCAAGGCGGCGGAAAAGCTGCTCGCGGTCCAGCCTACAATGGCTTCGGTGAAGGTTGTCGTGGGGTACAGCACCAACGAAATGGAGGCGAAGGCTCCGGAGTCCGCGCTCTCGAACTGGTTCATAGACAACATAATGGAGGCCGTTGAAAAGGAGTCCGGCAAGAAAGTGGATTTCGGAGTCGGCAATTTCGGCGGGATTCGCGGAATCATGCCGGAGGGGGCGATAATCCTCGATGACCTCATATCAATGTTTCCTTTCAAGAACCAGATTGTCTATCTCGAACTCCCCGGAAGTGAAATCCGTTCGATACTCGAGTCGATGGCCGCGGAGCGTTTCCAGGTTCTCGGCGGATGCAGGGTCGTGGCGGAGAAGAAGAAACTCGTTTCTGCGGAAATCGGTGGAGAGCCGCTCGATGATGAAAAATGGTACGGCGTGGCGACGATTTCCTTCCTGCTCGACGGCGGCGACGGGCTGTATCTCGCGAAGAACTCACGCAACCTCAGGGTTTACGATGACTTGGACATAATCGACATAATCCTCGCCAAGGTGAAATCTCTGACGGACGCGGGTCTGCCGGTGGAGTATCACAAGGACGGCAGGGTGAAGGTCATAAAGAAATAGGGGAGGAACGGATATGAAAAGATTCGCATATATGCTCATTGCGGCGCTCATTTTCTCATATGGAGCCTCCGCGCAGAAGCTTACGATAATCCATCTGAACGACACCCACAGCCACATCGAGCCTGAACGCACCGGCTCTCTCAAAGGACACGGCGGCGTGCTCGAACAGGCCGCCTATGTCGACAGCGTGCGCACGGCTGACGGGAAGGGGAACGTTTTGCTGCTTCATGCAGGCGATTTCAGTCAGGGAACGTCCTATTTCAACATCCTTCACGGTTTCGTGGAGGTGGATCTGATGAATGCCCTCGGATTTGACGCGACGGCGATAGGAAACCACGAGTTTGACAACGGACTCGATGAGCTGACGGAAAGGGCGAAGAAAATGAAATTTCCGATGCTCTGCGCCAACTATGACTTTTCCGCCTTCGAACTCGGACGCTATGTGAAACCTTACACCATAATAAAGAGGGGAGGTATGAAAATCGGAATCATCGGTCTGACGACTGACGTGCGTCCCGTCGTGGACGCCAAGATTTCCAGGCAGCTGAAGTATCTCGACCCGGTGGAGACGGCGGACCGCTATATTGACCTGCTCCGCAACGAAAAGAAATGCGATATGGTGATACTCCTCACCCATCTCGGTTTCAAGGGGGAGAAGACGCTGATGGACAGGGAGCTTGTTTCCAAGACAAGGGGGGCCGACCTCGTGATAGGCGGTCATTCGCACACTTTCCTCAAGGACATCTGGTGGGAGAAGGACGCTGACGGAGTGGAGGTCCCGATTGTCCAGGACGGCCGCTGGGGGCTGAATATAGGCAACATAAAGGTCTGCAGGTGAGATTGCAGGGATTGGCGCTTCTGCGTCTTGTTTTATTTGAAGCAAAGCCTTACCTTTGTGAGCTTCAAACGGAGTCTCCGGGTGTCTTGTCCCGTATGGATAAGCGGTTTGAACGCTTTCAGAAACGGGGGAGCGGAAATATGGAAATACAAAATATGATTGATATGAAGAAGATTGTCATTGCGGCAGCGGCACTCGCGTTGGGCTTTGCATCCCTCGCGCAGGCGCAGGAAAAGCCGAAGGAAGCCGAGTATGTCTTCACGACCGTGAAGGAAAACCCGATTACAAGCATCAAAAACCAATATCGTTCAGGCACCTGCTGGTGCTTCTCCGCGCTTTCTTTCGTGGAGTCGGAAATCCTCCGACAGAAAGGCATCGAAACTGACCTGTCAGAAATGTTCGTCGTGAACAGGTCATACTATGACAGGGGAATCAAATATGTGCGTCTTGACGGGAAGCTCGGATTTTCGGCCGGCAGCTCGTTCGGAGACGTTTATGAGGTCATCCGCGAATACGGAATCGTCCCTCAGGAAGTCTATACCGGAATGAACTACGGGACGGAGCTTCCGGTTCAGGCTGAGATGGACGCGGCTCTCGCCGGATTCATCAACGCCATCGTGGAGAATCCGAACAAGACACTCTCCACCGCATGGAAAAACGCCTACAACGGCATACTCAGCGCCTATCTCGGCGAACTTCCGACAGAGTTCACCGTCGACGGCAGGACATACACCCCGGAGTCCTACCGCGACTATCTCGGCATCAATGTCGATGACTATATAAACCTCACTTCATTCACGCACCATCCTTTCTACAAACCGTTTATCATCGAGGTCTGCGATAATTGGAGATGGGGCAGCGCCTACAACCTCCCGATTGACGAACTCATGGAGGTGATGTACAATGCGATAGACAATGGTTTCACCGTTGCATGGGGCGCGGACGTGAGCGAAAAGGGCTTCACGCGTAACGGCACTGCGGTCGTTCCTGATGTTGACGCCGCTCCGACGGCCGGTTCCGACCAGGAGCACTGGATCGGCAAGTCCGAGGAGAAGCCGGCGGAGGTGACTGCATCTGAGGAAAAGAAGATTACGCAGGAGATGCGTCAAATCGCCTACGACAACAAGCAGACGACCGATGACCACGGAATGCACATCTACGGCACTGCCAAGGATCAGAACGGCAATCTGTTCTTTCTCGTGAAGAACTCCTGGGGCGAGGCCGGAGCCTACAAGGGAATCTGGTATGCCTCCGACGCATTTGTCCGCTACAAGACTCTCAACATCGTGGTTCACAAGGACGCCATTCCGAAGCCGATAAGGAAGAAGCTCGGAATCAAATAAATATATGTCCCTATGCTTATGAACGGCATTGTCAGGCATATCCCCAATACCATCACGTCGCTGAATCTGCTCTGTGGTGTGCTGGGGATTCTCTCTTGTCTCGTAGGGAACATTCCGGAGGCATTCTATCTGATGCTGGCCGCAGCCGTGTTTGACTTCTGCGACGGACTCGCCGCGAGGGCGCTGCACGCATATTCCCCGATGGGGAAGGAACTGGATTCGCTTGCGGATCAGGTGAGTTTCGGTGTTTTGCCCTCTGTGATGACCGTGTGCTTTGCCCGGGCTTCTTTCGAGAGTCTCGGCAGCGCCGCCGCCGAAGTTGCCCCGGCAGTTCACTGGCTGGTCGTGTGCTCGCCCGTCGTCATCGCGGTCTTTTCCGGACTCAGACTCGCGAAATTCAATGTCGACGAGCGCCAGAGCGAGGATTTCATCGGCCTTGCCACTCCTGCGGCCGCGGTGCTGCTCGCATCGCTCGTATGTTTCGCCCTCAAGTCGGACAGCATCCTTGCCAGCAGGTTTTCCGAGTGGAATTTTGTCAGGATTGCGGTTCCGCTGATTTCAGTCGCTCTCGCCGCCCTGCTCGTCTGTGAAATTCCTATGTTCGGGATGAAAATCAAGAAAGGGAGAAATCTTGCGGCAGGACTCTACGGAAAGCTCAGAATCGCCTTTTTCGCCGGAGCGGCCGTCATTGTGGCGGTCGTGGCCGCTTTCAGGTTTCATTTCTCGCTCGCGTTCAGCCTCATATTCCTTTACTATATAATCCTTAATGTCGCGGCGCTTCCGTTCCGGGCGGAAACGACAAAACTGACAGAAGAGAATCGGGAGAACTGATCCGCTAAATTCGTGATGCACTGATGAGGAAACGGATTCTTCTCATATTCACACTTGTTACGGCTCTCGTGCCGGTTTCCTGCGGAAGAAAAGACAGGGCGGGGGAGCCGTATCTGCCTTTGGTCGGGCAGGCCATCTCCGACACGAGTTCCGCGGCCTGGCATCTGCTTGCCGGATATGAACCGGGACAGGTCAGCGGCAGCATCGCTGCCATAGGAGATTTCAATCCGCTCGTCAGACTTGTTTCCGAGTTTCTGAGTTCCGACAGGTTCGACAACATCGACGGCCGTGAGATTCCGGATGAACTTCACGATTTCGCCGGCGAGACTCTCGCACCGGTGTTCGACATCGCGAACGCGCCATATGCGGACCACGCCGGCGGCGGGACCGTGTCACAGCTGCGTGGGGCGGCCGTCAGTATGGCGGTGGCATCCCTTGGGAGCATAAGTTATTCAAATACTTTCGATTCACAGATGACGGCATCGCGGATTCCCGCAAAAATCCTGGTAGTCGCCTCGCCGTACCTCTGCCGTTACGCGATGAGTGACATCGACACCCTGTTCGCTGCGAAAGGGATTGACATCCCGGTGCTTTCGCTTTCGGAAGAGATGTTCCGCAGGGCGGGGGAACGTCATCCGGACGGTCTTGTGACGCTGATTGCCGACGGAAAAGAACTTGAACGCGGACTGTACAGGGGAGTTTATGAAAGACTGCGCTCTGCTTCAGGCGGGTCATTCCCGTCCTATATGGAATATGCCGACTCCGGCCGCAGTTCAAAGGATGCGTTCAATGCGCTCCTGGACAGTCATATAGCTTCCGGAGCATCGGAAAAGATTTCCGCCGTGCTTCTGGGGAACTCTTCGGATTCCCTCAATATCGTGGACTTGTCTGCGGCATTGGATGAAATCCGCTCTTCGCAGGGACTGGAGATGGAGAACCGCCGTTCCGCCCTTGCGGATGATTTCGAGTTCATAAGCGGAGAGGATGCGGTCATACGCAGATGCTACCGTGAACTCAGGAGCAGGAATCTGTTCACCCACAGGATTGCCTATCCTTCGGTGAAAGCTTATGTGACCGTGCAGTCGTCTGACACTCTGTTCACGAGAACCGTACCGATGAGCCGGCTGTACATCAGCGGGGAAAACTATGAGAAAGTCAATTCTCTGGTTGCTCCGATGATATTGCTGAGCATAGGCGGGAAGGGCGTGAACTGAACCGTTTAAACAGATACGTTATAATACAGGTGAACGAAAACAATTTCATAGAGAACATCGCGGCGGAGGCTATCGAAGCTCTTCCGCTTGCTTCGTTCCCCGGAGACATAGAAGTAATCGATTCATTGTCCGACGATTACAAACGAGCTGTCCGTTATCTGAAAAGGCAGCGGATTCTCGGATTCGACACGGAGACCAAGCCGTGTTTCACGCCGCACTCTCCGCATCCGGGAGTCGCGCTTCTCCAGTTGTCCGGAGGGGGGAGGGCGTTCCTCTTCCGCATCAAGGCGCTGGGGATGCAGCGCGGTCTGTGCAACATACTGGCGAATCCCTCCATCATCAAGGTGGGGGCGGCGACGGCGGACGACGTGAGAGGGCTTCAGAGATATGCCCGTTTCAAACCGGAGTCTTTCGTTGATTTGCAGAAGATTGTCCCCGAGTGGGGCATACGGGACAAGAGCGTGAAGAAGATGGCCGCGATAATTCTCGGGGTGAAGGTCTCGAAAACGCAGCAGCTCTCCAACTGGGAGGCGGAAACGCTTTCCGAGGCGCAGCAGAAGTATGCGGCCACTGACGCGTGGATTTGCAGGGAGATGTACAAGATGCTGATGGATACTGAACGGAAGCAGCTCCCCGTGCTTTCTTCAACGCTTGTGGAGAGCATCCAGGTCTCGATTGTCACAGAACAAAACAGCATCTGATATGGTCAGAATCGTGTTGAAAAAAAGGCGCGACGAGTCCGTCCGCCGCTTCCATCCCTGGGTGTTCTCAGGTTCGATAGCGCAGATTCAGGGCAATCCGGCGGAGGGCGACCTTGTCGCGGTCTATGCGGCGAACGGAAGTTTTCTTGCCTGCGGGCACTACCAGATAGGCTCGATTGCCGTGCGTATCCTGAGTTTCGACTCGGACGTGCTCGCCCCGGACTTCTGGGAGACGATGATTTCCCGTGCGCTCGCAGAGAGGGTAGCGGCCGGCTTGGCAGCCGCTCCGGCGGAGATTTCCGGCTCAGGAGCTGCGGGGGAGGAATCTGCAGGGTGCGTACTGACAAACTGCTACCGTCTCGTCCACGGCGAGGGGGACAACCTTCCCGGGCTGATAATTGACTTCTATGACGGCGTATGCGTGATGCAGGCTCATTCCGTCGGGATGTTCCGGGCGAGAAAGCAGATATGTTCCGCCCTGCAGGCGGTATATGGTCCGTCTTTGAAGGCAGTCTATGACAAAAGTTCGGGGACGGCGCCATTCAAGGCGGGTCTGGATTTGATTGACGGCTATCTCTACAGGAAGGATGGCTTCACCGACGATGAGCAGATTGTGCTTGAGGGAGGTCACAAGTTCATAGTGAACTGGACCGAAGGGCAGAAGACCGGTTTCTTCCTCGACCAGAGGGAGAACCGTGCGCTTGTCGAGCGTTATGCCGCAGGCCGCCGTGTGCTGAATCTTTTCTGCTACACGGGCGGCTTCTCCGTCTATGCACTTGCCGGCGGGGCTGTACACGTCGATTCGGTTGACAGTTCGGCACGTGCGATGGAACTCGTGGAAAAGAATGTCGTCCTGAACGGTTTCAGCACAGGTTCCGAAACGGCTCAGCATCAGGGGCTCTGCTGCGATGCGATTGATTATGTGAAAGGCATTCCGGAAGGAAAATACGACCTAATCATCGTCGATCCGCCGGCGTTCGCCAAGCACAGGGGAGCGGTCAACAACGCCCTGCGCGCCTACCAGCGGCTCAATGCCGCAGCCATCTCGAAGGTCGCCCCGGGCGGTCTCGTGTTCACCTACAGCTGTTCGCAGGTGGTTGACAAGGAGTCCTTCGCTCTCGCGGTCTTTTCCGCCGCCGCGCAGACAGGCCGCAGCGTCCGCATCCTCGACCGTCTGAACCAGCCGGCCGACCACGCTGTGAACATCTACCATCCGGAGGGGGAGTATTTGAAGGGTCTCCTTCTCTACGTCGAGTGATTTGTGTGTCTTTTTGGTCTATATGACTTTTTTCATCGGTCGAGGTGACAAATAATTTGCAGAAAGAGAAAAAATCCCTATCTTTGTAATCCAATTGGTGCTATGGCCGAGGGGCTAGGCACAGGTCTGCAAAACCTGCTACAGCAGTTCGAATCTGCTTGGCACCTCCAAAAACTGCCTCAGACGCAAGTCCGGGGCAGTTTTTATATGCCTACAAGGCGGCATCCGGACTCACCGAGTCCGGATGCTCATTTTTTTATGTACACCTGTGTACATAAAAAAATGAGCTGTCGTCGCTCCCGCGAGGACACCTCATACTAACCACATAATTAATAACACTAAAACTAATAACCAATGAGCTAATTCAGAGCGAAGAACCGTCTTTCCTTAACTCGGGTGCAAAGGTACGCATAATTTTTAAACCTGCAAATTTTTCTGATATTTTTTTTGCGTTTTTTGCGTGTTTTTTTTGTGCGCCCTCAGAGAAATTTCCGAAGTTCCCGGTAGACAAGATGTACCGGAAGCCCCATAACCGTGAAGTAAGAGCCTGTAATTCCGGTGATTGCGGCATAGCCGATCCATTCCTGCACCCCGTAGGAGCCGGCCTTGTCGAAAGGCTTGTATTTGTCGATGTACCATTCAATCTCTTCGTCTGAGAGGGGGGCGAAATGGACGAGACAGCTGTCCGAGAAGGTTTCCTCCTTCCGGCAGTCGCGTATCGTCACTCCGGTGATGACTTCGTGGGTGCGTCCGGAGAGAAGATGCAGCATCCTGACGGCATCTTCGCGGCCGTGCGGCTTTCCCAGAACTTCGTCTCCGCAGAGAACCAGTGTGTCGGCCGTGATGAGGACTTCATTTTCTTCGAGCGGGCGGTGGAAGCCGTGGGACTTTCCGACCGACATCAGCAGTGGAATCTCCCTGTGCGGCGTGTCCGGGCTGTAGGTCTCTTCAAAACTGTTCCGGGTGTCGACTTCAAAGTCAAGCGCAAGCCCGGAAAGCAGTTCGCGCCTCCGAGGAGACGCGCTGCCCAATATTATATGCTTATCTGTTTTCATATTCATCGCGGGGATTCCGGCGGAACAAAATGACTTTCAGTCAGCAGCTTTTGTCATCAATAGCTTTTGTCATACGCAGACACATCGAACTTCCACGTCCCCTGCGCCCGCATCACGATTTCGATGATTTCGCGCACGAATCTCGCTCCGGCGGGGAAAACTGAAACATAGTCCGCGCAGAGCCGGACCTCTTCCATCGCGTCCGCAGGGCAGACTCCCAGACCGCAGGCGGAAAGAACCGGCGCGTCAGGCAGGTCATCCCCGCAGTAGAGCACCTCTTCCGGCTTCAGGCCGTATTTCGAGCAGAACCTGTTGAAATCCGCAATCTTGTCCTTGGACGAGAGATAGATGTCCGTCGTGTCTATGCCGAACTGTCCGAAACGCTTCTCGACGGTGTCGGAGTGCGCTCCGGTGATGATTCCGAGCCTGTAGCCGCCGAGCGAAGCCATCCGCAGACCGAAACCGTCCTTTGCGCTGTAGGTGCGCAGGAAGTCTCCGTTCTCGGCGACAAGTATGGTCCCGCCGGTCATCACACCGTCGATATCGAAAGTGAATGCCTTGATTTTCAGGATTCTGGAGTAGAGTTCTTCGCTGATTTCAAGCTCCTTGAGCTGTGAGTTCACAATCTTGACCATAGACACGGCGGCTTATGATTTCGCTCCGTTGCCGAAACCGTTTCCGAAGCCCCCCATAGGGAACGTGTCCGACCCGCGTCCGCCGAGGGCGATTGAACCGAACTGGGTTTCATATTTCTGGATGTTGTCCTGAAGGGCCAGCAGAAGCCTCTTGGCGTGTTCCGGCGTCATCACCAGGCGGTTGCTCACCGCAGCTTTCTGAAGTCCCGGGAGCACCGTGGCGAAATCAAGGATGAACTCGCTGTGGGAATGGGTTATGATGGCCAGGTTTGAATATGTTCCCTTGGCGATGTCGTGAGAAATCTCGATGTCGAGTTTGTTTTCGTTGTTTTCCATATCCGGCTATATTAATGTATATATATGTCCTGTTCGGAGTTTCAGTGTCAATGTCTTATATAGTCAATGTCTTATATAAAGGTATGTTTTTGACTCCATATATATATTTTTACTCCATATATATTTTCGCGTCGCGAAGTTAGTGAAAATTTGTGTATCTTTGCGTCTTTGTGCGACAATATCGCGATATATACACGGTAAAAGATATTTTCAATATGGAGTTGCAGTCGAAGTACGACCCGGCGCAGACCGAAGACAAATGGTACGCCTACTGGTTGAAACACAAATTCTTTCATTCAGAACCCGACGAAAGGGAATCCTACACCATAGTCATCCCTCCTCCGAATGTGACGGGGATACTCCATATGGGGCACGTTCTCAACAACACGATCAACGATGTGCTCATACGCAAGGCCCGTATGGACGGGAAGAACGCCTGCTGGATTCCGGGAACCGACCACGCCTCGATTGCGACCGAGAGCAAGGTCGTAGCGAAACTCAAGGCTGAGGGCATAAACAAGGAGGATCTCACCCGTGACGAGTTCATGAAACACGCGTGGGAATGGAAGGAAAAGCACGGCGGTATCATCCTCAGCCAGCTCCGCAAGCTCGGAGCGTCCTGCGACTGGGACAGGACGAAGTTCACGATGGACCCGGATTTGAGCGAGGCGGTGATCAATACCTTCGTCTATTTCTACAACAAGGGTCTGATATACAGGGGAGTGCGTATGGTCAACTGGGACCCGGTCGGGCTTACTGCGGTCAGCGATGAGGAAGTTGTCCACAAGGACACCGCCAGCAAGTTCTATCATATGAGATACTTCGTCTCCGACGGACACGGGAATCCCACCGACAAGTACATCGTCGTGGCTACGACCCGCCCCGAGACGATTATGGCCGATGCTGCGGTCTGCATCAACCCGGCCGACACGAGATATGACTGGCTTCGCGGAAAGAAGGTGATTATCCCTCTGATTAATAAGGAAATACCTATTATCGAGGATTCCTATGTCGAGATGGATTTCGGAACGGGCTGTCTCAAGGTTACGCCGGCTCACGATGTGAACGACTATGCGATAGGGATGCGCCACAACCTGCCGGTTCTCGACATCATCGACGACCACGGCCGCCTGAACGAAAAGGCTCAGATTCTCGTGGGCGAAGACCGCTTCGTGGCGAGAAAGAAAATAGCCAAGATGCTTGAGGAGGCGGGAAACCTCGAAAAGACAGAGGATTACACCTCTCCGATAGGCTATTCGGAAAGGACGGACGCTGTCATAGAACCGAAACTTTCGAAGCAGTGGTTCCTCAAGATGGACTCCCTTGCGAAAGCGGCGCTCGAAAGCGTCGAAAGCGGGCGGATAAAGCTCATTCCGGAAAAATACCGCAACACCTACCGCCACTGGATGGAGAACGTGCACGACTGGTGCATCTCCCGCCAGCTCTGGTGGGGACAGCGCATACCTGCATACTATCTGCCTGACGGGACTTTCGTTGTCGCGCCTTCGGCGGACGAGGCTCTGAAAATGGCTCAGCAGAAGAATCCGGGACTTACGGCGGCCGACCTTCATCAGGACGATGACGTGCTCGACACCTGGTTCTCTTCCTGGCTTTGGCCGATTTCCGTGTTCGATCCTCAGATGCCGGGACATCCGGAGCATCAGCCGAACCGTGACCTCGCATACTATTACCCTACGAATGACCTCGTTACGGGTCCTGACATCATCTTCTTCTGGGTTGCCAGGATGGTGATGGCCGGGGACGAATTTATGAAGAAGGAGCCTTTCAGCAATGTCTATTTCACCGGCATCGTGCGCGACAAGCTCGGCCGCAAGATGAGCAAGACTCTCGGCAACTCTCCGGATCCGCTCGACCTCATCGCGAAGTACGGCGCCGACGCGGTGCGTCTCGGAATGCTGCTCTGCAGTTCAGCCGGGAACGACATACTCTACGACGAGTCTCAGATTGAGCAGGGACGTAATTTCTGCAACAAAATCTGGAACGCTTTCAGGCTCATAACCGGGTGGACAGTTGATGCTTCACTTGAACAGAGCGAGGCTTGCGAGGTGGCAGTCAGATGGTTCGGCAACAAGCTCAACGCCGTCGCAACCGAGGTGAACGACCATTTCTCGAAGTTCAGGATTTCGGACGCGCTGATGGCTGCGTACAAGTTCTTCTGGGACGATTTCTGCGCCTGGTATCTCGAACTTGTGAAACCTGCCTACGGTTCGCCGATTGACTCCAAGACCTATGAGGCGACGCTTGGATTCTTCGAGAGCCTGCTGAAGATGATCCATCCGATTATGCCGTTCATCACCGAGGAACTCTGGCACGCTGTGCGCGAACGCTGTGAGGATGCGACGATAATGTTTGAGAAATATCCTGCCGCAGGAGAGAGTGACGCCAAGTGCATCGCGGATTTCGACCTCGCCTGCGAAGTGGTTGCGGGAGTGCGCAACATCCGTCAGCAGAAGGGGCTTTCTCCTAAGGACGCGCTCAAGGCGGCCTTTGTGGGTGACTTCCCTGCGGAGATGGAACCTGTAGTTGTCAAACTTGCCAATGTCAGCGAGATACAGCACGCTACCTCAATCGATGATTCGGTAGCCGGAGTTTCATTTATGGCCGGAACGCTCAAGGTGTTCATCCCGCTTGAGGGGCTTGTGGACGCTTCGGAGGAGATTGCCAGACTGGAGGGCGAACTGAAATATCTTCAGGGATTCCTCAAGTCCGTGCGCGGGAAACTCTCAAACGAAAAGTTTGTCTCTCACGCGCCTGAGGCGGTGGTCGCGGCCGAAAGGAAAAAGGAAGCGGACGCGCTCTCCAAGATTGAAAGCATAGAACATTCCCTCAAGGCGCTCCGCGGATAGTCCGCCGACATTCGGCAACGGTTGAACAGGCGTCGCATAACAATATGATAGAATCAACTTCATATCTTGAGGTCCGTTACTACGAGACAGACCAGATGGCGATTGTCCATCATTCGAACTATATCCGTTACTTCGAGTGCGGACGGGCGAAGCTGATGCAGGAAGTCGGCTTTCCTGTGGAGCGGATGGAGAACGAGGGGGTGATGACGGCTGTCGTGGCGGTGACGGCCCAGTACAAGGCTCCGGCAAAGCTGGGCGACACGCTGCGCATAGTGACGCGGCTTCCGCAGCTTCCGACTGTGAAGATGCTGTTTGAGACGGAGATTTACAATCAGGAAGGTGTCCTGCTCTGCACAGGCACGGTGAAGCTTGGTTTCATCGATTCCGTCACCCGCCGCCCGAGGAGATGCCCGGATGATTTGCTGGAGATGATAGAAAAGTACTATGATTAGGAAAGTTTTTTCAGTTTTGATAATTTTTTAAAGATACGGATTATGTTGACAGTTTTACCGCTCGGAGTTTTCGGAATATGGCAGGTCGTCCTGATTGTTCTGGTGATTCTTCTCCTTTTCGGAGGAAAGAAGATTCCCGAGCTTATGCGCGGACTCGGGCACGGAATGAAGAGTTTCAAGCAGGGGATGAAGGATGCTGACAAGGAGATTCAGGAAATAAAGAAGGAGATTGAGACGACTCCGGAGGAAATCAAGGACGCTGACAAACAGTAAATTTCCGCTGGCGGAGGATCGCTGAGATGGCTAAGGACAGTCAGGCGGAAATGTCTTTCTGGGATCATCTTGAAGCGCTGAGGGGGACGCTGTTCCGCTCGGCGGGTGTTGTTTTTGTGCTGACCGTCATCCTGTTCGTGCTGAAGGACTATTTCTTCGACATAGTGGTGCTCGCACCGACCCAGCCTTCATTTCCGATGTACCGGATTTTCGGGATGAACCCGGAGATTTCGCTGATAAACTATGACCTGACCGCCCAGTTCATGGTTCATCTCAAGACCTCGCTGCTCGGGGCCCTGGTCTTCGGAGCACCGTATATATGTTACGAAATATGGAAATTCGTCGCTCCGGCGCTCTATGAGAGGGAAAAGAGACCTGTGCGGAGGGCGTTCCTGTTTGCAGGCACGCTCTTTTATGTCGGACTCGCCGTGGGATATTTCGTGCTTCTGCCTTTCATCGTCGATTTCTTTCAGGGATATACGGTGAGCAGTATGGTCAAGAACACGATTTCGCTGAGTTCATATATCTCGACTTTCTTTTCGACGGTTTTCTCGATGGGGCTGGCGTTCGAGTTCCCGGCGGTCATACTCGCGCTGTCGAGCCTGGGACTTCTGCATCGGAGCACGCTGAAGAAATACAGGAAGCACGCGCTTGTGGTTCTGATGATCATAGCGGCGGCGATTACTCCGGCGGACATAATGTCGATGATAATCGTGACGATTCCGCTCTATCTGCTCTATGAGTTCAGCATTCTGATCTGCCGCAAGGACGAGCCTGAGACGGAAGGGGAAGAAGATGCATCCGGAGAGGAGGATGATTCCGAGACGCAGGAAGCCGCCGGAAGCCGCAGGAAGCCGCAGGAAGCTGCCGGCAAGGAGGATGAACCCGGAAAAACAATAGAATCGTAAGATGATTTCAATCAATTCATTGACAGTTGCATACGGAGGTTTCACGCTTCTGGACGACATAAATTTTCACATCAGCGAACAGGACAAGATTGGTCTCGTCGGCAAGAACGGCGCAGGCAAGTCGACGGTTCTCAAGTTGATATGCGGACTTCAGAATCCCACTTCCGGAAAGGTTTCAGTGCCTTCGGGGGTGAAGATAGGTTATCTTCCCCAGATTATGGAGCACCACCGTGGCAAATCGGTGATTGACGAGGCGATGACCGCCTTCCAGGAGATGTTCGATATGGAGGCCGAGCTTGACCGCATCACGGCCGAACTTGCCGAGAGGACTGACTACGAGTCCGGGGAATATCAGAAACTCATCGTTTCGTTGAATGATATAAACGACAGATTGTCAATTATAAAAACCGATTCACCTCAAGTTCTTGCTGAGCGTACTCTTATGGGGCTTGGATTCAAATATGACGAGCTTCAGAGACCGACAGAGACATTCAGCCAGGGCTGGAACATGCGAATAGAACTCGCGAAGATTCTGCTCGGCGCTCCGGATGTGCTGCTGCTCGATGAGCCGACCAACCACCTTGACATAGAGTCGATTGAATGGCTTGAGGGCTATCTGAAGGATTATCGCGGTTCGCTGGTGCTGATTTCGCACGACAGGAAGTTCCTCGACAATGTGACGAACAGGACTGTGGAAATCATGCTCGGACACATCCACGACTACAAGGTGCCGTACAGCAAGTATCTGGAACTCAGGAAGGAGCGCATCGCGCAGCAGAAGGCGGCCTACGAGAACCAGCAGAGGATGATCGAGAAGACAGAGGACTTCATAGAGCGTTTCCGCTACAAGCCGACCAAATCCAATCAGGTGCAGTCCCGCGTGAAGCAGCTTGAGAAACTGGAGCGCATAGAGGTCGATCTGGAGGACAAGTCCGCGCTTGCCGTGAAGTTCCCGCCGGCTCCGCGTTCGGGGGACATCGCCTACAAGGCGGTTGACCTGACGCTCGGTTACGGGGAGAAGGTTGTGTTCTCAGGTGCTGACATCGAGGTCAGGCGCGGGGAGAAGGTGGCTCTTGTCGGCAGGAACGGCGAGGGCAAGACCACGCTGATGAGGGCGATTATGGGGGAGCTTGACCCGATGAAGGGGGAGTCCCGGATCGGCTATAATGTCAGCATCGGCTACTATGCTCAGAATCAGGAAGATGTACTCGACAGGAACGACACCGTCTTCGAGACGCTTGACCGCATTGCAGTCGGGGACATCAGGACAAAGCTTCGGGACATATTGGCGGCGTTTCTGTTCAAGGGCGAGGACATCGACAAGAAGGTCGCCGTACTTTCCGGAGGGGAGAGGGCGCGTCTTGCGATGGCGAAACTGATGCTGCGCCCGTACAACCTCCTTGCGCTCGATGAGCCGACCAACCATATGGACATTCTCTCGAAGGACATTCTCAAGCAGGCTCTCAAGTCCTATGACGGCACTCTGATAATAGTCTCGCACGACCGTGATTTCCTCGACGGGCTGGTTGACAAGCTCTACGAGTTCCGCGACGGACGGGTCAGGGAGCATCTCGGAGGCGTGGCGGAATTTCTTGAAAGGCGCAGGATTGAGAATCTGAATGAGCTTGAGAGACACGACAAGCCGTCAGTCCCGACGGGAATTGCTCAGGAGACCGTGGCGAAGAAGGCTGCCTCCCAGCAGCAGTATCAGGAGAAGAAGTTCATCTCCAAGGAGGAAAGGAAGGTGCGCAACCGGATTTCGTTTCTGGAGAAGAAGATTGACGAGGTGCAGGGAAGGATGAAGGAGATTGAGACGGTGCTTGCAAATCCGTCTCCGTCAGATGATTATATGGAACTTACTCGAGAGTTTCTTGAACTGAAGAGGGATCTTGACGCAATGACTGACGAGTGGGCCGAGCTTTCAGAGAGTCTCGGGGAATGACAGCTGTGCGGTGGGTCTGAAAGGATGATTTGAGAGACAAATTCAATATAGACAAGAAGTTAAATGACAGATATGGAAGAGGATAAGATGCAGTTTCTCTACGGTATCCATCCGGTGATGGAAGCCGTGAAGGCAGGCCGGCATTTTGACAAAGTGCTTCTGAAGCAGGGGCTTGAGGGGCAGCAGTTCCGTGAACTGTACGGTCTGCTCGGGGAAAAGAAGATTCCTTACCAGTTCGTGCCTCTTGACAGGCTGAACAGGGCGGTGCGCGGTGCGCATCAGGGCGTGGTGGCCTACATCGCGCAGATTGACTATGTGGAGCTTGAGGATATGGTGAACAAGGCGCTCGCCACGACTCCGAACCCGCTTCTCGTGATTCTCGACGGGGTGAGCGACGTGCGCAACCTCGGGGCGATTGCAAGAACGCTGGAATGTGCCGGAGGACAGGGAATCATTGTTCCGGCAAAGGGGGGTGCGGCCATAAATGCAGAGGCGGTGAAGGCTTCCGCCGGCGCGCTGACGAGGATTGACACCTGCAAGGTTCCGAATCTCCGCTACGCCGCTTATTTTCTCAAGCAGTCCGGATTCCGTCTTGTGGCGGCCACGGAGAAAGTTGACAAGTATGTGTATGACATAGATTTGACCGGTCCGGTCGCCGTCATTATGGGTTCTGAGGGCAAGGGGATATCGTCCGCCATGCTGGAACTTGCGGACGAGAGGGCCGCGATTCCGATGGCCGGGGAGATTGGCTCGTTGAATGTTTCGATTGCGGCGGCGGTGATTATGTATGAGTCTGTCCGCCAAAGGCAAGAAGCCAAATAGAAGCGGATTGCCGCGTTATGCGTCTTGATGAAATCCTCACAACCGACAGGTTGCTGCGGTTTCATCTTCGTCGCAAGCCTTGCACTCCATCTTCTATTTGGCTTCTTGCACCTCGCGTGATTACTGCGTTATGCTTTGATATGTTTTTGTTGGACTCACATTGCGACACCCCGTCGCAGATTTATCGGCTTCGTGACATCGGAAAGGAGGATGTCCACGCGCAGGTCGATTTCCCGAAATTGAAGCGCGGGGGAGTCGATGCCGCTTTTTTCGCAGCCTATGTCCCCAATTCGCTTGCCCCGGATGCGGCGACGCGCTATGCGCTTGAGTTGATTGCCTGCACAAAGGATACTGTGGAGGCAAACCGGGACATCGCGGCATTGGCGGCATCTGCGGAGGAGGCGCTGCAGAACAAGGCTGAGGGGAAGATTTCGGTTTTTCTGGCTCTTGAGAACGGCTCTCCGATACAGAAGAACCTCGGGCTCCTGAGGCTTTTCCACGAACTGGGAGTCCGGTATATGACGCTGACCCACGCCCGGGACAATGAAATCTGCGATTCCTGCACAAGCGGCGCGTCCGGACGCTGGGGCGGTCTCAGTCCTTTTGGCCGTTCTGTCGTGGCGGAGATGAACAGGCTCGGGATGCTGGTTGACGTGTCGCATATTTCCGACCGCTCGTTTTACGATGTTCTGGAATGCAGCGCGAAACCGGTCGTCGCGACCCACTCCTGCTGCCGCGCACTTGCAGACCATCCGAGGAATATGACCGACGGGATGATAAAAAGGCTCGCCGGAAACGGGGGAGTCATACAGATAAATTTCTATCCGGCATTCCTTGACGCGGATTTCGCCAAGGTACTTGACCGCTATGACGATGAAATGGAGAAGATAGAAGGGGAGTTCATTGCCGACCCGGCGGATTCGGCAAAGCGGGCCGTCTGGTACGACTGCCTCGACCGGCTCAGGAAACTGCCGCGTCCGAATTACAGGAGGGTGGCCGACCACATCGACCACGCCGTATCCCTTGTCGGTCCGGAGCATGTCGGAATCGGCTCCGACTTTGACGGGATTGCGGTAGCCCCCGAGGGGCTTGAGGATTGCAGCCGCATCGGAGTCGTCTTTGACGAGCTTAGACGGCGCGGCTATGATGAAGCCGCAATTGCTGCCATCGCCGGAGGGAATTTCCTCCGCTGCCTGGCCGCGTGTGAGCCGCTTCAAGCAAGTGTGGGAGAATAACTCAGTTTGTGTGACCTCAGAATAGGACAAAAGAGCGAGAAATCTGCCATAAATCTCGCTTATCGGTTGACAAAAGTGATGCAACAAAAATGTTCTAATGTTTAACTTTTTTGTTGCAACTTTTGTCGGACAAATTGTTACAATCTTCAGATATTGTTTCCCAGAGTAAATGGAGTGCGGCGGCGGCAAAACGC
>CAVEDD010000008.1:0-24557 GCA_963614515.1 Treponemataceae bacterium | reverse complement strand
GCCCAGAAGATGAAGCTGTACTCCTGTCCGGTCACAAGGCGGGTTCTGAACGTGGCCTTGCCGTTCGCCATATCGATGATCTGGCTGATTTTGTTCTCATCCGTTCCGGCGAGATATACCCCGTCAGAATCATAGACGCAGCAGGCGACCTTGTCCACGGTGTTTCCGTCGGCGATGGCCCTGGTCTGGATTACCGGAGCGGAGACGGTGAAGCTCACCTCGGTCTCCCCTCCCGAAAGAGCAGCTGTCTGCTCCTTCGCGCACGATGCCGAGAACGCTGCGAGAGCGAGAACGGCGACAGTTTTGAAAATCTGTTTCATAATGCACATAAGGTTAATAAATATTGGTAATAAGATTATTGCAAAACTTGGACAACCGCTCTCCGACATAACGGAAAGACGGCGGACGGCGTGACAACGCCACGCGACATCATCTCACGCGACATTATCTTCGATAACGAAAAAAGTGAAAGCCGGTTCAGCGGAAAAAGAGCCGGCCGGACTGACGACGTGCCGGAACTGTAGACACCGATATACCCCCCCCCACATAAGGTAGTGAGAGTCAAGAAGATAAATTTCAGGTTTCCTGTCGTCATCTGTTTCAGCATATTCTTGGAAGCCCGTCCGGAGACAAGCCGACTTCAAAGTTAGGAAACATTTTTCTCAATCGCAAGAAGAATATGTCAGAAAGAGAACTGTCAGAAAGTGAATTTGACCATACACTGGACGCGATGGCTGTAAATCCAATGGAGACCGTCCGTGGCGAGTCCGCGTGCGTTGTAGAGGTTCACCGCTTTCCCGCTGACAGTCCCGACTTCGGGCGTGCCGAACTGCGCACCGCAGAGTTCGTAGTCGATTCCGAGGGAGAGTTTGCCGAAATTGCAGATGAACGCCGGGCAGATGCGGTAGAGACGGTTCAGGTTCTTGAAGCTGTTCTTCGCGAAATAGAAATCCGACTCGCTGACCATTCCGTCCCCGGCCGCGCTGTAGAGGTCTTCGGCCGTCCCGAAATTCTGATAGTAGCCGAGCATCAGCATAGGGACCCATTTCTTTCCGTAGGAAACAGTGAACCAGGTGGATGAAGAACGGGTCGGGGCGTATTCCCAGTGTCCGTCCTCTCCGTCTCCCTCGAATTTCTTCGTGATTCCGTAGCCGCCTTGGATGTTGAAATGCTCGCCGGCCTGCGCATAGATGGTCTTGGCCTTGAGTTCAAGTTTGCCCCTGACATACTGCATATAGACGAACGGAGAGACCGTGGTCAGCCGGTCGGAGACCTTGACTGTCGTTGAGTTCCAGACAGGTTCAGCCGTGCCCTCCGCAGTCTCGTAGAATCCTCCCGTGCCGGTCGTGCGCGGCTTGATGCTGAGCAGGTCCACGCCGGCTCTCGCCATCCAGCCTCCGAACTTGAGGGTCGCTCCGAGATAGGCTTCCGGAGTGCAGGAATATTTGATGTAGTTCGCCGATGCTCCCTCAGGGCCTGTGGAGGTGTACTGCATCTGCCACAGAGCCGAAGCCGTGAGGATGAAATGCTCTCCGAGTGCGGCGTCCATCGTCAGCTGGGGCGTGCGGCTGAACGGACCGAAAGGGGCGCCGGATTCAAGCGTGAACACCGGGCAGAGGTCGGCAGCCATAGGATGCCAGGCCTGACCGATTTTAAGCCCGACGGAAGCCCTGCGGTTTCCCGCAAGCGGAAGGTCTTTCCAGCCGAGTGTGAGATAGGCCTGACGCAGACGGAGGGTCGCGGTGCCGGTCACGCCGGTAAGCCCGGCATAGAAGTCCGCCTCTATCTTCGCCCCGATTGAAGTCCCGCCCAGCTGATAGCCGGAGACATCCACGCCCACGCGGGAAGTTATCGCCAGAAAACGGAAGGAGCTTTTCTGATTGAGGTCATCCCCGGCTGCGTTGAGATTGCTGTCCTTCGGCAGATAGAAGAACAGGTCGCCCGTTCCGGCCACAGCCTCGCGGGAGTCATAGACCATATAATTGCGGATGAACCCGTAGAACTTGTAATGGTTCTGCAGGTGCTCCCTGACCGCCCCGGACTTTGCCTTCGCATCCCCGGATTCCGATGCCGCACCTGATTCCGAAGCGACACCGGATTCCGACACGCCAACCGCAGCAATGGCACTTGCTGAAATGCTCAGAAGTGCCATCACAGAGAATATATATGCAATCCTTTTCATCAGAAACGAGGTAAGCCGATAAGCGTCATCACCAGATCCAGAATCACAATGCCGACACCGCCGATAATCGCGCCGGTGAGCGCCATATCCTTGGTCTTGATGAGACCGGTGGAATGTGCGATGGCGTTAGGCGGAGTGGAAATCGGGAAGAGCATCGCAAGCGAGCAGGTCACGGCGACAGTCACGATGAGAGTGACGGCACCGCCCATACTCTCGAATCCCGGAGTGCCGGCCATACCGGTCGCAACCGCAGTAAGAATCGGGATGAAGAGGGCCGATGCGGCGGAATGCGAGATGAAGTTGGAGAATGCATAAGCGAGCAGACCTGCGACCACAAGAACGAGCAGAGGCATCCAGTCGCTGAAAGGAATGGCCTCGACAAGATGCGTGGCGAGCCCGGTCTTGTTCAGCCCGAGTCCGAGCGCGAAACCTCCGGCAACCATCCAGAGCACGTCCCAGTCAAGCGACTTGACTTCCTTCTTGCCGAGCACGCCGGTCGTGGCGAACACGCCGACAGGAATCATCGCGACGACATAGGAATTGAGCCCGTGGAGATTCTCGGTCATCCACAGGAACACCGTCACGATGAAAGTGATCGCCACAATCCAATAGTCCTTGTCCTTCTTCGGTTTCCCCTCGATTTTGAGTTCAATCTTGTCCACATTGAACGGGAATAGGATGAGGAGCACGACCCAGGAGATGAGCAGCATCACGAGGGCGAACGGCACCATCACGGAGCACCACTCCGGGAAGCCTATGCGGGCGATTGGTTCGAAGGCCGTCCCGAGAGTTTCGTTCGCGGAGGCGAGTTTGGCGTTGATGGCCTCGATGAAAGACGGCTCGTTGAGATATTTCAGAGCAATCGTGTTCGGAGGGGTTCCGATAGGGGTTCCTATGCCGCCGATGTTCGCCGCAATCGGAATCGCCAGCGCGAGTCCTATCTTGCTCTTCTCGTCAGGCAGGGATCTGAGCACCGGAGCGAGGAAGGCGAGCATCATCGCTGCCGTGGCGGTGTTGCTCATGAACATCGAGAACAGACCTATGACAAACAGGAAGCCCATCAGCACCATCTTCGGATTAGTTCCGAAAGGAGTCATCAGTATGCGGGCGAGCTGCGCGTCAAGACCGACCTTGGTGGCGCAGAGAGCAAGGGCGAAACCGCCGAGGAAGAGCATAACCGTAGGCTCGGCGAAAGTCGCGAGAATCGACTTGTAGCTGATGAGACTGCCCACATTGGCATCTGAAGCGAAGGTGAACGCCGCCTGGTCTGAAACTGTCAGAAGCATCAGCACGATAATCATCGTGGAAGTGCACCAGGTCGGGATGATTTCGAAAATCCAGAACAGCGCGGCAAGGGCGAACAGGGCTATGACCCTGACTTCCACCTGCGAAAGGACGCCGTCGCCGAAGAAAAGGCTGTAGCCGAAGGTCAGATTTCCGATTGTGACAGGCTCTATTGGGAAGAACCAGAGAAAGAAGAAAAGTACCAGTGCTATGGGAAGACACACGGCGTACTTGAGGTTGAGTTTCTTTTCACTCATTTTATTTTGTGTTTTATTTTTTAACGCTTACACAGTCCTGCAGACAAAGGCTGCAAATTTAGTGAAATTTTCAATAACGGCAATCGTATTTTCCGATTATGGAAATCCGTCGGAAAACTTTCCATTCCGCTGATTTTTCCGTAAATTTGTTGTCGAATCCCACGCTGCGGATTCGAGCTTCGCATTGTTATGACAATAAATGTCCTGTACATATTCCTGCTCTGCATAGGGGCGAGTTTCATCCAGCGCACGACCGGATTCGGATTCGGAATATTCATAATGACGGTACTCCCCTTTCTGACAAACAGTTATGGAGAAGCCACAGCCCTCAGCGGCCTGCTTGCGATGACGACGTCGCTGTTCATAGCGTTCAAGATGAGAAGATATGTGTCGTGGAAGAGGCTATGGCCGATGCTGCTGACCTTCGCCGTCGTCTCGACTGCGGCGGTGTTCTCGCTGAGAAGCATCAACGACATCGTTCTGCGCAGGATTCTCGGCGCGGTGCTCATACTCACGAGCTTCTATTTCCTGCTGAGTTCAAAAATACACATCCGCCCGAGCGTCCCCGCCCAGCTCGGCATGGGCACAATAAGCGGAGTCCTCGGAGGGTTCTTCGGAATGCAGGGTCCGCCCGCCGTACTCTATTTCATGGCGTCAGAACCCGACAAGGAGCATTATATGGCGATGATTCAGACCTATCTCCTTCTCGGCAACGCGCTGATGACGCTCACCCGCGCCGGGAACGGCTACCTCACCCGCGCCGTGGGCATCGACTACGCCTGCGGACTCGGCGGCATAGCCATCGGCACCGCCATAGGGGCGCTGGTGTTCAGACATATCCCCGCAAAACTCTTCAGCAAAGTCGTTTACGGCTACATCGGAGTCTGCGGGGTGATTATCTTGTTAACAGTCTAAATTTGGTGATCTTTGTGCGTCTTTTGGGTCTACTCCAAAATCCTTCATAAATCTCTACCAAGTTATTCTTTAACGCTTAGTAATAAGGGTCAGTCGGGCAGGCAGGCAGGCGGGCAGGCAGGCGGACGGACGGTTCAGATTACGCCCTGCTCAAGCATTGCGCGGGCTACCTTCATGAAGCCGGCGATGTTGGCCCCCTTGACATAGTTCACATAGCCTGACGGTTCAGTGCCGTGCTTGACACAGGTTTCGTGGATGCTGTGCATGATTTCGCGGAGTTTGACATCCACTTCCGAGGCTGTCCACGAGAGGTGCATCGCGTTCTGGGTCATCTCCAGCCCTGAAGTCGCCACTCCCCCTGCGTTCACCGCCTTGCCCGGTGCGAAGAGTATGCGGGCTTTCTGGAGGGCGGAAATGGCCTCCGGACAGCAGCCCATGTTGGAAACCTCGGCGACAAGCTTCACCCCTCCCGCGATGAGTTCCTCCGCGTCCTGCCCGTCCATTTCGTTCTGGAACGCGCAAGGCATCGCGATGTCGCAAGGCACGCTCCAGGCTTTCTTGCCGGGGATGAAAACCGTTCCAGGGAATTTCTCCGCGAACGGAGCCACGACATTGTTGTTCGAGGCGCGGAGTTCAAGCATATAGGCAATCTGCTCCGGGGTCATCCCGTCCGGAATCCTGACAACTCCGTCCGGACCTGAGATGGCGACCACTTTCGCCCCGAGTTCCGTGGCCTTTTCCGCCGTGCCCCAGGCCACATTCCCGAAGCCGGAGACAGCCACACGCATTCCCCTGAGTTCAAGCCCCGCACGGCGGAGCATATCCTGAACGAAATAGACCGCGCCGTAGCCGGTGGCCTCCGGACGAATCAGCGAACCTCCCCAGGTCATGCCCTTGCCGGTCAGCACGCCGGTATGCTCCCGGGCGAGTTTCTTGTACATTCCGAAAAGATAGCCTATTTCCCGGCCACCCACGCCCACGTCACCAGCCGGCACATCCGTGTCCGGGCCGATGTTGCGCCAGAGTTCCAGCATAAATGCCTGACAGAAGCGCATTATCTCCGCATCGGACTTGCCCTTGGGGTCGAAATCGGAACCGCCCTTGCCTCCGCCCATAGGCAGGGTCGTGAGGGCGTTCTTGAAAATCTGCTCGAATCCGAGGAACTTGAGCATCGACTCGTTGACCGCAGGATGGAAACGCAGGCCGCCCTTGTACGGGCCTATCGCGCCGTTGAACTGCACCCTGTAGCCGGTGTTCACCCTGATTTCCCCGCTGTCGTCCACCCAGGTCACCCTGAATGTGAAAATCCTGTCAGGCTCGACAATCCGTTCGACAATCCGCGCCGCCTCGAATTCCGGATGTTCATTATAAGTCTCCTCAATGGTCTCAAGAACCTCACGCACGGCCTGCAGATATTCCTTCTGCCCGCCATACTTCGCCTCCAGCGAAGCCATAATCTTCTCCGTCTTCATATTTCAGTGTTATAAGTATTGTGGTTATGTGTTATGGTCATATCTTTTGCATCGCAGCAACCATTGCAAAAAGGACCTCGTGAACAAAAATCCCCGAAGTCCCAATCAATCATTTCAGAAGCCAGTCATTACTGTTGCTGGGCGGCCTTCGCCTGCAGTTCCTCCTGCAGCGAAGCCAGCGTGCGTCCCTCAGGAATACCGAGAATCACGCGAAGTTCCGGAGTCAAATCGATGCTCTGCGCAGCATCCACATAGAGCACGGAGTTGATGTCGAACACATACGCAAGCTTCTTTTCCTTCGCGATGTTCTGAATCGCCTCGTTCACCTTCTGGTAAATCGGAGCCTGGAGACTCTGCTGCATCTGCTGAAGCTCCTGCCCGATGGACTGCTGGAATTCCTCAAGACGAGTGTAGATGTCCTGAAGTTCCTTTTCCTTGGAGGCCTTGATTGCCGGAGTCCAGGAAGCCTGCTTCTGCTGGTAGGTGCTGTTCTTTGTCTGGAACTCCTCCATCATCGCCTGATAGGTTTCATTCGCCTCCTTCTGAGCCTCGTCGAGACGGGTTCTCACCGTGTCCATGGCCGGCATAAGCTGAATCAGTTCCGTAGTGTTCACGTGTCCCGTGGTTACATTCTGGGCGAATGCAGCCGTAGCGAAAAGCGAAGCGGCTGCCACAAAAAGAATCTTTTTCATCGTATAAGTATTTTATATTTTCATTTATATTCACATTTTCATATCCCCGAATCCGTCGCGGCGACATCAAAGCCGTGCCGCACGCGGACTCCGTCTTAGAACTGCTGTCCGATTACGAAGTGGAACTGGCTCTTGCCGTTCACGCTGTCGTCGAAACCGTATCCCCAGTCAACTCCGAGCAGACCGATCATCGGGAGGAAGACCCTCACGCCGACACCCGCCGAACGCTTGATCTGGAACGGGTTGAAGCTGCGCAGGTCGCTCCAGCAGTTACCTCCTTCGAGGAAGAGCAGCGCATAAATCGTCGACTGCGGCTGAAGCACCACAGGATAACGGAGCTCGACCGTGAACTTGTCATAGACGTTTCCTGCATAATAGTTTCCGGATGTATTGTACTGCGAAGTGCTCGTCGGAGTGAGAGAGTAGTTTTCATAACCCCTCAGGGATATGATGTCCGAACCGTAGGTGTCGTAGCCGGACATACCGTCACCTCCGACGCGGAAGCCCTCGAACGGCGAATACCCCCACTTGCGGTTGTAGTAGCCGAGAACTCCGAACTGGGCGCGCGTCATCAGGACGAGGTCACCGACGAGTTTGGTGTAAACCGCTCCCTTGAACTGCCATTTGTGATACTCGATCCATTTGTACCTGACCTCGGATGAACACTGGCTGTAATCTATGTCACGCGGATTGCTGACCGAAACCTCCGTCCCGTCCTCATAGACGGTCTTCTTGCGCAGCAGCGAGTACGGCGGAGTCAACTGGAGGGAAATCGAGAAGTCCGAACCGGAACGAGGATAAATCTGCTGGTCCGTGGAGTTGCGGGACAGGCTTATCATGTAGCTGAGGTTGTGCGAAACTCCCGTATTGAACAGGAAGTTGTACTGCCAGTCCTGCAGCCTGTAAGTCTGCCAGCTGAGCTGGTTGTAGAGCACGAAGTAGTTGTCCGGCCATTTCAGACGGGTTCCGATTCCGGCCGCGAAACCATAGACCTCCATATACTGGTCGTTGTTCAGGATGTTGAACGCGAGGTAGGAGTTCGTCTGCCTGGTGTAGTAGAGCGAAAGGTTCAGCGAAGTCGGCTTCTTGCCGAAGAGCCACGGCTCGGAGAAGCTTGCGGAGAGCGAAGTGTAGTAGGTTCCGTTGGTCTGGAAGCGGAACGCGAGGTTCTGCGCGTCGCCGAGCGGGACAGGCCTCCACGCCGTCTTGTCGAAGAAACGGCGGGTCGAGAAGTTGTTGAAGCTTACTCCGACCGTGGCGACGAATGTGTTTCCGCCCCATCCTCCGGAGAGTTCAAGCTGGCTCGAAGGCTTCTCCGTCACATTATATACGACATCCACCGTGTTGGTGTTCTGATTCGGAAGAATGGAATATCCCTTGTTCGGGTCGGCTATGGCCTCAGGGTCGAACTGCCCCATCGACGCAATCTCACGGATGGAACGCTCGAAGTCGGACTGGCTGAAGAGATAGCCCGGGCGGGTGAACACCTGACGGCGCACGACTTTCTCGTTGGTGAGGTCGTTCCCGTTGATTATGATGTTGTTCAGAGTGGCCTGCTTGCCCTCCACCACGCGCATCTCCACATCGACGGAGTCCCCGGCGACATTGAGTTCGACCGGCTGGAGGTTGAAGAACAGGTAGCCGTTGTCCCTGTAAAGTTTTGAAACGTCGTATTCGTTCTGCTTTCCTCCGCCGAAGAGACGCTTCTCCATGGTGACGACATCATAGACATCGCCCTTCTTTATCTGGAGTATGTCATTCAGAGCCTCGGCAGGATAGACGGAGTTTCCGGTCCACGTTATGTCGCGGAAATAGTATTTCTTACCCTGGTCAATCTTGAAGTCGATCTCGAGTTTGCCGGGTTCGACGAAATAGACGGTGTCGCTGACAATCCTAGCGTCGCGGTAGCCGGCTTCGTTGAAGGCCTCGATGAGACTCTTCTTGTCGTTTTCGAATTCCGTCTCGTTGAATTTCTTGGACTTGAAGAAGTTCTGGAGTCTCTTGTCCCTGGTCTTCTTCATCGACTTGACGAGCTTGGATTCTTTCACCGCATAAGTTCCGCCGAAGTCTATCTTCTTGATTCTTACCTTCTCGTTGCGGCTGATTGCGAAGTTCACGCGGATTGCGCCTTTCACGAGGGTGTCGCGCCTGGTCTGGATGTCGACGGTGGCGTTGTTGTAGCCTTTTTCGTTATAGAAGCGCTTGATGATGTCGGTCGAAGTCTTGGCGACATAGTCCGAGAACACTCCTCCCGGCTTGAGGTTCAGCCTCTCCTTCAAATCCTTCTGGTCGCCGCTCTTGATTCCGGAGAAAGTCCATTTGGAAACCCTCGGACGCTCCGAGACCGTAATCTTGAAGAAAGCGGTGTCCCGTGTCGCGTTGAGCGAATCAATCGCCACGGAAACATCCTCGAAGTAGCGCCTGTGCCACATCTTGTCGATGAGCAGCGAAAAGAAATCGCTCGGCACCGTCACCTCCATCCCCTCGCGCAGACCGCTGATCTGGACAATCTGGTCTCCGTTCACATAATTGTTTCCTTCAACGGAGACTCCTCCCACAATATATTTCCGAGGATTGCCGTAATCCACCGTCACTCCGGACTGCGCCGTCGCCGCTGCCTCCGCAAGGACGAGCACGACCGCAACGCAGAACAGGAATCTGAGTCTAATCGCCATCTATCTTCAAAACTTAGTTTTCTTTACTCAAGCCGTGCACGCCGGAATGCGCCCGGAATGTACGTACAATCTGCAAATATATGCAATTTATTTCACTTTGCCATATCGCCGGTCGCGACCGGCATACTCGGCCAGCGCGGCGCGGAACTCCTCCTTCCGAAAATCCGGCCAGAGCGTTTCCGTGAAAAGGAATTCGGAATAGGCCGCCTGCCAGAGCAGGTAATTGCTCAGACGGGTCTCTCCGGAAGTGCGGATTATGAGATCCGGGTCAGGCATCCCCGCTGTCACGAGGTAGCCGTCGAAAAAGGACGAATCCGCATTTTTCAGCCGTTCAAGGGCTTCCGGTGATTCGGCGGCCTCAAGCGCCATCTTTTTCGCGGCCCGGAATATGTCCCATTTGCCGGAATAGCTCATAAACAGAACCAAAGTGAGGTTCCTGCCGTCAGCGGTCTTCGCCATACAGTCGTCGATTGTGGCGTTAAGCTCCGCCGAAAGCCGCTCGCGATGTCCGAGCACCACGAAGCGCACGCCGTTTTTCAGGAATGTCGGAAGTTCGTCGGCCATACACTTGGCCATCAGGGCCATAAGTCCGGAAACCTCCGCATCGGGACGGCTCCAGTTCTCTTCCGAGAAGGCATAGAGCGAGAGATATTTCACTCCTTCCTCGACACAGGCCTCCGTGCAGGCGCGTACTGATTCGACCCCTTCGACATGCCCGTATATCCGTTCCCTGCCCCGGGCCTTCGCCCAGCGTCCGTTGCCGTCCATTATTATGGACACGTGCACGGGAACATTAGCTCTGTTTTCCATATTCTCAGTGATTTCTGACGTCCTCGCCCCAGTAAAGCCGGCTCGTGAGCGCGTTTATGAAGCCTGAATCGCGAAGCCGCGCCCTTTTGAGCGAAAACTGTGCCACCCCGACGCTGACGGCGGAATCCCCCCTCATCACGAAGTTGACATTGTCTGCGGAAAGGACGAGTTTCGGGTCCCGCGAACGGAAGCGGAGCTCAATCCGGGAGCTTTCCGGAATTATGAGCGGACGGACGTTGAGATTGTGCGGGGATATAGGAGTGACGAGAAGAACCCCCGAACCGGGGAATGCAATCGGGCCTCCCGCGCTGAGGGAATATGCCGTCGAGCCGAGCGCCGTCGCAACGATGAGTCCGTCCGCCCAGTAGGTTGGAAGAAGATTCCCGTTTATGGAGGCGTCCACCCCGAGCATCGCCGGGCCGAGCCTGTGCACGCTTATCTCATTCAAAGCCAGAAAGGATGCGGGTGTGCTCACGTCGGGCGAACTGACGGCGGCGGAAAGGACGGGGCTGTCTTCGACTCTGTAGTCCCCGCTCACGAGAGCCTCGGCCACGTCTTCCGGCCTGTTCTCGGAAAGGAAGCCGAGCCGTCCGGCATTCGCGCCGAGAACAGGAATCCCACGGGGCGCGGCGAATCTCGCCGAGGAAAGGAAAGTCCCGTCACCGCCGAGACTGACAATCAGATCCGGCAGTCCCCCGTCAAGTAATTTTTCTGCGGACTGTCCCCCCGCCGCAGGCTCCGGCAAATTTTCCGCGCCGCCGGATATGCAGACACCGCGAAATTCAATCCCGGCCCCGGTCAGCCTCCGTTCAAGGACTCCGTAGGCCGGCGTGCGGACGATTTCCGGATTTCTGTAAAATACTGCAATCATTCGAATCAGTTGTGGAAAACTGCAAAATTAATGATTTCTTGACACGATTTGAACAATAATATATATTTTTGCGGCCGCATGTAACAGATGAGGATAGATTCATTGAAGGATAGATTCATTTTTGAAGAGGGAGCATACCGGGGTATGTGACCGATGAAAAAATGAATTTTTTCGAAAAGTGAGAGCAGAGTCAAGCTTGCTTGAACTATGCCAAACGTAGAAAAAATCGATGAAATCGAATATAGACCAAAAAGACAAACAATAGACAAACAATATGACAAGACTGAGCGTTAACATAAACAAATTCGCCACCCTGAGAAACTCCCGGGGAGGCAACACCCCCGACGTGGAAAAGGCGGCCGCCGACTGCGAAAACTTCGGGGCGCAGGGTGTCACCATTCATCCAAGACCCGACGAAAGACATATAAGGTACGCGGACGCGCGCGCGTTAAGACCGATCGTGAGGACCGAGATGAACATCGAGGGCAACCCGATACCTGCGTTCGCAGCGCTCGTGAAGGAAGTCCGTCCGGACCAGGTCACGATGGTCCCGGACGCGGAAGACGCAATCACCTCCAACGCCGGATGGAACACATTGGAAAACAAGGCGTTCCTCACGAGGATGTGCTCCGAATTCAAGGCCTGCGGAATCAGGACGTCCATTTTCGTGAATCCGGAGCCGGAGATGGTGGAGGGGGCGGCCGAGTGCGGCGCGGACAGAGTGGAGCTTTACACCGCCGGGTATGCCGAAATGTTCCCCCACTCCCCCGAGAAAGCGGTAGAAGCCTACCTCAGGGCGGCCGAGAAGGCGAGGGAATGCGGACTCGGGCTGAACGCCGGACACGACCTGAACCTCGACAATCTCGCATATTTCGTGAGGACGATTCCGTGGACCGACGAGGTTTCGATAGGACACGCCCTCATCTGCGATGCGATATATATGGGACTCGAAAACACGATAAAGGCATATCTCGATTGTCTGAAGTGAGGTTATGTGACTATATTTTTATATATTTGCAGATTGTAACCGTTTTCCGGGGACACGGGATTTTCTCGACAAAAACAAAAAAAATTACACATAATGAAAAAAAATGAAATCATAACGCTGACAATCAGTGTTATAGCCCTCATCGCCGCCGTTGTTTTCGGCACACTCTCACTCATCGGGAACAAGAATGCCGGAGAAACCGCAGCCGCCGAGACGGAACACGTGTCACACGCGGGCGACATCGTCTATGTCCAGCTCGACAGGATTCTGCAGGAATACGACATGGCGAACGACAAGCGCTCAGTCGTGGAGACGAAGGTCCAGAACATCCAGGCCGAGGTCAACAGAAGGGGCAAGAAGCTTGAGAAGGACATCAAGGACTTTCAGGACAAGATGGACAAGGGCCTGATGACAAGGTCAGTCGCCGAAGTCCAGGGTCAGAAGCTCCAGAAGGCGCAGGACGACTTCAACGCCTATGCGCAGCAGAAGCAGAGCGAGATTCAGGAAGAGCAGATTGTGATGATGAACCAGCTCGCGGACGCAATCAAGACCTGGCTCGACAAATACAACGAGACCATGGGCTACGCGATGATCATCACCAATCAGGGAGGCGCTCCGGTCATCACGGGCGACGCTTCGCTCGACATCACCGACGAAGTGATTGCCGGACTGAACGAGGAATACGTGGCGAACAAAGGCAAAAATAATTGAAAATAGCGCTGCTGTCCTGTTTCTACCCTTACAGAGGAGGGATTTCCCAGTTCAACGCCTGTCTTTTTGAGGAACTGGGCAAGAGTCACGATGTCAGAGCCTTCAATTTCACGAGGCAGTATCCGGATTTCCTCTTCCCGGGCAGGACTCAGAAAGTGACCGATGACGACGAGGCCGTGCCGGTGCGGAGCACATCCGTGCTGGACACGGCCAATCCGTTTACTTACAGCCGCACCGTGAAGGCAATCCGGGAATGGAAGCCCGACCTGCTGATTGTCCGTTACTGGATGAGCTGGTTCGCGCCCTCCCTGGGCTATGTCTGCCGCAGGATGAGGCGCAGCTGCACGGTCATAGGCATTCTCGACAATGTCATCCCGCACGAACCCCATTTCTTCGACGCTCCGCTGACGAAATATTTCCTTTCGGGATGCGACGGTTATGTCACCCTCTGCGGCGAGGTCTCGAAAGACCTTCTGAAACTGAAGAAGGACGCGAAGTTCGAGGTCATACAGCATCCCCTCTATTCCCACTTCGGACTGAAGATGCCGCGTGAGGAGGCGGAAAACCGGCTCGGACTTGAACACGGAAAGAAGAACCTGCTGTTTTTCGGGCTGATACGGGAATATAAGGGGCTGGACATACTGCTCGAGGCATTCGCCGGCCTGGACGAGGGCTGGCAGCTGATAATCGCCGGAGAACCTTACGGCAGCTTCGACCGGTATCAGAGAATCATCGACGGGATTCCGGGAGGTGAACGGCGGATTGTCAAGGCCCTGCACTATGTGAGGGATTCGGAGGTGTCGCTGTATTTCTCTGCGGCCGACCTCACCGTGCTGCCATACAGAAGCGCGACCCAGAGCGGGATAAGTTCCGTGTCCTACCATTTTGAGGTGCCGATGGTCGTCACGGCGGTGGGAGGTCTGAAGGAGACCATCGGAGACCGGGGGACGGGGCTTGTGGCCACCGATGCCGCGCCGGATGCCGTCCGGGCTGAAATCCTGCGCTATTTCGCGGAGCCGTCGCTGCGGGAAAGCTGCATCGCGGAGATAAGGAAAGAAAAGGAGAGACTGTCCTGGCGCGGATTTGCCGACAGACTCATTGAATTTGCACACAGTCTTGAACCCGCCCGTGCCCCGGAGAATCCGCAGGGTCCGGGGAATCCGGAGAAACCGCAGGCGGCGGACAGTCAGGACAAATGAGAACCGGAATATGAACATTCGTGGAATACTCGGCCTCACCGTGGCCGCAATCGCGCTGACCGTCTTTTCTCCGGCGGAAATCCTTGCGCAGGACAGCTATGTACAGACTCCCGTCACCGTGTCGAAGGAAAAGGTGAAGGTCGGGGGGAAACTGTGCTGGTCACATGTCGTCCTCGAAAGGCAGACGCTCTATTCGATAAGCAGGGCCTACGGAGTGAGCATCGAGGACATATACAGGTACAATCCGTCCGTCCGCAAGGATGGTCTGAAGAAGAACGCGATAATCCTGATTCCGGTTGTCGGAGATGACTACAACGAAGCCGGAGACACACGGGAAAAGCAGGAGTCATCCGGCAAAGTTCCGGCGGCGAAAGCATCGGACGAAGTTCCGGAAGCGAAGACATCGGACAAGGCTCCCGAGACGAAACCGTCAGACAACGCGCAGGAAGCAGCTCAGGAACCGGTCATCCACACGGTGCGCTGGTATGAGACCATCGAAAGCATAGCCCGGAAATACAACATCAGCGTCGAGTCCATAATGAAGGCGAACCGCCTCAGCAGCCCGGAGCTCAAGTCCCGCCAGAAACTCGTGATTCCGGCAAATGAAACTGCTGAAATGGAGGCAGAGACAGGACTATCCGGCGGAAACGACTCCGCAAGCGGCATCTCTTCCCCGCAAGAAGAGAATGCGCAGGAGGGAGAAAGTGCAGATGCCGACGGACAGACAGCGGACGGAGCTGCCGGGTTGAGTGCTGACAGAAGCGTCCGCTTCGCGCTTGTCCTGCCGTTCATGGCCGGTTCGGAGAAACCGAGTTCGTCCTCAATCGATTTCTACTGCGGAGCGCTGCTTGCGGCGAGGGAACTCGGGCTTGACAGCATCAATGTCCACATCGATGTATTCGACACGGGTTCCGACCCGATTGCCGCCCGTTCTTTTGCGGACGATGACTTCATCATAGGCCCGGTTTCCGCAGACGACATACGGAAAGTACACGAAACGGTCGGAGACGACATCGCAATCATCTCACCTCTCGACCCGAAAGCCGCAGCACTCACCGCGGAGTTCCCGAAACTCGTCCAGGTGCCGACCCCTCACGAACTCCAGTATGCCGACCTGATTCAATGGATTGCCGACGAGACACGGGACGGGGATATTACGGTGCTCATTTCGGAAAAGGGCGGAAAGGAGAGCGCGGCGATGAAAAATTTTACGGAAATTCTGGAAATCTCAGGCCTGAAATACAGGACTCTGCAATACAGTCTCCTCGAAGGCCGGGACATCATCGACAGCCTGAAAGAGGTCACGGTGGAGAGTCCGCTGGTCAACCGCTTCATAATCGCGTCTGAGAGCGAGGCCTTCGTCAACGACGTATTCAGGAACATAAAGCTACTCTCCCGCGAGAATCGCGACGTGGCGGTGTTCTGCCATTCGAAAGTCAGGGGCTATGACATAGAGGTGGAGAATCTCCACAGCAACAGGCTGCATGTCAGTCTCGCCTACTACATCGACTACGACAACCCGGAGACAATCAGCTTCGTCAAGGCCTACCGCGCCCTGTTCGACACCGAGCCGACCCAGTTCAGTTTCCAGGGCTACGATGTGACAAAGTATTTCTGCAGACTCCGTGCGTCATTCGGCGGCAACTGGCTCAGATTCATCGGCGACCGTCAGGAGACCGGTCTCCAGACCAGCTTCAATTTCCGCGACAGCTCCCGCATCAATGAGGGTGTCCGCCGCATCGAGTATCAGTCCGACTACAAGATTAAGTAATCGCCAAGTCGCTTCGCTACGATCTTATCGAGTATCAGTCGTCAGTCCGACTACAAGATTAAGCTTCGCTACAATCTTGTGGACTTTTCAGTCTCTATAATCAGGGAGATATATTTCCGATACCGGATTATGGAATTATCAGGTTGAACTCTCCGTCGAACTCCGGGTTCACGCCGATGCCGCTGCCGATTCCCATTGTCAGGAAATCCCCGCGGACAGTCGTCACCTTGCTCCTCACCAGAGGCACGAGCACGGCAGGAGTGAGAGAAAGCTGCTTGTCCGTCTTGACTTCACAAAGAGCCACCTGCACGGAGACTGCCGACTCGTGACCGTTCACCAGGACATAGTCGAAACCCATAAGCACCTCCTTCGTGGAAATCGGAATGAACTCCGAGTCGAAAGTGACTCCTGTACGCGAGTCCACCGGCTTGTCCTTGAAGATATTGAAAACGCACGGCATAAATGAGTTGTAGTAGAAGCGGATGTAGTAGTCCTCCGGGTTGAACGACGAGGTTGAAGGGTCGGCGGCCGGAGAAATATCGCCGGCGGCGGCCGCCTCTGCGGCTTTCTCGCGCATGACCTTGGTGACCAGCGCATCGAGGTCAGTGGCGATGAAACGGTATTTCGCAAGAGGACGCTCCATATCAAGCCTTACCTGCGCAGGAGTCTCCGTGCTGCCGAGACGGCGCAATTCAACCTCCGCGCTCCCCCGGAACGCGTCCTTATAGTCCGTGTTGGCGATATGGCTTTCAGAAAGGGCGATTGACGAGAAATCCGCAGTCTCATAGAACAAATCCTCCGTGCCTCCAATCCGGACATAGTCCGTCCAGCAAAGGATTTTCCACCTCCCCTCAGGAAGGGACACGCGGCGGCTGCAGTCCAGATTCTCCGTGGACGGTCTCGTCATGACAATAGTGTAGTCCGAAGCCTCTGAGGAGGAGTACCCTCCAGCCGGAAGTCCCGGATAGAATTTCAGAGTGTAGCGGATATCCATGTCTTCCGCAGTGAAACCCGCCCTTGTTCTTTTCGTCTCGTAGTTCACCTCCTTGTAGTCAGGCATATCCGTAGCGAAGACAAGCTCCAAATCCAATTGCGCAGGAGTGGAAGCGTCCGGCCATTCGTGGACACGGCACGACGCGGCGAGAACCAGCGCGGCGGCAAACAATATCATTCTCCTTGCTCCCATCATCTGCGTCTCCCCCTCCCAAGGTCAAATTCATAGAATACACTTATCGCGGCGTTGTCCGGCCCGATGTACGTCCGATCCACCGTATCAACATAAGGTCCGTTCGCCTCGTTGACGAAACGGTCGTAACTTATCTTGTAGCCGCCGGCCCCTATCACGAACTCTACACCCCAGTGCGGATTATCCGCGAAACGCAGCTTGTACCCGAGACTGAGACCGCCTCCGACCAGCGGAGTGTCGCCTGTCCGGTCCTGATAGCGGTAGTCACCTCCGACCGCGACATTGAAGAACGCAGCAGTGGCGTGTGCTCCGATAAAAAGGCCTTCCGCCCGCGAGAAGTTCCACCTCAACTCCGGCTGCAGGGCGAGCGTACGGAACTTGACTCTTTCGGAGAAGTAGTTGACGCCGCTGTAATAGACTGGGATATGAATTGAGAGATGACGCGAAAGCCCGAACTCCACGCCGAGGTTCGCCATAAGCAGCCCCAGTCCGAGGACGTTCGTCTTGATTTCCAGCTTGTGACGCATACCCTCACCGCGAACCGGCACAGCGGGAAGGCTGTCGTTCACCGCGAACGGAATCGTTCCGGCCTCAGGCAATGCGCGCAACTTCAGAAACGATGCCGCGCCGGAGATGTCATCGCGCTCGGCAAAGCCGGTCCTGGCGATGAACGAACGCATCGGCGGGAGACATTCCGCAGAAAGCGTCCTCCAGCATTGTCCCCCGTCCTTGCCTATGAGTGTCTGAATCTTTTCAGAATAAGTGGCCGAGCTGTCGGCGAGTACGGTGAGAATCCACGATTTCATCGGATTCTCCAGCGAAGATGAACGCACCCTGTCGACAAACTCATCTTCCGGGAACACGCCCACCATACCCGGAATCAGATTGGCCGGCGCGAAAACCTCCGGAGCGAGACCGGCACTGACAAGCGCCCGCCTTGAACTGAGGAATCTCTTCCGGCTCAGGTAGTCATTCCACGCCGCGCCGCCTTCCGGAGATGCCGATGCGCTGAACACGGTCACAGGCGTTCTGCCCTCAAGCGTGCCGGCAAGGCTGCCGTACTCCTTGACGAAACGCGAAATCCGCTCTCCGTTGGAACGGAAAGACGGCTCGTAGCGTGTGGATCCCACGCGATAATATATCTCTATCGACAATGTGTCGGAATCCTGCCGGAAAAGGGAAGAAGATGTCTGAACGGACAAAGTGTCAGGATGCGAAGAAAGAGAAGACTGGGCCCAACTCTCGTCCACAACAACTCCCCCACCGCACAAGGCAGTGAGAGTCAGGAAGATAAATTTCAGGTTCTCTATAGTAATCAGCTTTCGCATATCACCAAAAAACATCTATAGGCGTTAGACGTTTCGAAATTAGAAAATATTTTTCTAACAGCAATGCAAATTCGGAAAAATTCACGAAAAAATCACATTCCCGCAAGGTCACAGACCGAGCAGAGATCTGGCGTTGGCGACGGCGGCGGAGGTGACGGTCGAGCCGCTGAGCATGCGGGCGATTTCGGAAACACGTTCTTCGGAGGAGAGACGGCGGATGGAGGATGCAGTGCGGCCGTCCGGAGAGACGGACTTCTCGACGAGATAGTGGGCTGTGCCCTTGGCGGCGACCTGAGGGAGGTGCGTGATGGCGAAGATCTGCATGTCCGCCCCCATGGAGCATATCATCGTACCCATCTTGTCCGCCACGCTGCCGGAGACACCGGTGTCGATTTCGTCGAAGATAAGCGTCGGCATTGACTCGAAATGAGCCATCTGCGCCTTGAGACAGAGCATAATGCGGGAGAGTTCTCCTCCGGAGGCGCAGTTCTGCACCGGAACCGGGGTGCGGCCGGTGGAATTGAAGAGGAAACGGACATCGTCCCGCCCGAGAGAACCGGGCTTCGCAGCCGGGGAAATGTCGGCCACGAAGACCGCCTGCGGCATCTCCAGAGAGCGAATCATCGACTGAATGTGTCCGGAGAAAGGCGCGGCCGCCTTCCGGCGCGATTCCGTCAGGGCTGCGGCAAGCCTGTCGTTGTTCTTCGACTCGGCTGCGATTTCCGTACACAGAGATTCAAGTCTCCCGTCCATTCCGTCGGTGTCGGCAAGAGTGTCGGAATATTTATCCCTCAAACTGATGAGTTCCGCCTCGCTTGTGCATCCGAACTTCTGGAACAGCCCGTAAATCAGTGACATCCTCGCCTCCACGGTTTCAAGCCGCTCCGGAGAGGCCTCCGATTTCTCCGCAAGGGAGCTGACTTCCGAAAGGATGTCGTCCAGTTCAAGGCGCGAGGACTCGAGCCGCTGCGCAAGCGCACCCGCCGAAGGGACAAAGGCTGAAATCCTTTCCAGATTCTTCACAGACTCCTTCAGAAGCGCGTCTGCGGAAGGCCGTTCGTCCCCGCTCGGGGTGAGCGCTTCAGAAACGGCGCAGAGACTCTCCCGTATGGTTTCGGCGTTGGCGAGACTCTTCTGTTCCTGCTCAAGATCAACGAGTTCCCCGTCCTTCAGCGAGGCGGAGTCCAGCTGTGTGAACTGGGCCTGATTGTAGTCTCTCTCCGCACGCAGCCGGCTGAGACTTTCCTCCAGTCTGCGCTTCTCGGCCGTCAGCGACTGGAGACGGGAATAAGAGGCCGCATATTCCGCCCTCAACGCGAGATTCCCGGCGAAATTGTCGAGCATATCGGTCTGATAAGCCGGGTTGCGCAGTTCGAGCGTTCCGCTCTGGGAATGGATGTCGAAAAGACGCGAAGTCACCCCGGCAAGCGTCTGCACCGTCACCGGGCAGTCGTTGATGAATGCACGGGAGCGTCCGGAACGCGCGACGACACGCCGCACAATCAGTCCCGCATCGTCCCATTCAGCCCCGGCCTCCCCGACGGCATCCTTCAGACACCCGTCAACCGAAGTGAATTCCGCCTCGACCACACAGCTGTCCGCACCTTCCGAAATCATCGCCGCATCGGCCTTGCCCCCGGAAAGCAGCGACAGCGCCCCGAGCAGAATCGACTTCCCCGCCCCGGTCTGTCCGGAAATAATGACAAGACCCTCCGGAAACGTGATGTCCAGAGAGTCTATCAGAACATAGTTGTGTATTTCGAGACGATTCAGCATAACTCCACCTTATGTCGGCGAGGGAGACGGTTTCAGCGGGACGGTCTCTTGTACGGGAATTTCCCCCCGTCAGAGCCTATTCCTCGTCGTGCTTCGCAATCCTGTAGGAAATCTCGTTGTGCTCGAACTCATAGATTGCGACGAGATCCGGCTTCGGCTGACGCTCGTAGTATTTGGAAATCTCAATCTGCTCCCTGTTTTCGAACACCTCTTCCATCGTGTCCCTCTCGTTCTTGAAATCTTCAAGTTTCTTTGTAAGTTCCTTTTTTTCAGCCGCTGCAATCTGGTTCGCCCTCTTGGAGAGGATTACTACGGTTTCGTAGATGTTGCCCGTCGGGGCTGCGAGGTCGCAGAGGTCTCGTGTGAGCGTGTTAGTTGGAATCTTGTTGCTTGCCATATTATATTGTTTGTCTTTTTGGTCTATATTTATTGTTTGTCTTTTTGGTCTATATTCATTTTTTCATCGGTCACATACTCCAGTATGCTCCCTCTTCAAAAATGAATCTATCCTCAAAAATACTGCACAAATGGGGCAGTTGTATGTCCCTTTCTTTTTTATATACGTCCGTCGTATCCTGGGGTTTCAATTTTTTTCGGTGGTTTTTATTTTTCCAGATATTTCTGTGCTTTTTCGCGTGGAAGTTCGAGGCTGCGGCAATATTTCGAGTCCGGATATTCGCCCACGAAATTGAGGTAGTCATCCATAAACTGGAGATAGCGCTCCTTCTGTTTCGCCTTCACGCTCAGGTCGGCGTATTTGTAGGAGGCCATAGCTATATAATATAGTATGTCCTCGCGGTAGATGTTGTCGGAATCGTCCTTCAGCACATTCTTGAGGGCGACGCGGGCGGCGAGATAGTCCTCCATCCTGTAGTAGAGCTTAGCCCCCTCGTAGGCCTTGCGGTCGAGACGCTCGTTCAGGTCGGCAATCATAGCCTCGCATTCTTCAAGATGGACGTTGTCCGGATTCTCGCGGAGATACTCGGTCATCGCGTTGAGAGCCGTGTAGGTCGGAGTCTGGTCCAGTTCGTAGCGCAGAGTGGAACGGTAGAGGCAGTCAACGCGCAGGAAACTGGCGTCAGATGCGAACGGGCTGCGCGGATAGACCTCCAGAAAACGCTGGAAATCGGCCTCGGCGGTATAGTAGTCCTTCTGGCGGTAGTTGCTCAGACCCTTGTAGTAGCGCACGGTGTCGTCCCTTTCGGTACCCTCTGTGAACATCGCGAGCGATTCGAACATGGCTGCGGCCTTGCTGTACTTCTTGTTGTTGAAGTAGTTGAACGCGGCTTCGTATTTCGCATCGGCATCGGCGCTGTTCAGCAGCAGTTCATACTGGGACTTGCAGGCGTTCAGCGACAGGAGAGCCGCAAAGGCGACAAGCGAGGTTCTGAGATATGATTTCATGTATATTGTATTATTTAAGTTTAGCACCTTTAAGTTCCGCGCTTCAGTTCCGTACTTTCAAGTTCTGCACCAGCTGGAACGGAGTTTCCCTATTGCTTCAGATACTTTTCCGCATCGAGGGCGGCGCGGCATCCGGACGCGGCTGCATTCACTGCCTGACGGTATGTAGGATCCTGCACATCGCCTGCGGCGAAAACGCCCTCCACGCTCGTGCGCGACGACTTCCCGTCTGTGACGATGTAGCCCTGCCCGTCGGTTTCAACCCAGTCCCGGAACACGTCGGAATTGGGATGATGGCCTATCGCGAGGAAAAATCCGTCAACGGCTATATCAAAGACCTCGCCGTCCCTGCGGACAAGGCGCACGCCCGTGACTCCGAAATCGTCCCCGAGAACTTCCTGCGTGTTGCAGTTCCACAGGATTTCGATATTTTCCGCATCGAGCACCCGCTTCTGCATGGCTTCCGAAGCCCGGAGCACATCGCGGCGGACAATCATATAGACCTTGCTGCACAGCCCGGCGAGATAGCTCGCCTCCTCGCACGCAGTGTCGCCGCCGCCCACGACCGCGACGACCTTCTTCCGGTAGAAGAATCCGTCACAGGTGGCGCAGGCCGACACGCCCATCCCCCGGTATTTCGTCTCGGAAGGCAGTCCGAGGTACTTCGCGGTAGCCCCCGTGGCGATAATCACCGTCTCCGCCTCAATTTCAGTCGCCCCGTCGATCTTCACTTTCAGCGGCCGTGACGAGAAATCCGCGTCCGAGACCGTACCGAGCCTGATTTCAGCTCCGAGACGCACGGCCTGGGCACGCATCGCCGCCATGAGTTCCTGTCCGCCGATTCCGTTCTCGAAACCGGGATAGTTCTCGATGTCGGTGGTCGTGGTGAGCTGTCCCCCCGGCTGCGCCCCTTCATAGAGCACCGGCGCGAGATTGGCACGGGAGGCATAAATCGCGGCGGTGTAGCCGGCCGGCCCCCCGCCTATTATGAGACATCTGGTCTTTTCCATCATCAGCATTCATTTTTCATCCGGTCTCAGGGCGCTCCTTTTTCCTGGCAGCAAGCGGTATGTCACCAAAGCAGCCCATCCGCGCCCGTTCCGGTCATCAGAACCTGCAAAATTAGCAATTATTTGCGAAATACGCGGATTTCCGGTAACTTTGGGCGCTATGACATCTATGGAACAGAACGGAAGGGAGCGTCTGACCGCGGTTTTGAAGAAAAACTCGCTCAAGGCCACACCGCAGAGAATCGCGGTGCACGAGGCGATGCACCGGCTGGGGCACGCTTCGGCGGATATGGTGGCGCAGGAAATAGAGAACGGCGGGAAGACTAAAATCACCGTCGCCTCCGTGTACAACATCCTGTCCGAGTTCGCGAAACTCGGATTATGCCGGCGCCGCCTGAGCGCGAACAACAAGATGTTCTTCGACATCAACACCCACGAGCACGCGCATTTCTACGACATCGAGAACAACACTTTCCGCGATGTCTCGGAGGACAAGGTCATCGGCGAGCTGCTTGAGAAGCTTTCCCGGAAACGGTTCCGTGGGTATAGTGTGGATTATGTTGACATTCAGATTGTGGGGCACCCACGGAAACGGGGAGAATAATGGCGGGGCGAAGAATGACGGGGCGAAGAAAAAGCGGTCTGCCGCGTTGCTCGTCTTGTCCAAATCCTCACAACCGACAGGTTGCTGCGGTTTGAACTTCACCGTGCGCCTTGCATCCCATCTTTTTCTTCATCCCCTTTCCCTCTGCTTTTTCAGAAAGACTTCATTCTCTTTCCCCTTGTTTTTTGCTTTCTGAGCCGTCTTTATTTTTCTCGGCTTGAACTCTCAATTGAGGACAGAATGACACCGTCCCTCATCTTTCATTTACGGCTGATGTCACAGGATCGGTTCACTGATTGTCTTCCGTCTTTTCACTTTTTTCTTTGTCGAAGGCGGTGGTGAAGGTGAAGCGGGTGGAGTTCGTAAGCTTGATGTCATTGAGGAAATCGTGCAGGACGAAGCTGATGTAGAAGCGGTCGCTTGATTTCTTCTCGTCCGGAGTTTCCTTCGTTATGACGTCGCCGTGAGCGTCGTGATATAGGATGAAACGTATCTCATTCGCATCGCTCGTCTTGTCGAACACGAGTTCAAGGTCGTGCACGGTCTCACTGTCCTTGATTTTCGGCACGTCCACATAAAGGGTCATATACTGGTTCTCGCCGTTGCCGGTCCAGATTCGTCCGTTCGGCTCGATATAGACGGAGTCGCGACCGAATCCCCCGACTGATTCGTCATCCGACGACACGCAGTCCTTCACCTTGATTTCACTGTAGGCGTTCAGTTTTATGTCCTGCCTGCCGTCTACCACTGCCGTACGCAGGTCACAGTTTATTATGAGACGGTGGCAGTCCACAAACTTGGAATCGGTGGCATCCTCAACGATGTTATAAATGACATTCCCATCGGCGCGGAGATGCGTCGCATCGATTACTTCAGCGAAATAGACAAAGCCGGTGACACTGTACTCACTCTTCAGACACGAAGTCAACGACACGCAGGTCAATATTGCCAGTGCTATAATCTTATTGATTTTCATTGTTTTATGAATTTATTATCATATATAAAGCCACGATTTCGTCTTTTTCGACTTTCTCGCCCTGGGCGGCGGTGACTGCGACAATCCTGCCGTCCGTCGCCGGAACAATCTCTTCCATCCCGTAATAGGCCTGGACATATCCAGCAGGCTCACCCGCCTTTACCGCTGTTCCGGAAACCGGCGCGGCTGACCTGTCATCAACATCCACCTGCCAGAGCATCTGACCCTTGACAGGGGACTGAAGCGGCTTCGCGTCGGGCCAGCGCTTCAGGAGAGCGTCGATGTCGAACTTGGGCATCTCCACGACAGGACGGGTCACGACAATCGGAGCTCCCGCCACAGCCCTTCTCGACTCAAGTTCCGCCTCGAAGCGTTCCTTGGCGACTCCCGAGCGGTAATCCCTGTACTGACGTTCGTGCATCGCGAACTCGAACAACTCCTCGCTG
>CAVEDD010000007.1:18626-26296 GCA_963614515.1 Treponemataceae bacterium | reverse complement strand
TTTGCATACGGACGAATTGTCGGAGCGGACGATTTCACCGACAGGAAGAATGAAACGGCAAAACTGTTGGCGAACATTGCTTCGCTGACAAATACGGCAATCATATCGCCAAGAAGATGGGGCAAGTCGTCTCTTGTCTCCAAGGTCATCGAGACGGCATCCCGGGAAACGGATGATTACCTGTTTGTCCGGATGAACGTTTTCAAGTGTGATGACGAGCAGGAATTCTACGCCACTTTCGCGAAGAACATCATGTCCCAGATTTCATCATCAGTCGAGAATCTCATGAGCAATGCTCGGGAGTTTATTTCTTCCCTTCTTCCGAAGATTTCCGTGTCGGATCCGGCAGGCCACTATGAAATCTCGTTTGGCGTGGATGTGAGGACAAACCCTATCGACGAGGACATTCTTGACCTTCCGCAGACGATTGCGTCGAAGAAGAAAAAGAAGGTCGTTGTCTGCATTGACGAGTTCCAGCAAATCGGGGAATTTTGCAACACGCTCCGTTTCCAGAAAATCCTTCGCAATCACTGGCAGGAACAGCGCGATGTCGCATACATACTATATGGAAGCAAGAAACACATGATGCTCAGCATCTTCGGCGAATACAACAGGCCGTTCTATCGGTTCGGGGACATTATGTTCCTTCCCAAAATATCAACGGATGACTGGTGTGACTACATCATCGGACGTTTTGCCGCAACAGGGAAATCTATCAACTGGGAAGTCGCGTCTTACCTTGCCGAGAGTGTTGACAATCACTCCTATTATGTTCAGCAACTCGCTCAGGCGAGCTGGCTCAGGACATCGGATGTCTGCACGCGGGATGTCGTCGATTCTGCATTGGAGAGTGTCATGGACTATCTCAACTTGCAGTTCATCAACACAATGGACACTCTGACTGACAAGCAGCGCAACTATCTGTGCGCAGTCGCAGACGGGGCGGAACAGTTCACGTCGATGGAGACGCTTGCAAAGTACAGCCTTGGCTCGACGGGCAACATCAGGATTCTTAAGACCGCGTTGCGGAAGAAGGACCTGATTGACATTGAAGGAAAAAGGGTTTTCATTCAGGACCCGGTATTCTGCCTCTGGTTGAAGACGCAGTACCGCAAAATCTGACGCGGCGGTCTATTCCTGACGGGTGATGCAGGCTCCGAGGGCGTTGAGGCGCAGGTCTATGTCTTCATAACCCCTGTCAATCTGCTCAATGTTGGATATGACGCTCGTGCCTTTGGCGGACATCGCCGCGATGAGGAGGGCGATTCCGGCGCGTATGTCCGGGGAGAGCATCTGTCCGGCCTTGAGGCTGATGCGGTGGTCGTGGCCGATGACCACGGCGCGGTGCGGGTCGCAGAGAATAATCTGCGCCCCCATGTCAATCAGCTTGTCCACGAAGAAGAGCCTGCTTTCGAACATCTTCTGATGAATCAGCACGCTGCCCTTGCACTGGGTGGCCACGACGAGCATCACCGAAAGAAGGTCCGGTGTGAGTCCCGGCCAGGGCGCGTCCGACACCGTGAGTATGGACCCGTCGAGGAAGGATTCGATTTCGTAGCATTCCTGTTCCGGGACGAAGATGTCGTCATCCCTCTGCTCCAGCTTTATGCCGAGGCGGCGGAAGCATTCCGGGATTATCCCGAGATTTTCGTGTGAGACGTTCTTTATCGTAATCGAGCTGCGGTTCATCGCCGCCATCCCGATGAATGACCCGACTTCAATCATATCCGGCAGAATCCTGTGCTCCGCCCCGTGGAGTTCGCCGACTCCGTTGATTGTCAACAGGTTCGAGCCTATCCCCTGAATGTCCGCTCCCATCGCCGCGAGCATTTTGGAGAGCTGCTGGATGTACGGTTCGCAGGCGGCGTTGTAAATTGTGGTCCGGCCTTCCGCGAGAGTCGCCGCCATCAGTATGTTCGCCGTTCCCGTGACGGAAGCCTCGTCCAGAAGCATATATGCCCCTTTCAGGAAACTGCCGCTGCAAGACGCGCTTCCGGTCGCGTCCGTATTCCCGCTGCGGCCGGCGCCGGAGTGCTTGCAGGAGAGGTAGAATGCGCGGAGTTCTGAATCGTAGCTGAGTTCCGCACCGAGGTTGATCATTCCCTGGATGTGCGTATCGACCCTGCGCCGTCCGATTTTGTCGCCGCCCGGTTTCGGGAAATATGCGTGCCCGAAGCGTGCCAGAAGCGGCCCTACGACCATCACAGAACCCCGCAGACGGGCGCATTTGCGTACGAACTCCCCGCTGCCGATGTATTTTTCGTCAAGCTTGTCCGCCTTGAAAGTATAGACCCCCTTTTCAAGCCGGTGAATCTCCACGCCCATATCCTGGAGCAGCAGAATGAGGTTCTTTACGTCCAGAATTTCCGGTACATTGCTGATTTTCACCTCCTCACGGGTGAGCAGGACTGCGCTGATGACTTCGAGCGCCTCGTTTTTCGCGCCTTGCGGCATGATTGTGCCGCTGAGCTTATGGCCTCCTTCTATTACAAACGAACTCATATTCTTTGTTTTTTGTTTGTCTTTTTGGTCTATATCCATTTTCTCATCGGTCACATACTCCAGTATGCTCCCTCTTCAAAAATGAATCTATCCTCAAAAATCCTTCACAAATCATTCACAAATCCATATCGACCTGCGAATGCTGAAAATATTTTTTGAAACTCATATCCCTTGGGGGCTTACAATCTGAAACCATTTCGGGCGATGACGTTTCCGTGAATGCAAATTTAACGAAAATATATTATAAGACAACGGATTTGACCGGAATATGCCGGCGGCGCGACATTTTGAAAATCGGGATATTTGTACTAATTTGCCGCGTTTTTGTAAGTAAGCGTTAAAAAATAAATTGGTGTAGATTTGTGAAGGATTACTAAATGAAAAGATACCTTCATATACTGCTGATATTCTTCCTGTCCGTTCTCCCGTTTGCGGCGTCCGCCCAGACAAGAACGGTCAGCGGAACGGTGAAAGACAGCGACGGCGTGCCTATGCCGGGAGTGAGCGTGATGTCCGGAAGCGACGGAAAAGTAGGCGCGGTGACCGACATCGACGGAAAGTGGACGCTGACAATCTCCGGGAAGTCGCCGGTGCTCGTGTTCTCGTTCCTCGGGATGGAGACGCAGGAGGTGAGGGTCGGCGAAGGACAGAAAGTCGTCAATGTGACGATGAAAGAGGCCGGAACCATGCTCGACCAGGTGGTGATTACCGGCTACACCCAGACTTCGACCAAGAAAATGACGGGTTCAGTGGAGGTGCTCACGACCAAGGACCTGATTGACAAACCCCAGTCGTCCATCGACGCGATGCTTCAGGGGCAGCTTGCGGGAGTGAGCGTGAGCGCGACTTCGGGACAGCCGGGGCGCACGCAGGAAATCCGCATCCGAGGACAGGCGACCCTCACGGGCGACCAGAGTCCGCTCTGGGTGGTCGACGGCGTGCCTCTTCAGGGAGAGATGCCGAATGTTTCCGACAGTCAGCTCAAGACCGGCGGTCTGGAGGACTTCCTCATCAACGGAGTCGGAGACATAAATCCCAACGACATAGAGAACATCTCCATACTCAAGGATGCTTCGGCGGCGGCGATTTACGGCTCGCGTGCGGCCAACGGTGTCATCGTGGTCACGACCAAGCGGGGTGCCGACGGGCCGATGCGCGTGAACTATTCTGGGAATGTTTCCGTGACCTTCCGGCCGCAGAGGGACGCTGAACTGATGAACTCCGCCGAGAAGATCGCCTGGGAGCAGGAACTCTGGGACGAGTTCTCCGCAGAGCGTTTCGGGGGGGGCGGGACATATCCCGTCGTCGGCATCGTCGGAATGGTGCGCTCGGGCTACGGGAAATACGCCTCGATGGCCGGCGACAAGGCCGCGCAGGATGCATATCTTGAAGGGCTGAAGTCCCGCTCCACCGACTGGTTCAAAGAGATTTTCCGCAATTCCGTCTCCACGAACCACCACATCAACATAAGCGGAGGTTCACGGAAATACAACTACTATGTGGGACTCGGCTACACCCACGACGCGGGTCTGCTCATAAAGGACGACTACAACCGCTACAACCTCAAGTCCAACTTCACCTTCACTCCGAACAGGATTCTGAAGCTCGACCTCGGACTCGACATATCCCGTCAGGAGTCTCAGGCCCCGAACCTCAGCGACGTGGACCCTTTCAGCTATGCCTACTACGCAAACCCTTACGAATACTCCTACAACGAGGACGGCTCCTACCGCGCAGACGAGACCTGGCAGGTGCTGAACCAGGCCAACGGCAGTTCTGTCGTTCCGGTCTATAACAAGGGCTACAACATAATGCGCGAGCTGAACGAGACTTCGAGCAAGACCGGCAACTGGGCGAACACTGCGCGTGCCGGAGCCGAGGTCAAATTCCTTGAACAGCTCAAGTTCGTGGGACTGCTGTCCTATTCCTTCGCGAACAACCGGACCGAGAAAATCAACCCGAAGAACACCTACGCGGCGTGGAGCGAGATGCTGGACTACGACAAGTCCTTCAATTCAAGCCTCTGCTACGGCTCCATAATCCAGAACTCCCTCACGCGCAACTCTTTCATCGCGCGCGGGCATCTCGCCTACAATCAGGAATTTGCGGACGGAGTGCACGCCCTCTCGGTGATTGCCGGAGCGGAAATCCGTGGAGAGAACTCCAACACTCTCTACGCCAAGAGGTTGAACTACGACTCCAACACCCAGACCACCTCGATGCCGCAGCCTCCGACGGGCAAGAGCCAGCTTGAGTCGTGGCTCCGCGAAGTGGAGCAGCTCAGCGGAGAGTATTGGTCAAAGAGCCGCTATGCCTCGTTCTACGCGTCCGGAGACTATTTCCTCCTGAACCGCTACATACTCAATTTCTCATTCCGCACCGACGGCAGTTCCTATTTCGGAAGCAAGAAACAGTTCAATCCGACCTGGTCCGTGGGAGGCGCGTGGCACATCCAGCAGGAAAAGTGGATGCAGTGGGCGTCCCGCTGGCTTGACAGGCTGATTGTCCGCGCCGCCACCGGATTCACCGGGAACATCAACAACGGTGTCGCGCCGCAGCTCGTGATGAGCTACTGGCAGCAGCAGTACCGCAAATACGAGGGCGAGTCCCTTGACATCGCGACATTCTCCGGCACTCCGAACCCGAACCTCGGATGGGAGAAGACGCAGGACTACAAGCTCTCTCTCGAATGGGGGCTTTTCGGAGAGCGGCTTTCCGGAGTCGTGGAGGGCTACAGGCGGGTCAGCACTGATGTTGTGGTCAGCTCCCGCATCCCGAGCATCACCGGCTACACCTACCAGAAATACAATTCCGCCGACATCTCCAACAGTGGAATCGAGTTCACGCTCAACGGACGGCTGCTCGACACGAAGGACTGGAAGATAAACGCTTCCGTGAACTTCTCCTGGAACTACAACATCGTCACGCGCTATGAGAGCGTCGACAAGATGACCTCGTCCACACGCTACTGGGTGGGCTATCCGGTCAACGCCCTTTTCATCGGAAAGCTCGACGGGCTGAACTCCGAGGGTCTCTACAAGTTCGCGCTGCGGCCGGATGCCGAAATCTCCAAGCTTTCCGACTACCAGAACGCCGACAACTACCGCTTCTACCTCGGGACGACCACCGCTCCCTACACCGGCGGCTTCAATCTCAGCGTGGCGTGGAAAGGTTTGAGCCTCAGCTGTTTCGCGGCCTACTCCGCCGGGGCGAAGACTTTCGAGAACCCTGCCGTGCCGGGTTCTTACGGCTCGATCACCCGCACCGGAGTGGATCCCGAGCGTCCGCAGACGGTCTACAGCGACCTCTACACCAACCACTTCAATGTGCGCCGCGACCGCACTGACCGCTGGACGGAGACCAACAGGAACGCGAAATACCCACGGATTTACGATGCCTACGGAACCGCCTACAATTTCGACCGGGACAACCCGTTCAGCAGCGACATCATCCGGGGCGCCTATGTGAAGGACAATTCCTACCTGAGAATCAAGAACATAATCCTGTCCTATTCGCTGCCGCAGTCCGCCGTGAAGAAAATGAAGATGAACTCGTTCCGTATGAACCTTTCGCTGAACAATTTCTTCACTTTCACGGACTATGACGGACTCGACCCGGAGACTCCGGGGGCGGTCTATCCGGTGAGCCGCAGCGCGACCTTCGGGCTTGTGATGGGGTTCTGACGGACCCGGGTTGCCGGGAGAATGTTTTGTCAGGGAGAATTTTTGTCAGAGAGAATTTTTGTCAGAGAGGGACTTGAGAATGATTTGACGATGAAAAGATATGTGATAATATCGCTTATGCTCGCGGCCGCAGCGCTTTCCGCCGGCTGCAAACGCTTCCTTGACGTGAAGCCGCAGGGCAAGGTCATCCCGCAGACCGAGAGCGAGTATGCGGCGGTTCTGAACTACCGGCTGAACAACATCGAGGCCGGGGCGTATGACTATGCCGTGGGGACCGCAGCCTGCATCTCGATGTACGAGGGCTTCGCCGACGATTTCAACGCGAACCTCGCCGTCGGCAACCTCCCGATTTACGCCGGAACCGACTTCAACAAGCATCAGGACATCTACCGCGACCTCTACGCCGTCATCAAGGACTGCAACATCATCATCGAGGCGATGGACGCCAAAGACAGCGACGAGGCGCGGATGCTCTCCGCCGCCTGCAAGGGTCTGAAGGGCGTGAGCTACTTCCAGCTGATGCGCAACTACTGCAAGGCCTACAAGCCCTCCACGGCGGAGAATGAACTCGGCCTGTGCATAGTGGACGAATTCGACATCGAATACTATCCCGAGCGTTCCGACCTCCGCACCACGGCGGAATATGTCGTTAACACGCTCAAGTCTTCCATAGCCTACGGCATAACCGACCCGAAATATATGTTCAACGCCGATGTCGTCAAGGCCTGTCTCGCGAAGACATATTTCTGGATTCAGAACTGGACTGAATGCCTTGCGCTCTGTGAGGAGCTTGTGAAGGCCTATCCTCTGGAGGAGCGTGCGGACTACATCGCGCAGGTGAACAGCGAATATGAAAAGGGCGCGTCTGTAATCATCCGCTCCCATATCAACGACAACAACACCTCCTCCGCGTCAATCCGCAGCCAGGCGGTCGCCGATCTCCGATCCCGTCCTCTCTCCGCCTCGCTGGTGAAGCTGTTCGACGCGAGAGACATCCGTCTGGAAAACATATCCGCGAAATGGAAATGCCTGAAGGAGCCTTCGGCGAAACTGCGTTCGGCGGAACTGTATCTTATGATTGCCGAGTGCCAGGCTCATCTCGGACAGACTTCGGAGGCTCTCGCGACCCTCAATCTCATCCGTTCCAAAAGGGTTGAAGGCTGGACTGATTGGACTGAGGCCACGCTCCCGGAGGTCGACGTGAATCAGAGAATCACCGTGGACTGCGAGGGCAGACCGCTCACGAAGCTGACGGCGGCAATCCTGAACGAACGGCGGATGGAACTCTTCGGCGAGGGCGACCGCTGGTTCGAACTCAAGAGGAACGGCACTCCGACGTGGAAAATCATCAACGACGCGACGGGTGTCTATCAGAAATACACGATGCAGGAATATATGTACACGTTCCCGATAAACAAGGATGATACGGAACTGAAGGATTACATCAAACAGAATGAAGGCTATGTGGAATACAGCGAATAGATT
>CAVEDD010000007.1:0-18559 GCA_963614515.1 Treponemataceae bacterium | reverse complement strand
GTGTTTTTCGCGCTGCTGGTCGCTTTCGCGGCGCTCCAGTCCTGCAGCGGCTACGACCCGCTTCCGCCCAAGACCGATGCGGCGACATCCTACTACATCCCTGCGGCGGAAGCGCCGACACAGGCCGAGATTGACGCGATGAAGGCCGAACGGGACGAATACAATGAATTGACGAAATAGGTTTTAATTATTAATGTTTTATGCGTATGAAAAAGATTACTATCGCATTCGCGGCCGCGCTCGCAGTTCTGAGCGCCTGCGAGAAGACCCCGGCGCTCCCGGTGGTGCAGTTTGACAAGGCGAATTACATTCTTCCGGCGGATGAGCCTGTTACGGTGAAAGTCGTTTCAGATGCGGCGATTACGGAAGATGTCACTTTCACCGTCGGCGGTACGGCGGTAAAGGATGCCGATTATACGATTTCAGTGGAGAACTCGGTCGCTTTCGCTGACGCAGTCGAGGCTTCTGTGGTCATAACTCCTCTCAACAACCTTGAAGACAAGAATATAGTACTTGAACTTTACGCGAAGAGCGGTTCATACACCATCGGGCAGAACGCCAAGGCGACCATTGTCATAACTCCGAAGGAGAAAGTCTATTGCAGTTTTGCGAATGCGGGCACGCGACTTTCCGGCACGACTGAAAAGACAATCTCCCTGAAACTTATCGGTGCTGTCACCGGTGACAAATTCCAGGCATCGGGAGAAATCAAGATTCCGTTCGCAGTTTCCGGGACAGCCGTTGAAGGCACTGATTATGAGATTGTCGGCGGTGAGAAATTCCTTGTTGCGGCAGACGGAGCGAAGGTTGCCACCGTCAAAATCAAGTCAAAGCACGAGACTGTTCCGGAGACCATTCCGACATTGACGCTCACTCTCGCCGGCAGTGAAAGATTTCTTGAAGGTGTAAACGCCTCTACGGATATTATTTTCGGCGGCGTACTCCAGTTTGCAGAGGTTCTCGGCAAATGGTCATACTCAAGCTATCCGCTTCACGATGACGAAGAGGCGGACAAATCCACCTTCGATATGCTTATTGAAGATGCCGGCGACACTTGGGAAGCCAACATCCCTTGGAAAAACACAGCCTCCGATGTGATTGAGTTCAAGACTGAGGACGGCGCGAACAAGCTCACGGTAAGCGGCACGGGCGACATCTTCGACTTCCTTACCGATGCCGAAGTGACCGGAGTCGAGTCCCATCCGTACACCTGGTATTACTACTATCCTGAAAGGCCGTGGGACAATTCCGTGGAGATCCATCTGTCAAAGGTGAACTACGATTTCGCCAAAAACTCCACTGATTATAAGGAGGGGACAATCATCCTCAATCTGAGCGAAGACGGCACGACGCTCGACCTTGTAATCCCGGCTTCAAGCTACGACCCTGCCAATGGCTATTACTTCAAAGGCACCCGTTCAGCGTATGAGGGAATTGTCTGGACAATGTATATCGACTACGGTTATTGGGACTGCTACTATCAGTTCAAGAAAGTAGCTGAATAATCAGTTGATTTCCGAATATAAACACGCCTCTGCTGCCGGTTGTAGCGGAGGCGTGTTTGTGTAATCGCAGGCGAAGTCTGATAAATAAGGAGTTATTTCTTGCGGATGATGTTGAGACCGTCGCGGAGGGGGAGTATCACATTCTCCACTCTCGGGTCGGCGGCGACCATTTCGTTGAAGGCGAGTATCCCCTGCGTCTGACGGTCTTGGGAGAGCGTCTCGGCGCATACCTTGCCGTCCCAGAGGACATTGTCGGCGAGAATCCAGCCGCCGGGACGGACGAGCGGGAAGACGAGTTCGTAGTATTCGCAGTATTCGCGTTTGTTCGCATCGATGAACACAAGGTCGTACTGCAGGCTCATCAGGGCGAGCGTCTCCTTGCAGTCTCCGATGTGGAGCGAAACCAGGTTGCCCACTCCGGCGCGTTCGAAGCCCTCGAGAATCAGGTCTTCAAGCTCGTCGTTCAGTTCAAGGGTGTCAAGATGGCCGTCTTCGGGAAGGGCGGAGGCGAGACAGATTGTGGAGTAGCCGGTGAAAGTCCCGAGTTCGAGAATGCGTTTCGCCCCGCTCATCTTCACGAGCAGCCGCAGCAGTTCCCCCTGCACGCTCCCCGAGAGCATCCTCGCGTGGTTCGTGCGGATGTTCGTCTGCTTCTCGACCCAGGCGAGCGCATCGCTCTGCCGCGTCGAGTGCTCCGTGATATATCTGTAAATCTCTTCGTCCATATATTGAATTTTTGTATGCCGGCCGGATGTCAGACTTGTTGAGAGGATTTTGACGACGACTGCAACGAAGCTGTTCGCTTTTCAGGCAATCCCGCCCTTATGAGGGTCGTGGACATGAATGAGAGTCCGCGTCCCGTCAGCCTCAATCCTGTACAACTTCTGGTTGGTGTCCGGACTGCGCAGCCCGCCGAGCTCCCGGATGTACGGCCCGAGCTTTATGTAGTCGAAGTTCCGCGCATCAACCCCGGCGGGCAGTTCGTCCCGCCCGGAATACCACGCCGTCCGCAGCCCCGGCCAGAGTTTCCGCACCCGGATTGCGCACAGCTCCACCTCCTCCGGTGAATTGTCCCCGCCCATGAAACAGACGCAGGTCACGCAGGAGGCATAGCCGCCCACGACCGTGTCCAGCCCGCTGAAATTCTCTCCGCTCCCGTCCGGCGCAGCTCCGCAGAGAACCTCCCCGATGTCCTCCCAGAGCCACTGACTGTGACAGCCCTCGCAGCGGTTCGGACAGCCGGTGATGTTCAAAGCAAGCGTCACCTCATCGGGAATCTCCTGACAGACAACGTCATAATTATAGAATTTCAACATCTCCCCTCAATGAAAATCTGCGGTTCCCCGGTGTCAACCGCAATACAAGACTCCTGTTTAAAGGAAGTCGATAAGTAGATGAAGAGCAAGGCGGACATCGCGGACAAAACCGCAGCAGCCTTATGGCTGTGAGGATTTTGTCAAGGTGTCCAACGCCGCTGTTCGCTACTTTGCGACTTCCGCCTTTGCGACTTCCGCCTGTTCAATCTCACCGTGATCATGCGCATAATACCGCCGCGCCGCCTCAGCCTGCCGGGCAGCCGAGAAGTTGCTGACCCGCTTCATATAGCCGATGATTCTCGTGAGGTAATCGACATTCTTGCTGTGGCACTTCGGGCACTCGTGCAGGTAGCGTTTGTCGATGTGACCGCAGTCGTTGCAGATGGTGTTCGGGATGTTGAAAGTGAAGTAGTTGCAGCCCTCGTGAGCGGCGACCTTCAGCAGCTGGCGGTACTGTTCTTTGCTCAGGTGCTCGTCGAGGTTCATATGCAGAGCCGAGCCGCCGGTGAGATGCTCGATGTACTTGCGGCCGTGGAGACGGAACTTGTCGATGATGTTCAGCGAATTGTCCTCCACGATGTAGAAGTAGCTGTTGTAGCAGTCTCGCGGCACCATATATCCGTCCTCTCTGTCCCATTTCGCGTGCTTGACCCCGACATTCTCCGCAGGAATCATTTCGCAGTTGAAAAGGGTCTCCTTCGTGCGGTATTTTTTGTTGTACTTCTCGATTGTCCCGAGAACTTTCTGCACGAATTCGGTGTACTGCGGATTGTCGGTAATCGGGATTCCGAGGAACTCCGCTGCCTCCACAAGCCCGTTGATGCCCACGGTGAGGTACTGGCGGGCGATGTTGATGTAGCCCGCATCGAACAGCGGAAGCATCCCCTTGGCCTGAAGCATCTTGAGGTTCTCGTTATAGCCGAGCTGAACCTTGTGGACGAGATCCGTGACCTCTTCGAGATAGCTGATGTAGTCAAGCCCGTTCTTCACCGCGTACTGTATGCAGCGGTTGAGATTGATGGTGAGCACCGACTTCGAACCTGTCGATACACCGCCGGCTCCGAGCGTGTAGCTGAACCCGTTGTCCTGAATCTCGTTGCGCAGGCGGCAGCAGCTCGCGAGCGAGTCCGCGTTGTCACTCATATATGTGAAGAAAGAATGTCCTTCAGCGTACATCTCCGCCGTGAAGTCCCCCCATTCCTTGTCGCGCACGTCGCCGTCCTTGGTGAGCAGCGACATCGTCTCCACCGGGAAAGTGAGCGGAGTCTTGAGCCTTTCCGCGTTGAACCACTTCATGAAGCGCTTCTGAAGCCAGCTGAGCCCCTCCCAGTCGGGCCTGCTGCCGTCAGGGAAGCGGAACTCCCCGAACATGCTCTCGAAATAGTAGCGGTCGTAATAGGCTATGTTCCAGAACACCGCCTGGAAATTACGGGCGCCGGTAGGCTGGTTGATGGAATAGACAATCTGCTCGAAACTGTCGGTGATGACCTTGTCGAGCGTCCTGCGCTTGAGCGAAAGGTCAACCACCTCGTCGGCGCGCCTGTAATAGTCCTCCCCATATTCCTTTCCGATGAAATAGTTCATGTACATCAGGAACTCCGGAGTCGCGCAGGCACCGCTCAACATGCTTGAGACGATGAACACGAGGTTCACGAATCCGCCGCAGAACGACTTGAGATTGGTCGGCCTCGTCGAGTTCCCTCCGATTGAGAGCGTGCCTCCGAGCAGCCACGGATACATCGTGATGCTGGCGCAGTAGTTCGCGAGCGAGGTCTCGTCATTCTTGTATATGAAATGGTTCTTGAGCAGCTTTATGTATTTGTCCGCGAACTCCTTGCCGTACATCTCCTTGAGACGGTCGCAGAGAATCCTGCGGTTCATCCTGATGAATCCACCCTTAGGCAGTTCACCCATAAGCGTGGCGATGTTCTTGTTCTCGACATTGGCGTTAGCGTCGAACTTGCTTCCCGTCGCCGGATTGGCCGAGTTGCAGTAGTCGATGAGGAAGTTCAGCTTGTCGCGTGTGTCGCGGTCCTCGGCGTGCCTCTGGCGGTAGAGCATGAATTCCTTGGCCACCTTGAAATACTTCTCGGCCATAAGCCCGATTTCCACCTGGTTCTGAATCTCCTCCACCGTCATACCGTTCGTGAGCCTGACGTGGGAGAGAATCGTCGTGAGGTCGTCGTCCGTCGCGAATGCGCCCACCGCGAGGAAAGCTTTCCTGATTGCGTTCTTTATTTTGTCTACCGAGAATGGCACGTGTTTGCCGTCGCGCTTGATGATGTAAATCTCTGAACTGCTCATAATGTCTTCTTTTGTCTTTAGGTTGTCAGATATATCGGCGGTGAAACCCAATTTATTGGAAATCATCGTCTTGCCTCAATAGGGACTCTGTTTCTTTGCAGAAAGGATAACAAAAATAGACCTTGCGGATGAAATAGTCAAGCAGTGGGCGCGGGAATTATTCACAAAGTTATCAACAATGCCGCCGAGCCGTGTGAGGGCACGGATACCCCGCCCGCGAAGATTACATCTCCGGCTGCGGGATTTGTCGGTCGGTGTAGAGTATGCCGTCGAGGTGGTCGCACTCGTGCTGGAAGATTACTGCGGTGAAACCTCCTACGGTTTCGGTCACATACTCCCATTTTGATCCCTTGAATCTTTTGGAAAGTTCCTCCGCCTCCGGCGTCACCGACAGCAGTCCCGGAAACGCGTTGAACGGAACTATGCGGGCGTATCGGATCTCCACCGTGTCGTATCGTTCGATGCAGCCACGGCGGCCGGGGATGGACAGGCAGCCTTCCGGTCCGGTCTTCAACTGCCCGCGTTTCCGGATTATGCGGATGTTGGGATAGACCTCGAAAGGTTCGCCCGGCTTGTCGAACCTCTGCACGGCGACTATCCGTCTGGAAATGCCCACCTGCGGTCCGGCGATGCCCACTCCGTCCTGACTCGGGGCGGTGACCGTGCTGATCATTCTGTCCCCAAGCCTCCCTATCGGGGATGTTTCACTGCCTGCGGAAAACAGCTCCGTGATTTCATCCGCGTTGAAATATTTGCAGGGGGTGCGGAGTACGAGCGAGTCCTCCCTGTTGTCGACGGTGAGCACTCTCATCGGAACCTTGCCGGAATCCGAGCAGATGAGTTCGCGCTCTTCCCTGGTGAGCCTCTCTCCGTTTCCGCAGCCTGCCGCGCAGAAGACAGCGAGTGCGGCGTATGCGATGATTTTGCCGTGAATTTTCATATCATTATATTTCAATGTCGGTGAATTTCCCCCCTATTCCGTCACTGATGTGCGCAAAGATAGTGCGTGCGGCGGTATTATCAATGAAAAAGGTCATCGTATTCTCCGTTTTTTGCTAAATTTGCGATGATGCGCTGTGCGCGTGCCGATTTTGGTGCTATGGAGAAGGAATTCTTGAATCTGCTGGAACTGCAGGCCCTTGTGCGCGAGGGGCTGGAGGAGATGTTTCCCCAAAGGCTCTGGGTGAGGGCCGAGGTGGCGTCCGTGAGCGCGAAGCTCGGCGGACACTGCTACCTTGAACTCTCGCAGACCGAAGACGAACGGGTGGTGGCGAAGTCCCGGGCGGTCATCTGGGCCTCCAAGTGGCGGGTGCTCAAGCCGTTCTTCGAGTCGGTGACGGGGGAGTCGCTCAGGCCGGGGATTGAGATTCTCGTGCAGGTGCAGGTGACCTACAGCGAACTCTACGGGTTCGCACTTTCCGTGACCGACATCAACCCCGAATTTTCACTCGGAAAAAAGGAGGACTTGAGGCTGAAGACCATCAAAAGGCTTCAGGACGAGGGACTTATGGACAGGCAGAAAGAACTTGCCTTCCCTGTCCTGCCCTGGCGTTTCGCCGTGGTCTCTTCCGGGGATGCCGCAGGTTACGGGGATTTCGTGCGTCATCTGAATGAAAACGAGTACGGCTTCAGGTTTGCCCTGCGTCTTTTCCCGGCGGCGATGCAGGGCGAGTCCTGCCCGCAGTCCGTGGCGGATGCGCTGCGGGAGATTGCTGAATGCGCTGAAGACTTCGACGCAGTCCTGCTGCTCCGAGGGGGCGGGTCGGCGCTGGACCTGGCCTGTTTCGACGACTATGTGATGGCCCGCGCGATTGCCGAATGTCCGCTGCCGGTGCTGACTGCCGTCGGGCATGACCGGGACTATCATGTCTGCGACATGGTCGCGTATTCGTTCCTCAAGACTCCGACGGCGCTTGCCGATGAACTTCTGGGGATATTCGCCGGAGAGGACGCGAGGCTCGGAGAGTTCGCGTCGCGTATGCGTCTGGCTTTCACCAACCGTCTCAATGCAATGGAGATGCGTCTTCAGAACCTGCTGACGAGAATCGTGGGGGCGGATCCGAGGAATATTCTGAAACGGGGTTATGTCCTCGTCGCCGACAGGAAGGGCGTCGTCGTGAAAAGGGCGTCGTCGCTGAAGGGCGGAGACCGTCTGCGCGTGATGTTCGCGGACGGGACGGCCGAGGCGGATGTCGTGTCCGTGAACAGGCGAAGTCCGAATCCGGAGGTCTGAAAACGGCGGATGATGAAACCGATATGAAATGATGTAAGTATATGATATGGCAATGAAAAAGACAAGCGGGAAGACATCGGAGCGGGCGGATGCGAAGCCTGCGGAAATGTTCGATTATGCCGCGGCGGTCGCGGAACTCGAGAAGATTGCCTCGACCGTCGAGAATCCGGAGACTCCGATTGACGACATCGACAAGTATATCCGCCGCTCCGAGAAACTCATCGCGGACTGCCGCGCGTGGCTCCGGGGTGTGCGAGAGCGGACCCTGAACATTGACGGCGGACTCTCCTGACGGACGGGGGCATCGGGCAACGGGATCCCGGAACGCCGGAACAATAGAAACACCACTGATAACCAAGAATATATATGACCGAAGTGAAGAAAATATATGAGACCGACCCGTGGCTTATGCCGTACAGAGGGGTCATCGACGCGCGGCACGACCGCATCGAGGCTCTGAGGAAGCGCTACTCGAAAGACGGCTCTCTGTCCAAGGGCATGAACAACCACCTCTACTACGGCCTGCACCGCACCCCCGAGGGGAAATGGGTGTTCCGCGAATGGGCCCCGAACGCAACGAGGATTCATCTCATCGGCGAATTCAACAACTGGAAACGCTCCGAGGCATACGCCTTGAAGCCCATCGGCGGCGGCAACTGGGAGATAGTCCTCAACGATATGTTCCTCAGTCACGGCATGCTCTACAAACTCTTCATCGAATGGCCAGGCGGCGGTGCGGAGAGGATTCCTTCCTATGTCACCCGCACGGTCCAGGACCCGGAGACCAAGGCGTTCTGCGCCGAAGTCTGGGAGCCGGAGAAGCCCTACCGCTGGCGGCACCGCAGGCCTGGCAGGCGTCCGCACCCGCTGATTTATGAATGCCACATCGGGATGAGCGGGGAAGAGGAGAAAGTCTCCACATTCACCGAGTTCAGAAAGAACGTGCTCCCGAAAGTCGCCGACCTCGGCTACGACACTCTCCAGATTATGGCTCTTCAGGAGCACCCCTACTACGGCTCCTTCGGCTATCAGGTCTCAAACTTCTTCGCCCTCAGTTCCCGCTTCGGCACTCCGGAGGAGTTCAAGGCGCTCGTGGACGCCGCCCACGCGAAGGGCATAGCCGTGGTCATGGACATAGTCCATTCGCATTCCGTGGACAACGAGGCGGAGGGGCTGAGCCTTTTCGACGGCAGGGAAGACCTCTACTTCTACAAAGGGCCGCAGGGACGGCATCCCGCCTGGGGTTCGCGCTGCTTCGACTACGGGAAGGACGAGACGAAATATTTCCTCCTCTCCAACTGCAAGTGGTGGATGGAGGAATATCACATCGACGGATTCCGCTTCGACGGTGTCACGAGCATGCTCTACTGGGACCACGGTCTCGGGAAGGCGTTCACCGGATATGACGACTACTTCAACGGTTCGGTCGATGAGAATGCGGTTGATTATCTTGCACTTGCGAACATCCTTGTGCACGAGATGAACCCCGACGCGTTCACCGTCGCCGAGGATGTGAGCGGGATGGCCGGGCTTGCCGCCCCTTTCGATGCCGGCGGCGTGGGCTTCGACTTCAGAATGGCGATGGGTGTCGCTGACAACTGGATAAAATGGATAAAGACACTCAGCGACGAGCAGTGGAGCATGGGAGAAATCTGGTGGCAGCTCACGAACAAGCGCGCCGACGAGAAGACCATCAGTTACGCCGAGTGCCACGACCAGGCGATGGTGGGCGACAAGACCCTGATCTTCAGGCTCATCGACGCTCAGATGTACACTTCGATGAACAGGGACTCGAAGTCTCTGACGGTTGACAGGGGAATCGCCCTGCACAAGATGATACGCCTCGTGACGCTCGCCACGGCCGGGGACGGCTACCTCAATTTCATGGGCAACGAGTTCGGACATCCGGAGTGGATTGACTTCCCGAGGGAGGGGAACGGCTGGTCGTACAAATATGCCCGGAGGCAGTGGTCGCTCGCGGAGCCTGACTATCTGAGATACAGGTATCTCCGGAATTTCGACAAGGCGATGATAGGCATGGCGAAGTCCGAGGACATACTCGACGGCGCACCGGAACTTCTGGTTCAGGACGAGGAGAAAAAAATTCTTATTTTCCGCAGAAAAAATTGTATATTTGCGGCGAATTTCAACCCGACCGAATCCTTTGTGGATTACGGCTTTGCGGCTCCGGCCGGCAAGTGGGTTGACATTCTGTCCACAGATTCACGGGAATTCGATGGATTCGGCCGCCTGACGGATGACGCCCATTTCACGGTTCCGCAGAAAAACGCCAATGGGAACGACAGATACGGAGACAGCTTATTCCTCTATCTGCCGAGCCGTTGTGCCGTTGTATTGAGGCGTGAATGACGGATTCTGTGGAAGATGTCCCGGGTGTGACCGCGTGCGGGCGTCGGAAAGCGGTGAATGAAATACGGAAATAAAACATATAGATATGGCATTCCTGAGTTTCAACAAATCCGAACTGGTGAATCTTGAGTATTCGCTCAAGAGGGAAATCATCGGAGCGAACAAGACGGGGGCGTATTGCAGCACATCGATCGTGGGCTGCAACACCAGGCGTTACCACGGACTGCTGGCCGTTCCCGTGGATGCCTTCGGGGGCGTGAAGCACATGCTGCTTTCCGGACTCGACGAGAGCATAATCGTGAACCGCAGGCGGTTCAATCTCGGCATCCACTGCTATGGCGACATCTACGAACCTCGCGGACACAAGTACATCGTGGACTTCACCGCCGCGCCTGTTCCGACTCTGACCTACAAGGTAGGTGAGACGACTTTCAGAAAATCCGTGATTCTCGCGCCGGACTCCGACCAGGTCATGATCAAGTATGAACTCGCGCCGGATTCCCCGGCCTGCGAGATGATTGTGAAACCTTTTCTCGCGTTCCGCAGCATACACCGGCTCACCGACGAGAATCAGGAAGCGAGGACGGAATGCCGCGAAATCGAAAACGGCGTTTCGTTCAATATGTACGAGGGTTTCCCCGACCTCAATCTCCAGTTCTCGAAGGCTTCGGAGTTCAAATATGCTCCGGTATGGTACAAGGGAATAACCTACACCGACGAATACCGCCGCGGTTTCGACTGCAAGGAGGACCTCTTCGTCCCCGGGGCGTTTTTCCTGAAGCTCAGAAAGGGCGAGAGCGTCATATTCTCGGGTTCCACCGCAGTCGAGGACAGCAGGGGGCTGAGCCGCAAGTTCAGTTCCATCGTGAAGAAGAAGGGGGACATCACCTCGGATTCCGACCTCCTGAAATACAATGCGGATCTTCTCATCTGCAACCGCAACAACCATAAGCAGATAGTCGCCGGGCTGACCTGGCTTGAGACCGGGCTTCTGCGGGAGACTCTGACCGCCCTTCCGGGACTCACCCTCTACGCCGGAGCCGGCGGGAAAGAGTTCGAAGAAATCCTCGACAACCTCATCGCCGACAATCAGGAGCGGCTTTCCCGCCGCACGACCCAGGTCGAGGCCCCGCTGCGCATTGCAGACGTTCTCCAGCAGTACATAAACATCGGGGCCGACCCGAAGAGAGTCTGGAAGAAATACGGCGGGACGGTCAAGGGCATAATCGAAAGCTACCTGCCGGGCTGCCGTGCGGAGGTCGCCCTGCACCCGAACGGGCTGCTCTGGGCGCAGAAATGGCGCACGGCCCTTTCCTGGATGAACGCCTACATCGGCGGGATTCCGGTCACCGAGCGCGCCGGCTACCAGGTGGAGACCAACGCTTTCTGGTACAACGCAGTCTGCTTCGCCCTTGAAATGGAGAGGGAATATGCTCCGAAGGACACCGCCTTCATCGGAAAGTGGAGCGGCGTGAAGGAACTCATCGAGGATAATTTCGAAAAGACTTTCTGGATTGAAAGGGGAGGCTATCTCGCTGATTATGTCGATGACTCCGGCCGGAATACGGCGGTCCGTCCGAACCAGCTGTTCGCCGTCGCGCTTGATTACTCGCCGGTGACCGACGACCACAAGCCTTCCATCATGCAGACCATCTCCAACGAACTTGTCACCAGCCGGGGAATCCGCACGCTCTCGCCGAGAAACGAGGCCTACAAGGGCGTATATGAGGGTTCGCAGATTGAACGCGACCTCGCCTACCATCAGGGCTGCGCGTGGATAATCCCGCTCGACTACTACATCGCCCAGATGTTCAAGATGGCCGGTCCGTCTTTCTACAAGAGAGCCGAATATCTCGTCGAGGGATTCTATAAGGATATTTACAAGCACGGTGTGGGAGCTTTCTCCGAGCTTTATGACGGAGACCCTCCTCACGAGCCGCACGGCGCGATTTCTTCCGCGTGCAGCACGGCGGCTCTGCTTCATATAGACTGTCTGCTCAATCTTTACCGTCCGCAGACGGCGGAGGGGGCGCAGACCAAAGCGGCAAAGGAGAAATGAGTATGAGAGTTCTGATGTTCGGCTGGGAATTCCCGCCACACATTGCCGGCGGTCTCGGAACCGCCTGCTACGGAATGACCAAGGGGCTTGCTGAGAACGGAGTCGAGGTGCTTTTCGTGATGCCTTCGGCATCCGGGGACGAGGACCAGTCCGCCGTCCGCATCATAAACGCGAGCGACGTCGCGGTTGACACCGTCTCCGAAAGTGTCGATGAGTTTCTCGGGAAAGTCCGTTTCGTCCACGTGGGCACGAATATGGTGCCTTATGTCTCCCCGGAAGATTTCACGGATGTCGTGGAAGAGGAGAGAGCCCGTCAGGTCAAGGACTTCCGCATAACCTACGGACAGAAATTCAAATTCTCCGGCAGATACGGCGCAAATCTCATGGAGGAGGTCGCACGCTACGGGATGGTCGGAGGCACGATTGCACTTCAGCACAGGGACGAATTCGATGTCATCCACGCCCACGACTGGCTCACCTACCTCGCCGGCATCGCCGCCAAGCAGCTCACGGGCAAGCCTCTCGTGGTTCACGTCCACGCGACTTCGTTCGACCGGGCGAGCGACGACAACATCGACACCCGCGTCTATGACCTCGAGAAGAAGGGGATGGAGGCGGCCGACCGCGTTATAACGGTGAGCGAACTCACGAGGAACATAGTCATAAACAAATACGGAATAGACCCGTCGAAGGTCGTCACGGTCCACAACGCCGTGGATTTCTCCGGCCGTGCGGGCGTCACCGTGCAGCGTGGGGTGAAGGACAAGATTGTCACCTTCCTCGGGCGCGTGACCTACCAGAAGGGCCCTGAATATTTCATCGAGGCGGCCGCAAAGGTTCTCAAGCGCTGCGACAACGTGCGCTTCGTGATGGCCGGCAGCGGGGACATGCTCAACAGGTGCATCCGCCATGTGGCGCGTCTGGGCATCGCGGACCGCTTCCATTTCACCGGATTCCTCCGCGGGGACGACGTGAGGAAGATGTTCGCCCTGTCGGATGTCTATGTGATGCCGTCAATCTCCGAGCCTTTCGGGATTTCGCCTCTTGAGGCGATGCAGACCAATGTCCCGTCCATCATTTCCAAGCAGTCCGGCTGCGCTGAGGTGCTCAAATATGCGCTGAAGGTCGATTTCTGGGATGTCGATGCGATGTCCGACGCGATTTACGCCCTTCTGAACTATCCGTCTCTCTCCGGATTCGCGACCCGCTGCGGCTACGACGAGGTGAACGCCCTCAAGTGGACGGCCGCCGCAGGAAAGGTGAAGACGGTCTATGAATCCGTGGTGAAATGATTGGGGTGATGGGGATATATATTTGATTATAAAGAAATTATATATATGAAAAAGTCAATTTGTCTGTATTTTCAGGTCCATCAGCCCAACAGGTTGAGGCAGTACAGGTTCTTCGACATCGGGAAAAACTCCCACTACTACGATGACTTCACGAACCGCACCATCCTGCAGCGTGTCGCCAAGAAGTGCTATCTCCCTATGAACGAGCTTCTTCTTGAGCAGATCAAGGCTTCCGACGGTGCGTTCAGGCTGGCGTTTTCGATTACCGGAACGGCTCTCGAGCAGTTCGACCGCTACTGCCCGGAGGTTCTCGACAGTTTCCGCGCACTGGCCGACACGGGCTGCGTGGAGTTCCTTTCCGAGACCTACTACCATTCTCTCGCGTCACTCGCATCCGAGGCCGAGTTCAAACACCAGGTTCTCAAGCACAAGGCCGCCATCGAGCATTATTTCGGAGTCACTCCGACCACTTTCCGCAACACGGAGCTGATTTACTCGGACGACATCGCCGATATGGTCGATTCTCTCGGTTTCAAGACCATTCTCACCGAGGGTGCGCGCCACATACTCGGCTGGCAGAGCCCGAACTTCGTATATAAATCTACGGCGAAACACGCTCAGAAGCTGCTTCTGCGCAACTACGGACTCAGCGACGACATCGCCTTCCGTTTCTCGGACAGGAATTGGGAGAACTGGCCGGTGACTGCGGAGAAGTTCGTCGGATGGCTTAAGGCCGGCGACGGTGAAATCACGAACCTGTTTATGGATTACGAGACTTTCGGCGAGCATCAGGCCGCATCTTCGGGAATATTCGAATTTATGAAATGTCTCCCTTCCGCAGTCACGGCCGACGGGGAGTTCGAATTCGTCACACCTTCAAGGGCGGCGAAGAAGCACAAGGCCGTGGCCGTTCTCGACATCCCGGACGCGATTTCCTGGGCGGACGAGGAGCGTGACACCTCCGCGTGGCTCGGAAACGAACTTCAGAACGAGGCGTTCAGGAAGCTCTATTCGCTTTCCGAGAAACTCTCCCTGCTGAACGACGCCGAACTCTGGGGTGATTTCGGACATCTTCAGGAGAGCGACCATTTCTACTATATGTGCACGAAATATTTCTCCGACGGAGCAGTGCACAAGTATTTCAACCCGTATGACACTCCTTACGAGGCATTCATCAACTATATGAACGTCCTGAGTGACTTCATTCTTCGTGTGGACACGGAAATATCATCAAGACAATAAGATATAAATGGAAATAAATCAGTTGAAACCCGACTACCTGTTTGAAGTCAGCTGGGAAGTCTGCAACAAGGTGGGCGGAATATACACGGTCATAGCGACCAAGGCCCTCAATCTCAAGGCCGAGTACAGGCGGCATCACATTCTCATCGGCCCGGACGTGTGGATGCACACCGCGAGCAATCCGGACTTCATAGAGGATCCGCTTCTTTTCAAATCCTGGAGAACGGCAGCCGCGGCCGACGGTCTGCGCGTGCGGGTGGGGAAATGGAACGTCCCCGGGCAGCCTATCGCCATACTCGTGGACTTCAAGCAGTTCATCACTTCGCAGAATGAGATTCTGACCGAGTTCTGGAAGCGTTTCGGCGTCGATTCCCTCACGGGGAACTGGGACTACAAGGAGTCGGCTCTCTTCGGCTACGCCGCCGGTAAGGTCATAGAGAGTTTCTACAGGTACAATCTCTTCCCTTCGGACAAGGTCGTGGCGCAGTTCCACGAATGGATGACCGGTGCGGGACTCCTTTACATAAAGGGGACCGGGCTTCCGATTGCTACGGTGTTCACGACCCACGCCACGGTCATCGGGCGCTGCATCGCCGGCAACAACCTGCCGCTCTACGATGCGCTCGAAAGCTACGACGCAGATGCCAAGGCGCGGGAATTCAATGTGATAGCCCGTCATTCTCTTGAAAAGATTTCGGCGCGGAACGCGGACGTGTTCACCACCGTGAGCGAAATCACAGCAGTGGAATGCAGCAAGTTTCTCGAACGTGCGGTGGATGTGGTGACTCCCAACGGTTTCGAGCCGAGCTTCACGCCGTCCGAACAGGAGTATCCCGAGAAAAGGAAGGCGGCGCGTGCGAAACTCATCACCGTGGCTTCCGCGATGTCGGGGACGGATGTGCCGGAAGGTTCGGTGCTTATGTGCATAGGCGGGCGCTACGAATGGAAGAACAAGGGAATCGACGTGTTCATCGACTCACTCGACAGGCTGAACCGTTCGGACTACGGCGGACGCAGCGTGCAGGCGTTCATAATGATACCTTCGGGACACCACGGGGTTGACAAGGAACTCGCCTCGAAACTCGGGGGCGCTCAGTCGTCATATACGACTCAGGTTTCGCACTGCCTGATGAACCCGGAATACGATGCCATATCCCATCGTCTCGCGGAACTCGGGCTCGACAATTCGGAGAACACGAAGGTGAAGGTCTATTTCATTCCGTCCTATCTCAACGGGAACGACGGGATATTCGATATGACCTACTATGACCTTCTGAACGGTATGGACCTCGCGGTGTTCCCGTCATACTACGAGCCGTGGGGCTACACGCCGCTGGAGTCCCTCGCCTTCAAGGTCCCGACCCTCACGACTTCGCTCGCGGGCTTCGGACTCTGGGTGCGCGGACATTACGGGAAGCAGCATCCGGGCATCACCGTCGTCACGAGAAACGACTCGAACTACAACAATGTCGTAGAGGAGACGGTGGGCAGAATCCGCGAAATCGCGTCCCTCTCTGCCGAAGGATGGGCGGAGTATGCTGAAAATGCGAAGGACGTTTCGAACATTGCGTTGTGGGACAACAATATAGTCTATTATAAGGATGCCTATTCACGGGCGTTGAACAAAGTAATATCAGAAAAAGGAGCATTCCCGGAATTCAGGGATGAGAAACCAATGGAATACAAGAAGAAAGAAATGAACCAGCCGTCGTGGAGCAGCGTTTTTGTGTCAAGGCATCTGCCTGAGTCTCTCAAGGATCTTGAGACACTGTCGAAGAACCTGTGGTGGTGCTGGAACGAGTCCGCGAAGAATCTTTTCAAGTCGATAGACCCGAAAGTGTGGAAAGCCTGCGGGGAGAACCCGATTGCTCTGCTGGACCGCGTGAGCCTCAGGAAGTTCAAGAAGCTGAGCACTGACGTGGAGTTCCTCGGCCAGCTCAAGGCCGTGAAAGACGAATTTGACGGATATATGGCTCTGAAAGCGGAGAGGACCGACCCTTCCGTGGCATATTTCTGTATGGAATACGGTCTTGACACGTCTCTGAAAATCTATTCGGGCGGTCTCGGCATACTCGCCGGCGACTATCTCAAGGAGACTTCCGATATGAATGTCAATCTCGTGGCGGTCGGACTTTTCTACCGCTACGGCTATTTCACGCAGATTCTCTCCTCCCAGGGTGCGCAGGTTTCGAAATACGACGCGCAGGACTTCATGAAGACCCCGGCGGAGCCTGTCCGCGACAAGGACGGCAACTGGGTGACGATACGCATCGCCTTCCCGGGGCGCAACATCAACGCCCGCCTGTGGCTCGTGAATGTCGGAAGGACGGAACTCTATCTGCTCGACACGGACTATGAGGACAACCTTCAGGAGGACAGGGAGGTGACCTACCACCTCTACGGAGGCGACTGGGAGAACCGGCTCAAGCAGGAACTTCTTCTGGGAGTCGGCGGCATCCGCGCCCTCCGCAAGCTCGGCTACTGGCCGCAGGTCTATCACTGCAACGAGGGTCACGCCGCCTTCATCGGCCTTGAGCGGCTCCGCGAGTACATCGAGAAGCAGAACCTCAGTTTCGGCGAGGCGATGGAAGTCATCCGTTCGTCTTCCCTCTACACGACCCACACGCCTGTCCCGGCAGGTCACGACGCGTTTGACGAGGGGCTTCTCCGCAAATATATCGGTCACTATCCCGCACGTCTCAAGATTGACTGGGAGACGCTGATGGGACTGGGCAAGCTGGACGGCGCCGACCAGAACGAAAAATTCTCGATGAGCAACCTCGCGGCGAACATATCCCAGGAGGTGAACGGCGTTTCGTGGCTGCACGGCAAGGTGAGCCAGGAGATCTTCGCTCCGATGTATCCGGCCTATCTGCCTGAGGAACTGCACGTAAGCTATGTCACCAACGGCGTGCACTACCCGACCTGGACGGCTCCGGCGTGGAAGGAGATTCACGCCAAGGTGTTCGGGCCGCAGTTCGGCACCCACCACTACGACAAGAGCTGTTTCGAGGGCATTTACCGCGTTTCCGACGAGGATGTCTGGGCTGTCCGCACCGACCTGCGCAAGAAACTGATTGCCGAGGTCAAGGAGCGTCTTTCTGACCCGACCGCGGCGAACCACTACTCTCCGCGTCAGATTGTCACCATCAAGGACACTCTGCGCAATGACGTGCTGACCATCGGCTTCGCCCGCCGTTTCGCCACCTACAAGCGTGCGCACCTGCTCTTCCGCGACCTTGACCGTCTCGACGAGATTGTGAACAATCCGGAGCGTCCGGTGCAGTTCCTCTTCGCAGGCAAGGCCCACCCTGCAGACAAGGCCGGACAGGACCTCATCAAGATGATTGTGGACATCTCCAAGCAGGACCGTTTCATCGGAAAGATCGTCTTCGTGCCGAACTATGACATAACTCTCGCCAAATATCTCGTGCAGGGAGTCGACGTGTGGATGAACAACCCGACCCGTCCGCTCGAGGCCTCCGGAACGTCCGGCGAGAAGGCCGCGATGAACGGCGTGATGCATTTCTCCGTGCTTGACGGATGGTGGGTCGAGGGCTACAAGCCGGGCTGCGGCTGGGCGCTGCCTATGGAGCGCACCTACGACGACCAGAACTATCAGGACGAACTCGACGCGGCGACGATTTACACGATTATAGAGAACGAAATCGCCCCGACATTCTACCACAGGGATCCCGCGACGGGACGCTCCGCTTCGTGGATTGAATATGTGAAGAACACGGTGGCCCAGGTCGCCTGCAACTTCACCACGAACAGGATGCTCACCGATTATGTGAACCAGTATTACAACCCTCAGTCCGCGCGCTACGAGTCCCTCATCGCCGACGACTACAAGGTCGCCCGCGAGATTGCCTCGTGGAAGAAGCACATGCGCCGAGCATGGGGGAGGGTCGAGGTCATCTCGGTGAACAAGCCGGATAGCGCCGCCGGGAATGTCTCCATCGGTCACGAATACAAGGCGGACGCGGTTCTCAACATCGGAGACCTTGACCCGTCCGAAATCGGGGTCGAGTTCCTCTTCGCGACTCAGGACGCGAAGAACAGGATGCACATCGTGGAGAAGTGCGGCTGCACTCCGGTCGAGGTGAACGACGGCATCGTGAAGTACGAGACCACCGTCCTTCCGGAGACCACAGGTGTCTATCAGGTGGCGGGCAGAATCTACGCGAAGAACCCGCTTCTGCCTCACAGACAGGATTTTGAACTTGTGAAATGGC
>CAVEDD010000006.1:0-26667 GCA_963614515.1 Treponemataceae bacterium | reverse complement strand
TTAGTAAGCGTTAAAATGAAGGAAATTGAATTGACCTGCAGGGTCGGAAAGGAAATATCTGACGAGGAGTTGAGAGCCGCTGCGGCCAAGGCTCTCGGAGTCGGGCCGAAGGCGGTGGGGGAGTGCAGGCTCGTGCGCCGTTCGATTGACGCGAGGGGCGACGTGACTTACCGCTGCCGCTATCAGGTGTGCACGGCTTCGGAACGGCTTGAATGCTACGAAATTCCCGAATATGAGGATGTACGGAATGCTGAGCCTGTGATTGTCGCGGGAGCGGGCCCTGCCGGAATGTTCGCCGCCCTGCACCTGCTTATGCGCGGGCTTAAGCCGGTGATAATAGAGAGGGGGAAGGATGTGCACGCCCGCAAGTTCGACGTGGCGAAGCTTTCGGACAAGGGGGCAGTCAATCCGGATTCGAACTACTGTTTCGGAGAGGGCGGAGCCGGCACATTTTCCGACGGAAAACTTTTCACCCGATCGTCCAAGCGCGGGGACATCCGTGAGGTTCTGCACCAGTTCGTGCGTTTCGGCGCGTCCGAGTCCATCCTGACCGACGCACATCCGCACATAGGCAGCGACCGTCTTCCCTCCGTCGTCGAGAACATACGCAAATGCATCGTAGAACACGGAGGGGAATATCATTTCGAGTCTCGCATCACGGACATATCCCCGTCTCCCGGGGGAGGCTGCACCGTCGTCGCCCGGAATCCCGACGGCTCTTCGACGGCATATTCCGCAAAGCAGGTGATTCTCGCCACGGGGCATTCGGCGCGGGACATCTACGAACTCTTCAACTCGAAAGGCTGGGCGCTTGAGGCGAAGGGCTTCGCGCTCGGAGTCCGGGTGGAGCATCCCCAGTCGCTGATAAACAGGATTCAGTATCACGGGAAATACCAGCCTTTCATGCCGGCGGCGGAATATTCCTTCGTGACACAAATCGAGGAACGCGGGGTGTTTTCGTTCTGTATGTGTCCGGGAGGCATTCTCGTCCCGTCATCGACGGAGGATGGTGAAACTGTTCTGAACGGGATGTCGAACTCGGCCCGCAACTCGAAATGGGCGAACTCCGGAGTGGTGGTGAGCGTGGAACCCGGAGATATCCCGGAGTATCCGGCGTCAGACCCGCTATCGCTGCTGAAATTCCAAAGGGATGTGGAGCGTTCTGTCTATGACTGGGCGCAGAAGGCGCGCCAGAATGCGCCTCGGAACAGTCTCCGTGGTCCGGAAACCGGAAAGGAAGGACGCGTGAACCCTTTCGCCGCGCCCGGTCAGCGGATGATGGACTTCTGCCGTGGCGTGCTTTCGGCTAATCTTCCTGCAAGTTCCTACCATCCCGGCGTGATTCCCGCGCCGCTCCACGAACTGCTTCCGGAGCATGTCCGCCTTCGTCTGAAATACGCCTTCCCGCAAATCGGGAACAAAATGCGCGGCTACTACACCAACGATGCGCTTCTTCTCGGCGTGGAGTCCCGGACTTCCAGCCCCGTGCGCATCCCCCGTGCGGCTGAAACGCTTCAGCATCCGCAGCTCCCGGGACTTTTCCCCTGCGGGGAGGGTGCGGGCTATTCCGGCGGGATAGTCTCCTCCGCTCTCGACGGAATCAACTGCGCCGAGAAAATTTTTGAACTGTCGCGGGCGTGAAACGGGAAATTTTACCTACCTTTATCGGAAACATGCCGGACGCATGTCTGAACATCGAAAAACAGCAAGGATATGGACAGCAACAGACACCTCCAGATATCTCAGCGCGGCATTGAAATGCCGGAATCCCCGATTCGCAAACTGGCTCCGCTGGCCTATGACGCTGCGGAACGCGGAGTGAAAATCTATCGTCTGAACATAGGACAGCCGGACCTGCCTACTCCGCAGAAAGCTCTGGACGCACTGAAAGATGTCGGGAGGACGACTCTTGAATATTCCCCCTCCCAGGGCTACAGGTCTCTGCGTGAGGCGTTGGTCGGCTACTACGAACGCTACCAGATCAAACTTCATCCCGATGAAATCATAATCACCGCCGGAGGTTCCGAGGCGGTGCTCTTCGCGTTCATGAGCTGCCTCAATCCGGGAGACGAGATAATCGTGCCCGAGCCGGCGTATGCCAATTACATGTCGTTCGCAATTTCGGCCGGAGCCGTCATCCGCGCCGTCACCACGACCATAGAAGAGGGCTTCTGTCTGCCGAAGGTGGAGAAATTCGAGGAACTGATAAACGAACGCACGAAAGCCATACTGATCTGCAACCCGAACAATCCGACCGGCTATCTGTACACGCAGAAGGAGATGAACCAGATCAGGGATCTCGTCAAAAAATACAATCTCTACCTTTTTTCCGATGAGGTGTACCGTGAATTCATCTACACCGGCTCACCCTACATCTCCGCCATGCACCTCGAGGGAATCGAGGAGAATGTCGTGCTGATCGACTCCGTATCGAAGCGCTATTCCGAATGCGGAGTCCGCATAGGCGCGCTCATCACGAAGAACGCCGAGGTGCGTCAGACCGTGATGAAATTCTGCCAGGCCCGTCTCAGCCCGCCGTTGCTCGGACAGATTGTGGCGGAAGCCTCGATCGAGGGGACGGAACAGTACTCGCGGGAAATGTACGATGAATATGTGGAAAGGAGGAAGTGTCTGATTGACGGGGTGAACCGCATTCCGGGGTGCTATACTCCAGTTCCTATGGGCGCGTTCTACACCGTGGCGAAACTGCCTGTGGATGATGCGGAGAAATTCTGCGCGTGGTGTCTTTCCGACTTCAGCTACAGGGACGGAAAAACGCCGGAGAACCACACGGGCGAGACCGTGATGATGGCTCCGGCGGCAGGATTCTATTCTGACCCGTTGCTTGGGAAAAATCAGGTCAGGCTGGCTTATGTCCTGAACAAGAATGATCTGCAGAGGGCGGTCTTCATTCTCGGGAAGGCCATCGAGGAATTCAGCAGGCTCTGAAAAGCCATAGAGGAATCCGGCAGGCTCTGAGAAACCGTCGGGGAATCCGACTGTTCCGCCCGCCACGTCAGATGAGCATCTCGAACAACCTGTTGTTCTGGTTGATGTACTCGTAGGAAACTCCGTGCGCCTCCATCCGGCGGATGAGAGCATCGTAGTCCTCCTTTGCCGCCACCTCGATTCCGATGAGCGCCGGACCCTCCTCCTTGTTCGTCTTCTTGATATATTGGATATAGACCAGGTTGTCGGACGGGCCGATGATGTCGCGGATGAAGGTCAGCAGCGCTCCGGCCTTCTGCGGGAAATTCACGATGAAGTAGTGCTTGAGCCCCTCATAGACGAGGCTCTGCTCGCGGATTTCTTCCATCCTGGTTATGTCGTTGTTGCTTCCGGAGATGATGCATGCGACCCTTTTCCCCTTGATTCTGTCCGGGCAGAACCTCAGAGCCGCCACAGAAAGCGCTCCTGCCGGTTCCACCACGGTCGCGTTCTTGTTGTACATTTCGATTATCGTGGAGCATACGGCGCCCTCCGGAACGGCGATGATGTCGTCCAGAATGTCCCTGCATATCGCGTAGGTCAGTTTGCCCGGCTTCTTCACCGCGGCTCCGTCCACGAACTTGTTGATGTGCTCGAGATCCACCACATGCCCGGCCTCAATCGACGCCTTCATGCTCGCCGCTCCGGCCGGCTCGACTCCGATAATCTTGCACTCCGGCCAGATCTGATGCAGGTATGCCCCCACTCCGGACGCCAGCCCGCCTCCTCCAATCGGGATGAAGATGAAGTCGAGCGGCCCGTCCGCCTGCTGCGTGATTTCATATCCTATCGTCCCCTGCCCCTCGATGATTTTCTCGTCGTCGAACGGGGGGATGAAGGTTTTTCCGCTGCGCTGCGCATATTTTATCGCCGCATCGTTAGCCTCGTCAAATGTGTCTCCGGTGAGGACTATGTCCACATATTCCTGCCCGAACATGCTCACGGCCTCGATTTTCTGCCTCGGCGTCGTCACCGGCATATAAATCGAACCCATGATTTTCAGCTTGTTGCAGGAGAACGCCACGCCCTGCGCGTGGTTGCCGGCCGATGCGCAGACTATGCCGTATTTGAGCACGTCCGGCTGGATCGAGCGGATTTTGTTGTATGCCCCCCGGATTTTGTAGGAGCGCACCATCTGGAGGTCTTCCCTTTTGAGAAAGACATCACAGCCGAACTTCGCCGAATAATGGGCGTTCAGCTGGAGCGGAGTGGGCGTGAGAATCTCTTTCAGCTTTTCCGAAGCCTTCTCGATGTCCTGGGTTTTGGGAAAATAAGCGTTGTTTTCCATAATTGTGTCATTTAAAGTCGCGCCGGATTCAGTTCAGTATTATGAGCACGGGCGCGGGATGATTGAAACTGAGTGATATGCGGTCCTGCGTGGCGCGGTTGCGTATCCCTTTCCACCAGTTGTCGAAGCATACCCCGTCGAGCGGCCACGCGAGACCCTGTGAAGATATGCGCAGCGTCGGGTCGGGGGAGAATACGGAAACCGTGCGTCCCTCTCCGCAGCAGAATATGCCGCTGTCGCCGAGGGGGAATGCGCTTGTGTAATCCGAAATCATGTCGAACGCGATGTCAGGATGACTTGCCCCGAGTTCCATCAGAATCCCGAAGTTCCCTATCGTGAGATCCTCCTGTCCTCCCGACGCTCCGAGAATATGAACCCTTTTCACCTCCGGGAATGCCTCCAGAGCATATCTTGCGGCCTTGGCGAGGTCATTGTAATCCTGCTCGTCGTATTTCACGATTATGTCGGCGAAGCGTTTCTTCAGTTCATCCGGAAGCGTGTCCATATCCCCCACAACGGCAGCCGGCGCCTTGCCTCCGCTGAATTCAAGGTACTTCACAAGCGCACCGTCGCAGCAGACCACGGCCTCCGCCTTCCCGAGCAGCAGAAGCGGATATCCGGTACGGGGGAAATCCCCGTCAGCCAACAGGACTATTTCTTCCATCGCTTCCAAACGCCGTCACCTGTCACGCCTCCGGATAACCTGTCACCCGATAAGACTGTATGTCCCTGAATCCGAGAAGAAAATTCTTCGCGTCCATCCGTTTCTTCCCCGACAGCTGAAGATCGGTGACCGAGAGCGCACCGTCGGCCGTTGCGATGGCGAGGAAGGTCTTCCCGTCGCTGACAATCTGTCCCGGAGCGGCTCCAGCAGGGCAGATTCCGGAGAACTTCTCTCCGACAATCTTTTCCCCGAAGAAAATCTTGAGCGTCACAGGCTCTCCGCCTTCGCGCTGAATCTCAGTGTAGGCCGTCGGGTACGGACTGAGTCCGCGGACGAAGTTGTAAACCTCCGCCGTACTGCGGTTCCAGTCGATGCGGCACATTTCCTTTGTAATCTTCGGAGCGGGACGAAGGACTTCCGAACCTTGGATGAAACTTTTCTGTATGCGGAATTCGACGCTGCCCTCGATGATGGACTCCACGGTCTGCTCCACCAGATCCGCCCCGAGCGCCATCAGCTTGTCGTGCACGTCCCCGGCGGTGTCCGTCGGAAGAATCGGGCACTGTTCGCGGTACATTATTTTTCCGGTGTCCATCCCTGCGTCAATCATGAACGTGGTGACTCCGGTCATGCTTTCTCCGTTGATTACGGCCCAGTTTATCGGTGCGGCGCCGCGGTACTGCGGGAGAAGAGCCGCGTGCAGATTGAAAGTCCCGAGCTTCGGAATGCTCCAGACGCACTCCGGCAGCATTCTGAACGCCACCACCACGAAGAGATCCGGCTTCCAAGCCTTGAGAGCCTCGAGGAAAGCCTCGTCTTTCAGCGAGACGGGCTGCAGCAGCGGAATCCCGTGGGCGGCGGCGTATTGTTTCACCGCGCTCTCGTTCATCTTCAGTCCGCGTCCCGAAGGCTTGTCGGCGACGGTCACCACGCCCACGACATCATAGCCTTTCTTTATGAGCCTGTCGAGCGGCGCCACAGAGAACTCCGGCGTACCCATATAGACGATTCTTGTCTTTTTGAATATTCCCATGAATTTTGCCTTGATTTTTCTTAATCTGCTTTTGACGTTGTCAACATTGAACAGCGTCGAATCGTTCACCGCCTTCCAGGTCAGGAACGCTCCCGTCGGGAAGAGTATGTAACTTGATATGAAAACTCCAAGTTCCGGCGACACTGCTCCGTCGCGGGCGAGTTTCTTTCCGGAAATGTCTATGACCCAATAGGCTACGAAGAACAGTACCGAAATGATCGCCGGCGTGCCGAGACCGCCCTTGCGTATGAGCGCCCCGAGCGGCGCCCCGATGAGGAAGAATATGAAGCAGGCGAGCGAGAGGGCGAATTTGCTGAGGATTTCGATGTCGATATTTCTCAGAATCCTCGTGTGGTAGCCGGTGTCGCTCGCGTACATGGAAAGCGTGCTCTGAAGGTCCTCGGCCTTGCGGATGGCGTTTTCCACGGCGTGTATCTCCGAGTCGATGTCGTCAAACCGTCCGATGTCCTCCGGATTGAACGGGACGGTGATTCTCGAGCGGGACGAAGTGTCAAGCTGATTGTAGTAGCGCAGACCGGAACGGTAGCCGTTGACCGACTTGACATTTTCGGCGCGGGCCGCCTCGTTGATTCCGCCGATGGAGTCTTTTCCGTAGCTCAATTCCTTGAGACTCATTGACTTCACCTGATCTCCGTATCTTGCGGAATCCGACTTCTGGAAGGCGTAGTTCTCCAGCGGGATGATGATCTGCTGCCTTTCGAACTCGATTTCCTGGAGCTGCAGGGTCGTGTCGCGGTACTTCTTGGTGTTGCTCTCCTCGAAATTTGAACCGCTGTAGAGCGAGAAAATGAGGTAGCTCTTGTCCTTGGACATCGTTATCTTCGCCGAGTCGGCCACTGTCACGCTGGTGTTGCCCTTGTGCCCCGTGTGGTTGTAGACCATCACCTTGTGCATCACGCCGGTCTTGTCGTCCCTGTCCTCGACGCGCAGGATGTACCCCTCGATGCCGTCATAGAACGTGCCTGTCGGGATTTTGATTTCTTCTTTCGTCTTGCCGATGTCTTCCCGGAGGGTGTATATCTGGTTATATGCGACCGGAATGAGGTCGTCCGCGATGAAGAACGCCCCGATGCTGACCGCCAGGCAGACCGTGCCGACCGGCAGCAGGACGCGGGACAGGGAGATTCCCGCCGCCTTCATCGCCAGCAGCTCGTTGCTTTCCGCGAAGTTTCCGAGCGTCATCATCGCCGAAAGCAGGGTCGCGAGCGGCAGCGAGAGCGGAAGAAGCGTGCAGGCCCCCCACATCATGAACTCGAGTATGACTTTCATACTCAATCCTTTGCCCACAAGCTCATCGATGTAGAGCCAGAGGAACTGCATCATGAGGATGAATATCACAATCAGGAGGATTGCGATAAAGGGCATCACGAAGGACTTGAGTATGAACCGGTCGAGTTTCTTCATCTTTTGGCGGGATTTGCAAAAGAGCGAATAACTGCGTTGCGCTCGTCGTCGAAATCCTCACAACCGTGAGGTTGCTGCGGTTTCAACTCCTCGTGCGCCTTGTTCTTCATCTCTTTATCAAATCCCTTTCTTTCAGTTGTTTATAAAAATACCTGAACTCTCTTTATCGTTCAACTTATTTTATGCTTAAAGATTACTTGATGTTGCCAAGGAGGATCTCAATCGCTTCATCGAGACCTGCGGCGTTCTTGCCGCCGGCGGTGGCGAGACCCGGCTGTCCGCCGCCTCCGCCGAGTATCGCCTTGGCTGCGGTGCGCACGTCGTTGCCGGCGTTGTGACCCTTGGCGACGAGGTCGGCTGAGTACATCACGAGCAGCTGAGGCTTGCCCTCGTGCTCGTATGCCGCGAGGACGGCGAGGTTCTCGGCTTCCTTCTGGAGCATGAACGCCGCGTTCTTCAGCATCACAGGGTCAGCGCCCTTCCTCAAGACGACCACCTTGACTCCGTTGACATCTTTCGCGCTGTCGAGCAGAACCCTCTTGAACGCAGCCGCTTTCTCTTTCGCGATGTTCTCAATCTCCTTCTTGAAGCCGTCGTTCTCGTCTATGAGCTTGTGGATGGCTCCGGCGAGGTCAGGTACATTGTTGAACAGGGCTTTCGCCGCACGCAGGGCGTTCTCCATCGCATCCACCACATTCTCGGCGGCGAGTCCCGTCTTGGCCTCGATCCGTCTCATTCCGGCGGCGATGGCGCTCTCCGAAACAATCTTGAAGAAACCTATGTTGCCGGTCGCCGGGGTGTGGCAGCCGCCGCAGAGCTCCACGGAGTCTCCGAAGCGCACGATGCGGACGCGGTCGCCGTATTTTTCCCCGAACAGCGCCATAGCCCCCATAGCCTTCGCGTCCTCCATTGTCCCGTCCCTTTTCTCGATGAGCGGGAAGTTGCAGCGGATCAGTTCATTGACCCTTTTCTCCACCATATCGATCTGCTCGTCGGAAAGCTTCTCGAAATGTGAGAAGTCGAAGCGGAAATAGTCATCGTTCACGAACGAGCCTTTCTGCTCCACGTGCGTCCCGAGAATCTCGCGGAGAGCCTGATGGAGAAGGTGGGTGCAGCTGTGGTTGTTCTCGATTCTCCGCCTGCGCGCCGCATCGACGACGAGGCGGAAGCTGCCCGCGCAGTTCTCCGGAAGTTTCTCGGCGATGTGTATCGTCAGGTTGTTCTCCTTCACGGTGTCGAGAATCTTCACCTTTTCACCGTTTTCGGACTCGATATATCCCGTGTCGCCGACCTGTCCTCCCATCTCTCCGTAGAAAGGAGTGCGGTCGAAGACGAGCTGGATCATCTCCCTGTTCTTCTGTTTCACTGTCCTGTGGCGTGCGAGCAGCGCCCCGTCAATCTCCGTGAAATCGTAGCCGAGGAACTCGACGCTGTCGCAGTGGTGGAACTCAATCCAGTCGCCGAACTCGTTCGCCGTGGCGTTGCGCGCCCTGTCCTTCTGCTTCTGCAGCTCAGCCTCGAATCCTTCAAGGTCGATGGCATATCCCTTCTCGGAAGCTATGAGCTCGCTCAGGTCAATCGGGAATCCGAAGGTGTCGTAGAGCGTGAAAGCGTCCTCGCCCTTGATGACCTTGGTGCCGGAGCATTTCTCCATAATGCTCTCAATCAGCCGGATGCCCCTGTCGAGGGTGCGGAGGAACGCAAGCTCCTCTTCTTTGATTACTTTCTCTATGAGGCTCTGCTGGAGCGCGATTTCCGGGTAGAACTCTCCCATGTCGCTCACCAACTGGCCGACGAGACGGCAGAGGAACGGCTCGTTGAAGCCGAGGAAAGTGTAGCCGTAGCGCACTGCACGGCGGAGTATGCGGCGGATGACATAGCCGGCCTTCACGTTTGATGGGAGCTGGCCGTCGGCGATGGAGAACGAGATTGCGCGGATGTGGTCGGCAATCACCCTCATCGCTATGTCCGTCTTCTCTTCAACCCCGTATTTCTTTCCCGAAAGTTCCTCGATTCTGTGGATCATCCCGGTGAAAACGTCGGTGTCATAGTTGCTCTGCTTGCCCTGAAGCGTCATGCAGAGGCGTTCGAAGCCCATTCCCGTGTCCACGTTCCTGTGCGGCAGGAGTTCGAGCGAGCCGTCGGCCTTGCGGTTGTACTGCATGAACACGAGATTCCATATTTCAATCACCAGATGATGTCCCTTGTTCACGAGTTCGGCTCCCGGCACCGCCTTGCGCTCATCGTCGTCGCGGAGATCCACGTGAATCTCCGAACATGGGCCGCAGGGACCCGTGTCGCCCATTTCCCAGAAATTGTCGTGCTTGTTTCCGAGCAGCACCCTGTCGGCCGGAAGGTGGGTGAGCCAGCGGTCGCGGGCTTCGGTGTCGAGCGATGTCCCGTCCTCGGCCGAACCTTCGAAGACCGTCGCATAGAGCCTGTCCCTGTCAATCTTATAGACCTCGGTCAGCAGCTCCCACGCCCAGTCTATCGCCTCGTTCTTGAAGTAGTCTCCGAAACTCCAGTTTCCCAGCATCTCGAACATCGTGTGGTGATAGGTGTCGTGTCCGACCTCTTCAAGGTCGTTATGCTTTCCGCTGACTCTCAAGCATTTCTGGCTGTCCGTCGCCCGCGGGAACGGAGCGGGGCTGTTTCCGAGAAGCCAGTCCTTGAACTGGTTCATCCCGGCATTGGTGAACATTAGAGTGGGGTCGTTCTTCACGACCATAGGTGCGGACGGCACAATCGTGTGTCCCTTTGAAGCGAAAAAGTCGAGGTAGGCTTTCCTGATTTCCTTCGATGTCATGATATCTGTTCTGTTTTATTTCCGGACCGGTTTGTTTTCGAGCCGAGTCAAACCCGGCGCACCGGCGGCTTTGCCGGCGGCCAAGTCGAATCGAACCGACAAAAGTACGACTTTTTTCTCAAAAATGTGTATATTTGCACGATGTCCGGTCTTAAAAAATATGTTTTCAACTCGGAAACCCTCTCCTACGAAGTGGATCGCAGCAATGCGAAAAGGAGGGCGTTCCGTGCCGTTTCCATAATCGTCCTGAGCAGTCTGACGGCGTTGCTGAACCTCTGGATTCTGACCGATGTCCTGCACGTGGAGCTGCCCAAGACCACGCTGCTGAAAAAACGGAATGCCGAGCTTCTTTCCCAGGTCGAACTGCTCGGGACGGCCATCCGGGACTATGACGCACGTCTCACCGCCCTCCAGATGCGTGACGATGACATCTACCGCACGGTTCTGGGAATGAGCCGCATATCCCCGGAGGCGAGGAACGCGGGGTTCTCGGGCGCCAACCGCTACCTGTGGCTTGATGATCCGGACTATAACGCAGGTTTCCGCAATGCCGTCGTGCACACGGATGTGCTTCTCAAGAAGGCCTACATCCAGTCGAAGTCCTACGACGAGGTCGAGCGTCTGGCGAAGCAGGCCGGCAATATGGCGTCCTGCGTCCCGATTATCCCCCCGATCAATCCGGACAGGACGAAATATCATCTGTCGAGCCGTTTCGGAGGACGGATCGACCCGAAATATCACCGTCCGGCCTTCCATCACGGTCTCGATTTCGCCGCGAATGTCGGCTATCCGGTCTATGCCACCGGAAACGGAGTCGTGGAAAGCGTGAGCTTCAGCGTACGGGGCTACGGAAATCAGATAATCATTGACCACGGATTCGGCTACAAGACCCGCTACGCCCATCTGAGTTTCGTGAATGTCGCCGAAGGAATGGAGATCAAAAGAGGGGAGAACATAGGAAATATCGGAAATTCCGGGAAATCGACGGGCCCCCACCTCCATTATGAAGTGATATACAAGGGTCGTCCGACCAATCCGATGAATTATATGGATCTCGATATGACGATGGAGGAATATGCCACCATGGCCCAGGTCTCCGAGTCCTCCGCACAGCGCGTCGTGATTCATCCGACACATAGAAAAAGAAAGTAGAGTCCGGGAAATGAAAAGAAGGTACGAATTCGACATTGACAGCCTTGATATGAAAAAGGAACGTCTGACTTTCAGAAAGCTGGGAGTCGCGGTTCTGTCGTTCGCGCTGCTTTCGCTCTCCCTGACCATAGTGTTCTACCTGCTTTTCTCGCTCTTTTTCAACACGAAGACCGAAGCGGCGCTCAAACGGCAGAACAGAGCCTACGAGTCGCAGCTCCCGGCGCTCGAAGAGAAGAGCGGCATGCTTTCCGCAGAAATCAGGATGCTCTCCGGGCGTGACAACCGGATTTATCGCGAGATTTTCCTCACCGATTCTCCGGGAATCGACCTCAATCCGTCCTTCGCGTTTCCCGGCGGCCTGGACACGATTCCGGACAGGGACATGGAGAAATTCACGGAGCACAGGATCGATTCTCTGTCACTCAGGGCCATACGGGTTGAGGAGAATATGAAGCGCGCACTCGCCGCCGTATCTTCGGAGTCCGCCGTGATTCCTCCGGTGCATGCTCCGATAGCCCCTCTGTCCTATGCGCAGATCGGGGCTTCGGTCGGCGACAGGATAAATCCCTATTACAAGGTGGCCACGCCCCACACCGGGCTTGACATAATCTCGGAGGCCGATGTACCTGTCCTGGCCGCCGCCGAAGGAAATGTGACCGGAGTGACACGCTCGATGAAAGGGCAGGGCAATGTGGTGGAAATCAGCCATGACGGCGGCTACAGGACTCGTTACGCCCATCTGTCCGCAATCAATGTCAGCAAAGGTGCCAGACTGCGCAGGGGCACGGTCATCGGACGTGTGGGAATATCCGGCAACGCCTACGCCCCGCATCTCCACTACGAAGTGCTGCGCGACACCGCGGTCCTCAATCCGGTGAACCATTTCTTCGCGTCGGTGACTCCGGAGGAATATTTCAATATGATGACCATCTCGACGAACACCCGCCAGTCGATGGACTGAGCCGCCGGACACCGGGCTTCAGCGTACATTCCAAATAGGAGTCAGATATGGAAAAGATATGTTACACGATTGGCGAGGTCGCCCGTGAACTCGGGGAGAACACCTCCACCGTGAGGTTCTGGAGCGACTCGTTCCCGAAGTTCATCCGGCCTTTGCGTAATGCCAAGGGCAACAGGATTTACAGCCCCGAGGACATAATGACCCTCAGGCTTGTCCAGTTTCTTCTGAAGACGGAACGGCTGACCGTCGAGGGTGCGGCCAAGAGGCTTCTGGAGGACAGGAAGGGGGCCGAGAGGAAATTCCGCGTGGTGGAGTCGCTGCTGTCCATTCGTGAGCAGCTTGTGGAGATATTGGAGGGGATGCGCTGAAAAGCGGACCGCTGCGTTGTGCCTCATCCTTTCAACGCATCCCCCTCCGGATTTGATAAACGGGAACATATGTATACGGAAAATGAAAACGGCGGACCGGTTACTGTCCGCGATGTGATTGATGTGATCCGGGGGTTCGCCCCGGAGAGCGTGCAGGAAAGCTGGGACAACAGCGGGCTTTGCGTGGGAGACGGAAATGCCGTGGTGACCGGTGTGCTCCTCGGCTTCGACTGCACTCCGGAACTTATTGACGAGGCGGCGGAATGCGGAGCCAACCTCGTCGTGACGCACCACCCGCTGATATTCGGCGGGCTGAAGCGGATAACCCCGGACGATTTGACGGGACTTGCGGTGATGAAAGCCATACGGGCCGGAATCGCGGTCTATTCCGCCCACACGAGCGCCGACAAGGTCGTCGGCGGGGTCAGCTGGGCCATGGCGCGGAGACTTTCCCTTGAGGACGTGTCGATTCTCGACCCTGACAGGGCCGTTTCCTCTCCGGAATGTGAATACGGGCTCGGAATTGTGGGGAATCTGCCGGAGCCTGTGCCGGTGGAGGAGATTGTGGGGACGGTGAAGGCTGCGTTCCGCATCCCTGTCGTGAAATCGTCGCGGCTGTGGCCGGGACTTATGGTGAGACGAGTGGCGGCCTGCGGGGGCTCCGGTTCGTCGCTGATTGCGAAGGCCCGTTCGGCGGGCGCGCAGCTTTACCTGTGCGGCGACATATCATATCACCATTTCTTCACTCCGGAAGGCTTCGTCATCATGGACGTCGGACATTATGAAAGCGAAGCGGATATTGTTGATATTTTATTTTCCTTGATTCAGAAAAATTTTCATACCTTTGCAGTTCGCATTACGCGAATTGATTACACCAACCCGATATATTATTTCTAAGCGATATGGCTACAACAAAGAAAACAAAGAAAATCGAGACTCCGATTGACCGTCACGAGACATTCGTGTCAATCCGGAAAAATTTCGCGGATTCGGATGTCAGTGTCGAGGAAAAGCTCAAGGCTCTCTACAATCTTCAGCAGACTGACTGCGCGATTGACAGGATAGTCCAGCTCAGGGGCGAGCTTCCGATGGAGGTCGAGAGACTTGAGAACGAGATCGAGGATCTCAAGGCCAAGTCCGCACATGTCGCGTCGCTGATTGAGGAGTTCACCAAAGGGATAGCCGGGAACAAGCACAATATCGTGGAGTGCGACATGCAGATTGAAAAATACCGTTCACAGCTCGAGAACATTTCAAACAGCCGTGAGTACGATTCAATCAACAAGGAGATAGAAAACCAGGAACTGCTCCGCCAGATCGCCGAGAAGAACATCGGGGAGGCGAAGGAGAAGATTATGGACAAGAAGACGGAAGCCGAGCTTATCAAGGAGAAGATAGCCGTGCGCAACGATGACCTCGCCGCGAAAAAGGATGAACTCGCCTCCATCGTGGAATCCACCGCCAAAGACGAAGCCGTGCTTCAGACGAAGAGGGCGGCCTGCGCCGGAAAGATTGACGCGAGAACCATGAGCGCATACGAACGCATACGCGAGAGCTGCAAAAACCATCTCGCCGTCGTCGGAATCTATGACGGCAACTCCTGCGGCGGATGCTTCAGCACAATCTCTCCGCAGAAGCTGATAGACATCGCCTCCAACAAGAAGCTCGTCATCTGCGAGTATTGCGGAAGGATTCTGGTGAATCCGGATTTTGAGCAGTAGGCGAAACTTTTAAGACCTTACATACCATGGCTGAAGAACGGAAACCGAGAACCGGCAGACGGAAGGCTTCAGACATCAATCTTGACAATTTAGGGCTTGAGATGGGAAACAAACCGCCTCAAGCTCTTGATGTCGAGGAGGCTGTCCTCGGAGCGCTGCTGATTGAACCCAACTGCGTCGATGAGGCGATGGGCGAACTGAAGCCCGAATGCTTCTATTCCAAGAAGAACAGAATGATTTTCGAAGCGATGACGGCTCTCGTGAACGAGCACATCGCGCTTGACGTGATTTCCGTTTCGCAGAAGCTGAAATTTCAGGAGAATTTCGACGCCGTGGGGGGCGCGCCCGCTCTGGTGCAGCTGTCGATGAGGGTCGCCTCTGCGGCGAACATCGAATACAACATCAAGGTTCTCAAGGAGAAATGCATCCAGAGGGAATTGATAACGGCATCCTACAAGGTGCTTCAGGAGGCCTACAAGGATTCGGTCAATGTCGACAATCTCATGGATATGGCTCAGACCGAGGTCTTCAAAGCCATACAGAGCAACACGAAACGCGAGGCGCAGCAGATCGGCAGCGCCATAAACGAGGCGATGGAGGCTCTGCAGAATGCGCAGGAGCACCCGGGGCTGAGCGGAGTGCCGTCCGGGTTCGCGTCCCTGGACAAGGTCACGCAGGGCTGGCAGCCTTCCGACCTCATCATCCTGGCCGCACGACCTTCCGTGGGAAAGACTGCCTTTGTACTGAATGTGGCACGCAATGCCTCGGTGCAGTTCCACGTGCCGGTGGCGATATTCTCCCTTGAGATGCCGACCATCCAGTTGGCAAAGCGAATGATGACCTCGGAGTCCAGGATTGACGCCGCGAAAATCAAGGGCGGCGTGAAGCTTGAACCGTATGAATGGACTCAGCTTGAGACACAGCTCGCCGAACTCACCAAGGCTCCGCTCTACATAGACGACACCCCGTCGCTTCCCGTGAATGAATTCCGGTCCAAGGTGAAGCGGCTCGTGAATCAGAAAGGAATCAAGCTCGTGATTGTCGATTATCTCCAGCTGATGCAGGGTCCGGCTGAACTCCGGGGGATGCGCGAGCAGGAGGTCGCCGCGATTTCCCGTACCCTGAAGGCCACGGCCAAGGAGATGCAGATTCCGATAATCGCCCTTTCCCAGCTTTCCCGCCAGTCCGAGATGAGGGACGGAAGCCGGCGCAGACCTCAGCTGAGCGACCTCCGCGAGTCCGGTTCCATCGAGCAGGACGCGGATATGGTGCTCTTTATCCATCGTCTTGACTATCAAGGTATGGCGGCATCGGCCGAGGAGGTAGGCGCGACCCAGCTCATCATCGCCAAGCACCGTAACGGCGAAGTCTGCGACATCCCTCTGCGCTTCCATCACGAGGAAGTCCGTTTCGTTGACGAGAGCGACAGCACCTACAATCTTGCCGACGGCATCGGTTCCGCAATGAACCGGGAGGCGGCTCCGGACGGAATGGGTTCCGGGGGAGGCTTCCCTGATCCCGGAATGCCTTTCGCCGGCGGTTTTGACGGCGGCGAGTTCTCCGACCCCGGCTTCTGACGGGGATATGTCCTTGAAAATGGCACGTCCGGGACTGAATCGCAGATAATGAGAACTGAAACTGAAAAGCAGGGTATATGAAAAACTCGGATAAAGAAATATTCCACGAGGGACGGATTGTCGAGATTACGCCGGATTTCACATCTGTCGAGATTGTCCGTTCATCGGCGTGCTCGCAGTGCCACGCCAGGGGACTCTGCGGATTCTCGGAAGATGAGACCAAGGTCGTGATGCTGCCGACGGACCCGTATTCCGAGCGGAAGGTCGGCGACATCGTGAATCTCGCCCTCAAGCAGACCATGGGTTTGAAAGCTGTGTGGATATCTTATGTGATTCCGTTGATAATCTTAATGATTTTAGTGTTATCTTTGTCCCCCGTTATCGGTAACGAATTGTGGACAGGTCTCGCAGCCATCGGCGGAGTTGCTCTCTACTATCTGATTATCAGATTGTTGCGAGACAGGCTCAACAATGAGTTCGTTTTCGTCATAAAGGACTGAAAAATTTAATTCAACGATATGGTAAACACGATTATTTGGACTGTCGCAGTCATCACCGTTCTCGGTCTGCTGCTCTCGGTCTCGATTTTTCTCGTGGCCAAGAAATTCAAGGTCGAGGAAGATCCGAGGATTGACGAGGTGGAGGCCGTGATGCCGGGGGCGAACTGCGGCGGTTGCGGATTTGCCGGCTGCCGCGCATTCGCGACATCCTGCGTCGGGGCGGAGAACCTCGACAACAACTACTGTCCGGTCGGCGGGAACGAGACAATGAAGAAGGTCGCCGCCATTCTCGGAATGACCGTGGCGGAGAAAGCCCCGATGGTGGCGGTGGTGCGCTGCAACGGAAGCTGCGCCAACCGCCCGAAGACAAGCGTCTATGACGGAGTGCAGTCCTGCCGGGTGAAGGCCTCCCTCTACAGCGGGGACACGGGCTGCTCCTACGGCTGTCTCGGCTGCGGCGACTGCGTCGCCGCCTGCCAGTTCGACGCGATTCACATGAATCCCGAAACCGGACTTCCGGAGGTGAATCAGGACAAGTGCACCGCCTGCGGGGCGTGCGTCAAGGCCTGCCCGAAGAACATCATCGAGCTGAGGAACAAGGGCCCGCGCAATATGCGCGTTTTCGTCTCCTGCGTCAACAGGGACAAAGGCGCCGTTGCGCGCAAGGCCTGCAAGGCCGCCTGCATAGGCTGCGGGAAGTGCGCGAAAGTCTGCCCTCACGATGCCATTACGGTCGAAAACAATCTCGCCTACATAGATTTCACCAAGTGCAAGCTTTGCCGCAAATGCGTGCTGGAATGCCCTACGGGAGCCATCCACGATGTCAATTTCCCGAAGCCGGCGGTGAAGGCCGAGCCTAAGCCGGCGGCAGCACCTGCAAAGCCGGCTGAAACCGTTGTTGAAGAAAAAGTTGTAAAGGAGGAGAAGCAATGAGCAAGAAGATAACATTCGGCATCGGCGGCGTACACCCGAACGACAGCAAGATTTCTGCATCCTGCAAAATTGAGGTTCTGCCTCTTCCGAAAACCGTCTGGGTCTCCATGGCGCAGCATCTCGGCGCTCCGGCGAAACCGGTAGTCGAGGTCGGCGCGGAAGTGAAGACCGGACAGGTGATCGCCGAGCCTGGCGGATTCATCTCCGCTTTCGTGCATTCCCCGGTGACGGGAACTGTCAAGTCCATTGCACCGCGTCAGGACCTTGCGGGCAACTGGATGACGCACATAGAGATAGCCGTGGCTGACGAAGAAGTCTGGGCCGACGGCATAGACAACTCGAAAGACATCGTGACGGCAATCCCGTCCGACAACGCCTTCATCATAGACCGCATCAAGTCCAACGGAGTCGTGGGACTCGGAGGCGCGACCTTCCCGACCCACGTGAAACTCTGCCCGCCTCCGGGCAAGAAGGCCGACTGCCTGATTCTCAACGGGGCCGAGTGCGAGCCTTACCTCACCTCCGACAACCGCATAATGATCGAGCGCAGCCGTGAAATCGTAATCGGCGCGGCCCTTATGAAGAAGGTGCTCGGCGGCTGTCCCGCCGTAATCGGAATCGAGGAGAACAAACCCGAGGCGATTGCCGCGATGACTGCGGCCGTCTCCGAACTTGCCGCGTCTTCCGCTGATTATCAGGGAATAAAGGTCCAGGTTCTCAAGAAGAAATACCCGCAGGGAGGTGAGAAACAGCTCATCGCCGCCGTGATGAAGCGGGAAGTGAAGTCGATGGGGCTTCCGATAGATGTCGGCGCGGTGGTTCAGAATGTCGCCACATCCCTCGCCGTATATGAGGCCGTTCAGAAGAATATGCCTCTGATTACCAATACGATGACCATTACGGGCGATTGCCTCGGGCAGGAGCGTCAGCACAACTTCCTCTTCCGCATCGGTATGCCGCTTTCCTACATCGCGGAATATGCCGGAGGAGTTCCGGAACAGGCCGCGAAGATTGTTTCCGGCGGTCCGATGATGGGCAAGGCAGTCTCCAACCTCGACGCCTGCACGGTGAAAGGCTCCTCATCCCTGCTCTATCTCACTGAAGAACAGACGGCGAGGAAGCCGGAGTCGAACTGCATCCGCTGCGGGAAATGCGCGGACGCCTGCCCTATGGGACTCGAACCGTTCCTTCTGAACAAGCTTGCGAGGAACGGGATGACGGACGAACTTGAGGCGAACGCGGTTCAGGACTGCATAGAGTGCGGCTGCTGCCTCTACACCTGCCCTGCGAACATCCCGCTGCTGGACATCATCCGTCTCGCCAAAGGCGACGTGATAAAGATAATCCGCGGACGCGCCGCCGCGAAGAAATAGGCCTTTCGTGAAGCAATCCCGACGGTCCGACCGCCATAGAATCTGACCGTCAATCAAAGAAAACAAAGAAATATGAACAAGATAGTATCGCCATCACCTCACATCCACAGCGAGCTTTCCACCCGGAGGCTCATGCTGGACGTGATCATCGCGCTGATGCCGGCGGTGATTCTCTCCTGCCTCCTCTACGGCTGGAAGGAGCTCCTCCTGCTCGCGGTCAGCGTCGTTTCCTGTGTCGGCATCGAGTATCTCATCAACAGGTTCCTGCTCAGGAAGCCGATCTCGATAACCGACCTTTCAGCCGTTGTCACGGGCATCCTCCTCGCGCTCAACGTTCCGGTCTCCTGCCCTTGGTGGGTTCTCGTAATCGGTGCGGTCATCGCAATCGGAGTCGTGAAGATGACATTCGGAGGCCTCGGGCAGAACGTTTTCAATCCGGCAATCGCCGCTCGCGTGTTCCTGCTCCTTTCGTTCCCTGTCTATATGACCGACTGGGCATACACCCCGACAGGAGTCTTCGGCAGTGTCGACGCGGTTTCCGGACCGACACTTCTAGGAGTGCTCAACGAGCAGGGCATATCCGCACTCGGAAACTTCGACTGGAAAATGCTCCTGATCAACACCTGCGGCGGTTCAGCCGGAGAACTTTCGGCAATCGCGCTGCTCGCCGGCTTCGTCTATCTTCTCTGCCGCAAGGTCATCAAGCCTTGGATCACCCTTTCCATTCTCGCGACTGTGGCGGTCTTCGCGCTTGTCCTCGGGCTTGTCGAGAACCCTGAGATGGGCGTGGGCAACTTCATCGCCTTCAACCTTCTCACCGGCGGTCTGCTTCTCGGAGCCATCTTTATGGCGACGGACTATGTCACCTCGCCGATGAGCAACTGCGGAGGAATCGTCTACGGCATCGGCATCGGCATTCTGACGATGCTCATCCGCTACTACGGGGCGTATCCGGAGGGAGTCTCCTTCGCCATCCTCATAATGAATATGACTGTCCCTCTGATCAACAAGGGATTCCATCAGAAGAAATACGGGAGGAAATAGACTATGGCAATGCAATCTACTTTCAAGAATATGGTCGTCTGTCTGACGGTCATCTGCGTGGTGAGTTCCGCGCTGCTTGCAGGTGTCTATGCGCTCACCAAGGCGCCGATCGAGAAGGCGAACGCAGACAAGCTCAATTCTGCGATAGGCGAGGTTCTTCCCCCGTTCGCGACGCTTTCGGAAGAGAAGTCCGTCGGATTCGACGGGAAGGAATATTCCTATTATTCAGTCGCAGACGAGTCCGGCAATGTCCTCGGATATGCGGTGATGTCCGCAGCCGGCGGATTCGGCGGTCCGGTCAGCCTTATGGTGGGCGTTCTGAACGACGGGACCGTCTATAACACCAAGACGCTGTCCCACAGCGAGACTCCGGGTCTCGGCGCGAAATGCACCGAACCGTCGTTCGCCGACCAGTTCAGAAATCTCGACCCGTCCGCGAAGAAGCTTTCCGTGAAGAAGGACGGAGGCGACATCGATGCGATTACGGCCGCTACAATAACTTCACGCGCCTATGTCGAGGCCGTCTCTCTTGCGGTTTCAGTTTCGAAGGCCATAGCCTCCGAAGAGGCGGACAAAAATGAAGGAGGAAAAGAAAATGAGTAATTTCAAATATGTCATCAACGGGCTTGTGAAGGAGAATCCGACATTCGTGCTCCTTCTCGGAATGTGCCCGACCCTCGCGACGACGACTTCCGCAATCAACGGAATGAGCATGGGACTCGCCACGATGTTCGTGCTAATCCTTTCCAATATGGCGATTTCCGCAGTTGCCGGACTCATCCCGGACAAAGTGAGAATCCCGTCATATATCGTCATCATCGCGACTTTCGTGACCCTGCTCCAGTTCATAATGCAGGCCTATGTCCCGGCGATATACGAAACTCTCGGCCTGTTCATCCCGCTCATCGTGGTGAACTGCATCGTGCTCGGACGCGCCGAAGCGTTCGCCAACAAGCACACTGTCCTTGAGTCGGCCTGCGACGGCATCGGCATCGGACTCGGCTTCACAATCGCCCTCACCGTTCTCGGACTCGTGCGCGAGATTCTCGGCAACGGCTCCGCATTCGGATGGAAGTTCATTCCGGGCGACGGCATACTCGTGTTCGTGCTTGCACCGGGCGCGTTCATGGTTCTTGCCTACCTCATAGTCCTTTTCAGAAAACTTACCGCTAAAAAATAGGGGAGACCGGAATTATGGAATATATAATAATCATCATATCGGCGATATTCGTAAACAATATCCTCCTTTCGCAGTTCCTCGGAATCTGTCCGTTCCTCGGGGTTTCCAACAAACTTTCGACGGCGGTCGGAATGGCCGGTGCGGTATGCTTCGTCATCACGCTTTCCACGCTTGTGACCTACCTGCTGAACCGGTATCTTCTGCTTCCTAACAGCTTCAACGGCAATGTGGATCTGAGCTTTCTCCAGACAATAGTGTTCATACTCGTGATTGCGGCTCTCGTGCAGATGGTCGAAATCGTCCTCAAGAAAGTCAGCCCGTCGCTCTATTCGGCTCTCGGAATCTTCCTTCCGCTGATTACGACCAACTGCGCCGTCCTCGGTGTGGCTCTCATCGTCGTCACCAAGGAGTTCACCTTCGGACTTCCGTCCCATATGCTGAACCTCGGCGAGGCGGTGGTATATGCCTTCGCGACCTCGGTCGGCTACGGCCTTTCGATGATTCTCTTCGCCGGCATCCGTGAAAGCCTCGCGCTGAACGATGTCCCGAAATCCTTCCGGGGCATTCCGATTGCGCTTGTGACCGCCAGCATTATGGCGATGGCCTTCATGGGCTTCTCCGGTCTGGTTTAGCAGGCTTTTAAAATACTTTGTCGATATCGAGCCGTCCGGCGTCACGCAGGGACGGCTCTTCTGACATATCCTGCGGGTTTGTCCCCATTACGCCCTGCGGAACTTCCTGATTCAGAAGCGCGAAAAGCTGAGTCCAGTACTGCGGCATCTTCCCGTCCGGGGAAAGGAAATTCATCGGACGTTCGCTGAAGAGATGGGCACCGTCCGGCAGGACATAGGAATTATATACCAGCTCGCTGCAGTACATCGCTCCGTTGTCCGGAAGGAAATGCACATCATACGGCAGGCCTATATATTTCTTGGCGTTCTCCACGAACTGCGCGGCCTGTCTACCGCTGACATCCGGCCTTTTGACGGCAAGAACCGGAAGGCTGCCGTCCTTGAGCCTGAAGTCCGTGAGAAAAGTGTCGAGCGGGTATCTGGCCACCCCGCGCTTTATCGTCGCGTCGATAATCCAGGTCGAATCACCGGCGACTTCGAGTATGGCTACGTGGACGGTCATCTTGGAACTGTCCGAGTCCGAGGTGGCTGAGGCTATGGCTTCGGACATCGTACCCTCGTCCAGGCTGTAGCCTGAGGGTATCTTCACGAAAACCAGATCCGCGTTCCGGAAAGAATGTTTGTCGGCGGAGTTGCGGCAGGAGACGCACAGCGCGAGAACTGCGGCCGCGGCCGCGATTGCGTGACTGAGTTTCATTGTATTGATGCAGTTTTTGTGCAGGGGTTTCCCGGCGGACCGGCACTGAGACCACCGCTGATGCCCGGAGTACAGAACCCCGGGCTACCTCTGATGTCCGGCGAACAGGCTTATTATATTAAGTATCACCTTTGAGGCCTTCTCCATCGACTCCAGCGGGACATATTCCATCTTGCCGTGGAAATTGTGGCCTCCTGCGAAGATGTTCGGGCAGGGGAGACCCATGAATGACAGGTTCGCCCCGTCCGTACCTCCGCGTATAGGCTGGATTTTCGGCTTGATGTTCTCCATCTCCATGGCCTTCACCGCCGTTTCGACAATCTCGTAGTGCGGTTCCACCTGCTTGCGCATATTGTAGTACTGGTGTCTGACTTCCACGCTTGCCGTGCCCGCACCGTATTTTGCGTTGATGAAGTCCACGCAGTCCCGGATTATCGCCTTGCGTTTCTCGTAAAGATCCATGTCGTGGTCGCGGATGATGTAGGTGAACGTCGCCTCCTCCACAGTCCCGGTGAATCCGACGATGTGGAAGAATCCCTCATATCCCTCGGTGAATTCCGGTCTCTGCTCCACAGGGAGAAGTCCGTTCAGTTCCATTCCTATGAGTATGGCGTTCTTCATCTTGCCCTTGGCGTATCCCGGATGGATGTTGCGCCCCTGAATCTTCACCGTTGCGGAAGCCGCGTTGAAATTCTCATATTCCAGTTCTCCGACTGCGCCGCCGTCCATGGTGTAGGCATATTCAGCTCCGAACCTCTTGACATCGAATTTCACCACACCGCGCCCGATTTCCTCGTCAGGGGTGAAGCCTATGCATATTTTCCCGTGCTTGAACTCCGGATGTTCCACGATGTACTGCACCGCGTTCATGATTTCCGCGACTCCGGCCTTGTCGTCCGCCCCGAGCAGCGTCGTCCCGTCAGTGGTGATGATTGTCTGTCCCTTATATCCGGCGAGTTCCGGAAAATCCGAAACTTTCAGGGCAAGACCGGGCACTCCGTGGAGCGGAATGTCGCCGCCATCATATCCCACGATAATCTGTGGCTTTATATCCGCACCTGAAGCGTCCGGAGACGTATCGACGTGTGCGATGAACCCCAATGCGGGCACATTCTCATCTTTGATGTTCGACGGAATCACCGCCATCACATATCCCCATTCGTCAAGCGTCGTCTCGACTCCCATCTCTTCAAGTTCATCGCGGAGCATACGCAGAAGGTTCAGTTCCTTTGCGGCGCTCGGCTGGGTGTCACTGCTCTCGTCGGACTGCGTGTCCACGGCCACATATCTCAGAAATCTGTCAATCAACTTTTCCATATCATTTATTTTCTGTTTTCATGCTTGAAAGTATCATATAGCCTATAATCGCGATATAAGGCAGGATTGCCACAGGCTCGGCCCAATACTGCGCCCAGACCGTGTCAGCACCGATGTGCCAGTCCACTTTCGCGAACTTCAGAATCGCGCTCACCACTCCCATCAGCGCACCTCCGGCGATGAATCCGGAAGCGATGAGAGTGCCCTTCTCCTGACGGGCCGCGTTCACTTCCGCCTTCTTGCTGCGGCTTCCGACGAACCACGAAATCGCTCCTCCGATGAGTAGCGGAAGGTTCAGGTCAATCGGAATGAACATACCGAGGGCGAATGCCAGAGCCGGCACCTTGCAGAGAGTCAGCACGACGGCAATCGCCGCGCCAATCCCGTAGAGCAGCCAAGGAGCGTTCCCGCCGTTCATCATCGGCTCTATCACGGCCGCCATCGCGTTCGCCTGAGGAGCCACGAGGGCGTTCTCACCGGTGAATCCGTAGGTCTGGTTCAAAACCATCATCACGCCGCCCACAGTGGCTGCGGCCACAAGTACGCCGAGGAACTTCCAGGTCTCCTGATTCTTCGGGGTCGTGCCAATCCAGTAGCCGACCTTGAGATCCGTGATGAATGCTCCCGCAACCGAGAGAGCCGTGCAGACGACTCCTCCGATGACCATAGCCGCCACCATTCCGGCAGTCCCTTTCAGACCGCAGGCCACGAGTATGATGCTCGCCAGGATCAGGGTCATTATCGTCATTCCGCTGACAGGGTTCGAGCCGACAATAGCAATCGCGTTGGCCGCCACCGTAGTGAACAGGAAGGCGATCACCGCGACAATCAGCAGCCCCACAAGCGCAAGCCACAGGTTGTCCACAACTCCGAATGCGAAGAATATGAACACGGCAATCAGCGCCGCCACGATGCCGAGCACGACGATTTTCATCGAGATGTCCCTCTGCGTCCTGAGGACTTCCTCCTCGGTGTCGCTCTTCTTGCGGCGGAACTCTCCCACGGCAAGTCCAAGAGCCGACTTTATCACTCCGAACGACTTGATGATTCCTATTATCCCGGCCGTGGCTATGCCTCCGATGCCGATGTGGCGGGCGTAGTTGCTGAAAATCTGATCCGCCGTCATCTCCGACACGGTCTGCGTGATGCCCGTACCCATGAAGTCAAGGACGCTGCCGCCCCAGACGAGGTTCATCAGAGGGATGATTATGAGCCAGACGAGCAGACTTCCGCAGCATATTATGAAGGAATATTTAAGCCCCACGATATAGCCCAGTCCGAGCACCGCCGCCCCCGTGTTGACCTTGAGCAGCACTTTCGCCTTGTCCGCAAGGGTCTGCCCGAAGGAAAGCACGGTCGTAGAGACCGTCTCGCTCCACGCGCCGAATGTCGCCACAACGAAGTCGTAGAGACCGCCTATGAGTCCGCTCGCGAGAAGCGTCTTGGCCCCCTTGCCGCCGGATTCACCGCTGACGAGCACCTGTGTGGTCGCCGTAGCCTCCGGGAACGGATACTTGCCGTGCATCTCCTTGACGAAATATTTTCTGAACGGAATAAGGAACAGGATTCCGAGAACTCCTCCCAACAGACTGGAGAAGAACACTTTGCTGAAATTCACGGTCAGCTCCGGGTACTTGTCCTGAAGGATGTACAGAGCCGGCAGGGTGAAGATGGCGCCCGCCACGATGGCTCCCGAGCAGGAACCGATGGACTGGATCATCACGTTCTCCCCGAGACAGTTCTTCCTCCCGAGGGCGCTCGAAAGTCCGACGGCTATGATTGCAATCGGAATCGCCGCCTCGAACACCTGACCCACTTTCAGCCCCAGATAGGCCGCGGCGGCCGAAAAGATTACGGTCATCACCAGCCCGACGGAAACGGACCAGGGTGTGACTTCCGGATAGTTTTTCTTCGGCGAGAGCAGCGGCTGGTACTCTTCTCCCGGTTTCAGCTCCCTTCCTGCATTCTCGGGGAGCGAAGTCTTGACATTTTCTTCCATATGCGAATTGTGAAAAACATACAAATTTAGAAAATTCTTCGTTTTCTTTTTTGAAATCCGGTGATTGTCGGGAAAATATCCGTTAAAATTGCGTCGTGGCGGCAACGCCCGTGAAGCACGATGTCGGATATATGAAAATTATGGATTTGAGCGAGGATGAAAGGCCTCGGGAGAAAATGAGGGACAGGGGGGTCTCATCCCTGTCCAATGCGGAACTGCTTGCCGTCATCCTGCGTTCCGGCACAGGCGGGAGGAATGTGGTCGAGCTGTCCAGAGAACTGTATATGGCGGCGGGAAGCAGTCTCTGCTTTCTCTCTTCGATGTCGGTTGACAGGATGTGCGAGGTCCCGGGAATCGGTTTCGGAAAGGCGGCCTCGGTGGTCTCGGCGTTCGAACTCGGGCGCCGCTGCGCTCTTGAGCAGTCGGGAGATATGGAAGTCTCCGTGACCGGGTCGGGGATTGCGGCAAGGCTTCTCGCCCCTCATCTCCGCGTGCTTGACCACGAGGAGTGCTGGGCGCTGTTCCTGAACAGGCGCAACCGTCCTGTCGGCAAGGCAATGATAAGCTCCGGAGGGTTGAACGACACCGGCATCGACTCCCGTGTGGTCGCCCGTCTCGCGCTTGAGAAAAAGGCTACTGGCGTAATCCTGTTCCATAATCACCCCTCAGGCTCTCCCGAACCGGGGAAGGCGGACATAGAGCGGACCGCCGCGCTACGCTCAGCCTTGTCATCGCTGGACATATCGCTGCTTGACCACATAATCATAGCCCGGAACAGCTTCTTCAGCTTCACGGATGAGTGCATATCTCATCTCTAAACTGTTGCATATAGTAAGCGCGGGCTTCGTTAAAAGGATGAAGTGCAAGGCTTGCGACGAAGTTCAAACCGCAGCAACCTGTCGGTTGTGAGGATTTGGACAAGGAGCATAACGCAGCAATTCGCCTTTTAACGAAGCCCGCGTTAAAAGGCGGCATAGATGGGCAGAGCCGAGTCTGCTGCGGAGAAGAA
>CAVEDD010000005.1:0-27641 GCA_963614515.1 Treponemataceae bacterium | reverse complement strand
ACCGTGTCTCAGTTCCAGTGTGGGGGACCTTCCTCTCAGAACCCCTAGACATCGTAGGTAAGGTGGGCCGTTACCCCGCCTTCTGCCTAATGTCACGCGAGCCCATCCGTCACCGGCCGAAGCCTTTATCCTCACAGCGATGCCGCCATAAGGAACTATGGGGAATTAGTCGGCGTTTCCACCGGTTATGCCCCCGTGACGGGCAGGTTGCTCACGCGTTACGCACCCTTGCGCCGGTCGCCGCCAAGGTGTCATTGCTGACTCCCCGCGCTGCCCCTCGACTTGCATGTGTTAAGCCTGCCGCTAGCGTTCATCCTGAGCCAGGATCAAACTCTTCATTGTATAATTTCTATAACTCTTAGTCTGAACCTTGGCACTTGTTAATTCTCTTATCAGTCTCCAAAAAAAGGAGACCAAGGAATCGACGCTCTCGTTCTTATTGTTTTTCGGTACTTGCTCTTGTACACCTTCCAAGCTCCCCGGCTCACGCCGTTTGCGGGACTCGGAAGTTTCTTCCTCTCAGTCTTTTCAATGAACTTTCAAAACAAAAAACAAAATCTGATTTCTCAGCATCTTGCCCATCCGTTTTTCTCAAATGGGCTGCAAAGATACGGACTTTTTGGAAACCGCCAAACTTTTTCAAGACTTTTTTCGATTATTTTTCCTACTTTTGCCGCCACAAACACAAAATCGATGGATAAAGGACAGAATCAGGACAGCCGGAAGACCTCCCTTTGGCAGCTTTTCCTGGTCTTCGCAAAAATAGGGGCCTTCACAATCGGAGGGGGCTACGCCATGATTTCCCTCATCCAGAATGAAATCGTACGGCGCAAATGGCTCAGCGAAGACGATTTCTCCGAACTCATAACCCTCGCACAGACCGCTCCCGGGCTTCTTGCCGTCAACATATCCATATTCACTGGATTCAGACTCCGGGGAGTGAAGGGCAGCATAGTGGCGACGCTCGCGAGCATACTCCCGTCATTTCTCATCATTCTCGCCATAGCCATGGCATTCAGCGGTTTTCAGGACAATCCGGTCGTCATCCGCGTATTCAAGGGGATACGCCCCGTCGTCGTGGCCCTCATCCTCGTGCCGATGATAAACATGGCACGGAAATCGGACGACAGGTGGTGGAAATGGATTCTCTCCGCGACGGTTCTCGGACTCGTCGGATTTCTCGGAATATCACCGATATACATACTCCTCTGCGTCATCGTCATATTCCTCGGAATATCCGTATGCCGCGAAAAGAGAATGAAATCGGAGAATACGAAATAACCCCGTAAGGCGATGATATTCCTTCAACTTTTCTACACATTCTTCATCATCGGGGCGTTCACCATAGGAGGGGGCTATGCGATGCTTTCGCTCATCCAGCATCAGGTCGTCGAGGTTCACGGATGGATTACGGACGCGGCGTTCACCGACATCGTGGCGATTTCGCAGATGACCCCCGGACCCATAGGAATAAATTCGGCGACATACATAGGCTACACGGTGCTCCAGGATGCCGGGGCGGCCGAATGGATGTGCGTCTTGGGTTCGTTCACCGCGACAAGCGCCGTGGTGCTGCCGTCGTTCCTCATCGTTCTGGGGATATGCTTCGCGTTTGAAAAGTTCAGCCGGAGCAACATATATAAGGGTGTGATGAACGGGCTGAAACCCACCGTCGCCGGGCTTATCGGAGCGGCCGCCGTGCTTCTGATGACTCCGGAGAACTTCCCGGACTGGAAGTCGTGGGTGCTGTTCGCGGCGGCGTTCATCGCGCATATGTTCTTCAACGTCAACGCTATACTGATCATCGTCATCGCCGGAGTGCTGGGATATGCGATATATTGAATCAGCCGCATATCCGATTTGAATTTTTGAAATATGGAGTGGTTTACAGATTTATTTGAGAAACAGACGTTCACGCAGGCTATCATAGTGCTGTCGCTCATCTGCGCGGTGGGGCTGGCCTGCAACAAGATAAAGTTCAAGGGGGTCTCACTGGGGATCACTTTCGTGTTTTTCGCAGGGATTCTCGCGGGGCATTTCGGATTTATGATTGACCCTCAGATGCTCGCTCTGGCACAGAATTTCGGACTGATACTCTTCGTCTATGCGCTCGGAGTGCAGGTCGGCCCGAGTTTCTTCCCGTCGCTGAAAAAAGGGGGCATCAGGCTGAATCTGCTGGCCTTCGGAGTGCTCGCCCTCGGGATTCTGATGACTCTCGGAGTCTGGTGGTGCACGAACCTGTCGCTGCCTGTGTCGATGGGACTCTTTTCAGGAGCGGTGACCAACACCCCGATGCTCGGAGCGGCGCAGCAGGCTCTTCTCGACCACTCCCCTTCCGCCACGGCAATCTCCAACGAGATGGCGATGGCCTGCGCGGTGGGCTACCCGTTCGGCGTGCTGGGCGTAATCCTGTGCGTGGTCATTCTCAAGGCCATATTCCACAAGGGGACGAAGGAGGAGAAGGATATGCACGACAACCCGACCTTCGTCACGGAGTTCGTAATCAGCAACCCGGCAATCTTCGGCAAGACCATAAAGGAAATAATGAAGGGGACATCCTTCCACATCGTGGTGTCGAGGGTGTGGAAATTCACGGACAAGGAACACGAGGACGGGCCGAAAGGGATGGTGATCATCCCGAACGGAGACACCGTTCTTGAAGAGGGGGAACACGTGCTCGCGCTGTGCAAGGAAATGGAAGTCGGAATCGCCGAAAGACTCTTCGGAAAAGTGGTCGACAAGGACTGGAACAAGAAGGACATCGATTGGAACGCGATTGACGGGCGGCTGGTGTCACGCCACGTGCTCGTGACCAAGGCGAAGATGAACGGGGCGAAAATCGGAGACCTCCACCTGCGGAACTCTTTCGGAATCAACATAACGAGGGTGAACCGGGCCGGAATCGACATCCTGCCGTCAAGCAATCTCGTACTCCAGATCGGGGACAAGCTCACGATTGTGGGGCAGGCGAAGGCGATTGACAATGTCGCCGCAGTGCTCGGAAACAAGGAGAAGGAACTGCGGAACCCGAACATGTTCTCGATTTTCATCGGCATCGTGCTCGGTCTGATTCTCGGATGCATACCGCTCAGCATCCCGGGGATGAGCGTACCGATAAAGCTCGGTATCGCAGGTGGGCCCATCATAATGGGCATACTGATGGGGGCGTACGGTCCGCGCTTCCACCTGACCACCTACACGACCTACAGCGCCAACCTGATGCTGCGCCAGCTCGGTCTCACGGTCTATCTCGCCGGACTGGGGCTCAGCGCCGGCCCTGGGTTCTTCGAGACGGTCTTCCGCCCGGAGGGTCTGATATGGATCGGAGTCAGCATCCTTCTCGCCGTCGTCCCGGTTCTCGCCGTGGGTTTCATAGCGTCGAAGTTCTGCAAGACCGGCTACGCCTCCAATGTGGGAATGCTCTGCGGTGCGATGGCAAACCCAATCGCCCTCAACTATGCACTGAGCACAGTCGAGGACGATGAGCCTTCGGTCGCATACGCCACCGTTTATCCTGTCTGCATGTTCCTGCGGGTGATTACCGCGCAGCTGCTCATGCTGTTCTGCCTTTAGTTTGAAAGACGACGCCTTCAGCAACGGGTTTCAGCGGGGCCGGTCTCAGTTCTCCACCGGTCTGAGCACATAGCTGAAGGTCATCTCCCGAGGCTCGATGCGATACTCCTCGCGAGGAAGGGCCGCCCAGGAATCTATGCAGCCGAGTCCCATCTGGACGAGGTCGAAATTCACCCATGTATCTCCCTCGGAACGCTGATTCTCGAAGGCGAGAGCCTTGAGCTGCAGGGAGTGGCGCGGAGCGCTCTTGCGTATGTCCATCTGTTCTGTGGAGAACGGAAGCGCGGAGGCGGAGAACGGCGCGTCGGAAGAAATCTCGAAGCCGGTGCCATTGTCGTTCAGGACGCGGAACCACTTGAGCGCGGTCTTGGTGCCTGATTCCTGCGGGCGCACATAGCCGTAGTGATACTGGTCCTCGACCCTCTGGGAATACAGGCCCATAAGGGCTGCGGAGTTGCGGTCGGAGTAATTCTCGAAAGGCCCCTTGCCGAAGAATTCGACCGTGGAGAACTCGCCCGGCATCGCGAGGCGCATCCCGAAGCGGCCGAGAATCGGAGCCTCGGAGAGCTTGCCCGCATCCTTGAGGGATTCGCTCACGGCAACCGTTCCGTCGCCATATATGTCATAAGTCACCACAATCTTCGCGAAATCTCCGAGAGGAGCATATTCGGTCACGACCCGGACAAAGTCCCCCTCATCCTCGAAACTGAACGAAGCGGCGCTGTACTCCGCGTCCCTCCAGAGTTTCTGACCCTCAGGCAGTTTGACTCCGCGGTAGTTCGCACCGAGGTCGTTTTCAGTCGCGGCGCGCCACAGACACGGCTCAAGAGGCTGCGAGAGAAGCGGCTTCCCGTTGAGAGTGTAACTTACAAGTTCTCCGGTCGTCTTGTCGAAGACGGCATTCCAGACATCGGCACGTCCGGCAAGCACACCCTCGTAAGGCAGGATGCCGCAGAACGAAACTGTGCTCTCATCGTCAGCCACCCGGAAACTGCTGATTTCCGGAACATATGCCGCATTCGGTGACGCGGCGATGCAAATCTGGTCACAGGCGACCTCGCTGCCGGCCGGGAGTATGCCGTCTTTCTTGCGGAGAGTGTAGCGGACATTCAGATAGACATCGTGTCCGTCAAGCGAGCCGCCGCAGGCATCGATGACATCGTCCGCACAATAGCCGAGCTGCACGACGCCGGCCGACTGCGGCGCGATTCCGAGACTCCCGGGAGCATGCCCGCTGAGAACCGCCACGCCGTCGCATTCGACTGTCCAAGCAAGGTCATAGCGGGAGAGGTCGATGAAAAAGTACTCGTTGAAGACGTTCACGCGGCCGTCAAGTGCAGCCTCCGGAGCCGCGGCCGTATGTATGCTGCGCTGCTGGTAGGCCACTTCGAAAGCGTGCGGATGCAGACTGCGGTCGGCGGCTATCACTCCGTTGCAGTTGAAGGAGTCGTCGGTCGGGTCGTAGTCATTGAAGTCCCCGCCGAAGACGAAGATGTGGTCCGTGCCGTATTTCGAGGCATCTTCCGGCCACTTGAGCGCCTGATCCACAAAGTCCCAGATGAATCCTCCCTGATACTTCGGATATTTCCTCGTCAGGTCCCAATACTCCTTGAACCCGCCCATCGAGTTGCCCATCGAGTGGGCGTATTCGCACTGAATCAGCGGTTTGTCCGGATTGGACTTGAGATATTTCTCGCAGTCGTCATAACTCCAGTACATCGGGCAGGCTATGTCCGTCGAAGGCATTCCCTTCACGTCCACGGCACGCTCGTACTGCACGGGACGGGTGCTGTCGAAGCCCTTGATCCACGCGTAGGAGTCGGCGAAGTTCTGTCCGTAGCCGGTCTCGTTCCCGAGGCTCCAGATGATGACGGAAGGATGGTTATAGTCGCGCAGAACCATACGCTGTGCCCTCTCGACAATGGTCTTGTTGTAGTCAGGATTCTTTGCGAGAGCCTCCGCGCCGTAGCCCATTCCGTGTCCTTCGACATTCGCCTCATCCACGACATAAAGCCCGTATTTGTCGCAGAGCGCGTACCAGAGAGGGTCGTCCGGGTAGTGGCAGGTGCGCACTGCGTTGAAGTTCAACTGCTTCATTATGAGGATGTCGCGTTCCATATCCGCAGGCGACACGACATAGCCCTTGTAGGGGTTCATCTCGTGGCGGTTCACGCCCTTGATGAGAATCGGCTGACCGTTCACGAGCAGCTGACCTCCCTTGATTTCTACTGTCCTGAAACCGAAGTTCAGCGATGCCGTCTGAGTTTCCGCCCCTTTCTTGTCGAGCGCAATCATCTCGAGTCTATAGAGGTTCGGAGTCTCCGCAGTCCAGAGCCGTGCCGAAGGAATCCCGCCCTCGATGCTCACCGCCGGCAGGCCGTTCTCAGACCTGTTCTTCGCGTTCACCGCCGTCTCTCCCGATGCCGCGACCGCGCCGTCAGGGCCGACAATCTGCCAGCGCACCTTCGCCACTCCCGGAGTCGTCTCCGCCCAGATGCGGTAGCGTCCGTCGGCATCTCCGCTCACACGAATGTTCTCCACGCGCTTCTTCGCCTTCGAGAATACATAGACGTCGCGGGCGATTCCGCCGAGCCTCCAGAAGTCCTGGCACTCGACATAAGTCCCGTCGCACCAGCGGAAGATCTCAAGCGCGATGCTGTTCTCGCCAGTCCGCACGAATTTCGTGATGTCGAAACGGGCTTCCAGCTTGGAATCCTCGCTGTATCCGACTTCCTTTCCGTTCACCCACACACGCACGTTGGAGGTCGCCGAGCCTATATGCAGGATGATGTCCCGCCCCTTCCACTCGTCGCTGAGGATAAAACTGTGGCGGTACTGCCCCACATAGTTGTGCTCGTCCGGAACAATCGGCGGAGTGTAAGGCGCGTGCCCTTTCCACGGGTAGGGAATGTTCACATAAATCGGGTCGCACCATCCGTTCACGTCCCAAAGTCCCGGGACCGGCATCGTGCCCCACTGCGAATCATCGTAGCCTTCCCTGTAGAAATCGGTCGGGCGCGCGTGCAGGTCGGTGTTGAAATTGAATTTCCACAGTCCGCTCAGGCTCAGTTTCAGCCCGTCGGTCTCGAAAGTGGAAGTCATCGGAAGCCGGTTGAGGGCATTCACGTTCGGGTCTTTCCAAGGTTCCGCGACGGTTTTTTCCTTTGCGGAAACATTCATCCCGAGAGCCGCCCCGAGGATAATGCACAGAAGTGTCGAAATTTTGCGCTTCATATCTGTCTTTTGTATTATTATATGGTCATATATCGGATATATCCGTCCGTATTTTCCAAAATTACGCATTTTCATACGATGCCGCAAAAAATAAAACCGGATTCGGAAACATTTGCTCCAAATCCGGAAATATTTTCACATATCGCTAAATTATTTCTATTTCCGAGGTTCTGACCCATCCCTGACGGCCGTCGGAAATCTCGATGTCAACCCATTCGCCGACGGTGTCGAGGATGCGGACTTTCGTGCCTTCGTGAAGGATGAAGAGGTCCATCGTGCCGTCCGGAGAGGATTTCGTGGATATGACGGGCTTCATCACTATGGCTTCGTCGCTGAGGAAGTAGTCGTTCCGCTGATGGAGCGAGAAGCCGAGAGCCGTGCCTCCGAGGATTATGCCGACGATTGCGGATATGAATCCGGTGCGCTTCCACCCGACAGTCGGAGCGAGGAGGAACAGGAGAACCGCCGCGCAGACGAGGGCGAGGAAAACGAGGAATATGACCGCCCACGCATCCGAGTCGAGGATGTAGCAGAACTTGCGCGTCCAGGTCTTGAGGATGAACTCCGGAACCGCCTCGATGCGGTCCTGCGTGCGGCTGGAGGCGAATTCGAGATTGTAGCGGGCGTCGGAGAAGGACGGATCGAGCTTCAGGGCACGTTCGTAGTTCAGAATCGCCTTGCCGAGGTTTTCGGTCTTGAACCAGGCGTTGCCGGCGTTGTAGTAGAGCTGCGGGGATTCAAGCCCGAGCGACGCAATCATTTCGTAGCCGTCGGCGGCATCCTGCCAGCGGCCGTCCGTGTAGGCGGCGTTGGCCTTGTCCCAGAGCTGCTGCGGGTAGTCAGCCTGAGCCTGCGCCGGGAATGTCGTAAGCGCGAAGACAACAGCAATCACAGCCGCCCCGAGAGGGTTTTTCTTTCCTGATTTCATCCCTGAACGTGTCGTGTTTTTCATTGAACCGTCAATTGCAGATATGAGTTCCGCCGCCTTGTCGTAGTGCGCCTGCATCGCCTCGCTGCCTGCGGAAGGAGAGTAGCGGGCGAATTCGCATTCATCGATGAGCGCGACGAACGCCTCTGCGGTCTCTTCCGGAACGCCGCCCTCCGTGAGCCTTGACGCGATGTTCTCTTTGTTCAGCTCGGACATCGGGATGTTGAGCTTGTCGGCGATGAATCCGAGCAGAGCCTTGTGGAGTTCCTCGTAAAATGCGGTATAGAGATTCTGTCTGAGAAATACGGAGGCCGTCTTGAGCTGCCTGAGAGCCTTCTTCGTGGCCTTGCGGTTCCTGCTGCCCACGACATCTGCGCGTCTTGCCGCCATCCTTCTGAAGGCGAACCAGCAGAGCGCGGAGAGAAGAAGAACAGCGAGGCAGATTGCCACGAACACCGCCGACCCGACAAAGAAAACGCCCTTGCCGCCGAGACGGACAGGCTTCGTGGAGATGAAGCGGATGTCCTGTCCGATGCTGCGCACGTCATTCTGCTGCACACCCGGAATCACCGTGCCCCCCGACGGGATGTCGTCCCCCTTCTCCACGGTGAAGGCGAGGGGATTTGTCTGTACGGTGACATATTTCCCGGAATCCGCATCGTAGTAGCTGTACTGTATCGGTTCTATGGTGAACTCGCCCGCGCTGCGCGGAATGAACGGGAATTCGAATTCCTTGGAACCGGAAAGCGAACCTTTGGCGCTCTTGTCCGTAATCTTCGTGTCATAGACCTCCATATCAAGAGGGAAAGTGACCTTCGGAGCTTCGAGCAGGGAAACATTGCCGCGTCCGGATATGGTGACAATCAGAGAGTTGGCTTCGTGAGCCTTGAGACTGTCCTTGGAGAGTTTCGCGCTTATGCCGAACTTGCCCACTCCCCCGCCGAATGATGCCGGAGCACCGGCAGGGAGCGGCGAGACATTGACCGTCACGGCCTGGGAGGCGACTTTCTTGCGAACCGTCCGGATGTCATCGAAGAAACCGTCGAAGATGCTGCCCGTACGCGACTGCACGCGCACATTCACGAGGCAGACAAGCTCGGCCGGTTCGATGGTGAGCTTTCCGGTCTGCTGCGGGATGAGCACATAGCGGCGCAGCACGGCCGCGTCGTAAATCTTTCCGTTATAGTTCTCCCGTGTGAACTCGATGTTGGTAGGAGCCTCGACTTCCTGGCTCCAGAAGCCTGAGAATGAAGGGAAACTGGCGTTCTCGAACCCGGAGAGGTTGGCACGCTGGTAAATCTTGAGCGTGGCGTTGATGGGCTGCCCCACTACGACATTCGTCCTGTCGAGGGAGAGGCTGAGGAAGATGTCCCCGGTGGAAGCCTGTTCACTTCCGTCCCGGCTGCTGTCACCCCGGCCGCCGTTCTGGCCGTTGCCTCCATGACCGTTACCTCCCTGACCGTTACCGCCGCTGTTCCCTGAACCGGCCGCGCTCGGGTCGGACGGAATCCCCTGCTGCTGCGAAGACTGCCCGGAAGGCGTTTCCTGCCGGATGACGCTGACGGTGACCGGACGTGAGACGATTTCACTGCCCTTGACTTTGGCCGTGGCGGGCGGAAGGGAGAACTCGCCCACCGATTTCGGCATGAGGATGTAGGTGTAGGAGACCTGACGTGAGGAGGTCCTCTTTCCGTTTATGATGCTTATGCTTGTCGATGAGCTTTTCTGCGGGCCCCACACGAGATCGAAGTCCGCCGGGCACTCCCAGTTGAAGTCAGAAGGCGTATTTTCCCCCTCAATCACGAATGTGACGTTGAACTGCTCGTTCAGATCGACGACATTGTGCGTCTGTACCTGAATCGAAGTCTGGGCCGCAGCCGTCAACGCCAGAGCCGCCGCAATCAGAGCCATCGTTATTTTCTTCATCATATTATCGTTCCCCCACCTGTTTATATTTATTCCTATTCCAACCTGTTCCGGTTATATTTATCTCTATCCCAATCTGCCCCGGTGTCAAACACAACTCCGGAGAAATGTTGTTCAGAAAAAGATGCAGTGCAAGGCTTGCGACGAGGTGAAACCGGAGCAACCTGACGGTTGTGAGGATTTCGCCGAGGAAGCGTAACGCAGCAATGCGCTTTTTCTGAATAACATTTTCACCAGTTCTTATCCCGCTGTCGCGCCTTCAGCGCCGCCGCCTTCTCCTTGTTCACCTTGTCCTGCGTCTCCTTCTCCTTCGCCTGGATTGCCTGAAGCATCTGCTGCGCGGCCTGAGGGCTTATCTTCTGCTCTTGAGGCTGTCCCTGTCCGTCACGCTCGTCCTGCGGCTGCTGAGGGTTCTGGCCGTCGTCACCTTTGTCCTTATCCTGATTGTCCTGGTTCTGCTTGTCCTGATTCCGGTCCCCGTCGCCCTGATTGTCCTTGTTCTGATTCCGGTCTTTATCCTGCTGATTGTCCTGATTCTGTTTGTCCTGACCGTCCTGATTCTGATTATTCTGGTTCTGGTCCTGATTCTGGTCATTCTGACCTCCGCCGCCGTTCTGCTGCTGATTCTCCAGCATCTTGCGGGCATAGATGTAGTTCTCCTTCGCGTCGAGGTCGTCCGGACGCATCAGAAGGGACTTGGCAAAGGCGTCGACGGCGGTCTTGTAGTCCTTGGACGCGAGCGCCATGTCACCGAGATTATAGTACCAGTCCGCCCCGTTCCCGGACTCCACCGCAGCCTGTTCCACTTTCTGCATCGACTTCATCGCCCCCTGCACATCACCCTGCCTGTAAAGGTCGGCGGCGAGGTTGTAGTTGGCGGCGACAGATGTGGAATCTTTCACGAGAGCCTTGCGGTAGTCGATTTCGGCCTCCTTGTAATTCCCCTTGCGGTAGTCCCGGTTGCCGCGTCTGACATCCCGTTTATCCTTGCCGGAATCCTTGGAAGTCCCGGCCGTCCGTGCAGTCTGAGAGGTTTGAGCGGTCTGTGCGGAGACGGCGGAAGGCGCAAGCGCAGTGAGAGCGAGCGTCAGCGGAAGCATAGCTGCCTTCTTCGTCCCGAAGAGACTGAATTTCGTCTTCCGCTCCCCGATGAGGCAGGCGAGAGTGAAAAAGAGTAGCGCTATGCCGAAAAAATACATATATTGTTCGTCATATTCCTCAAAGACGACGGAACTGAACTTTTCCGCATCCATCTTCTTTATGTCGTCGATTATAGGGTTCAGTCCGAACTCGGTGTTTCCGGCGCGGACATAGGCCCCGTTCCCGGCGGAAGCGATTTCCTTCAATATGTTCTCGTCGAGGCGGCTCACGACGATGTTGCCGTCACGGTCCTTCATCAGCCCGCCGTCCTTGAGCGGAATCGGCTTGCCCTCCGGAGAACCCACGCCGATGGTGAATATCCTTATGCCCGTCTCGGCTACCTGCCTGGCGGTCTTCACCGGGTCGTCCTCGTGGTTCTCGCCATCGGTGATGACTATTATCGCACGGCTCTTCTCGCTCTGCGCGCTGAAAGAACGGGCGGCCGTGTTTATCGCATCGGCAAGCGCGGTCCCCTGAATCGGTACGGACTCGGTGGAGATTGAACCGAGAAACATCTTCGCCGAGACATAGTCGGTCGTTATCGGCAGCTGGACATAGGAACTTCCGGCGAAGACTATGAGTCCGATGCGGTCGTCGCGGAGTTTGTCCACGATGCGAGAGATGGCGAGCTTCGCCCGTTCCAGACGGTTCGGGGAATAGTCCTCGGCAAGCATCGAGTTGGAGACGTCGAGGGCGATTACGACCTCAGCTCCCTTGGTCTCGTGTTCCTTGAGCTTCGCCCCTATGAGCGGCCGGGCCATTCCCACCGCGAAAAACGCGAAGCCTATGGTGAAGAGCACGACTTTCCACCAGCCGCGTGCGCCCGAGCGGGACGGCATAAGCCTCCCGACAAGTTCAGCGTCTCCGAAGGCGGCGACACGCCTTTTTCTCAATTTCCGGAAAACGGCATAGACTACCGGAAAGAGCGGCACGAGCAGCAGAAGCCAAAGATATTGAGCGTCAGCGAAATAAAGCATAGTCAATCATTTTTTTACGGCAATTTCCTGAAAACCGCGACCTGAAGTATGAAAGCGGCAAGAAGAGCGAACAGCGCGACGAGCGCATAAGTCCCGAACAGCTCCTTATAGACAGGGAAACTGTCTATCGTTGTCCTTGCCTTCTCCATTTTGTTTATCTCCGAGTAAATCTCCGCGAGTTTCGTGTTGTCGGTGGCGCGGAAATAACGCCCTCCCGTAGTCTCGGCAATCTGCGCGAGAAGTTTCTCGTCAATCTCCACCTTGACTTTCTGGATATCCACGCCCCAAGGGGTCATCACCGGATATGGGGCGGTTCCGTTCGCGCCGACTCCGATGGTATAGACGCGGATTCCGTAGGTCTTGGCAATCTCGGCGGCGGTTTCCGGGGCGATCTCGCCGCAATTGTTCACGCCGTCCGTAAGCAGAATCACCACGCGGCTCTTCGCGTCGGAGTCCTTCATTCTGGCGACCGCCGTGGCAAGCCCGTTCCCGATTGCCGTTCCGTCCTCGAGGAGGTCAGTGCTTATCTCCTTCATCAGGTTGATGAGGGTCGCCCTGTCGGTGGTGAGCGGACACTGGGTGAACGATTCGCCGGCGAAGACCACGATTCCCATACGGTCGGAAGGACGCTGGGATATGAATTCTATGGCTATGTCCTTGGCGGCGCTGATACGATCCGGATTGAAGTCACGGGCGAGCATCGAGGTGGAGACGTCCATCGCGAAAACGATGTCAATTCCCTCGGTGTCAATCTTTTCCATCTGCTCGGAAGAGCGTGGACGGGCGATGGCGACAATAATCATGACCATCGCGAGAAGCATCAGCGCGAACGGGAGGTGACGGAGATATTCCATCGCGCCGTGTCCGGCCTTGAGCCACGGAGTGCTTGACGACACGCGCAGATGAGCCTGACGGCCGAAAATCTCACGCAGGATGTAGAGAACCAGCAGCAGAGACGGTATCACCGTGAGCCACAGAAGTTTCGGATACTCGAAAAACATCACTCGCCCTCCTTTTCAGAGACAGGTTCCGGCCTGTCGCCATTGTCTTTTGCCTGTCCTTCCCGTGAAGCCTGTTCTTCCTGCGAGACCTGTTCTCTCCGTGAAGCGAGGTCATCCTGAGAGGCTTTTTCCTCCTGTGAGGCGAGTTCATCCTGATAGGTCTGCGTGACAAAGCGCACGGCAAGCGGGAGTACGGAGGCATTCTCCTGCTCCGTGGCGGTGTGCTTTGCGAACTTCACGTAGTCGGCGGTCTCGAAGAGATTTTCAAGGTCGCGGAGCAGCGCCTTCCTGTCGGCAGGGCTGTCTGCGAACTCAGGCTTCAGATCGCGGAAAATCTCACTTGTGGTCATCTCCATAGCCCCGATTCCATAACGGGCGGCGATGTATTCGCGGAGCACGTCCGTCACGCCGGAGTAGAACTGCTTCTGCTTCTCCGGAACCCAGAGCCTGTCCCCCCTGTAACCGTCGAGACGGCGGAGCGCGACGATGTGCGCCGGGTCTTTCCGTTCAAGTTCCCCGGAGAGCCGTTTCTTGTGCATCTTGACAAGGCAGACTGCGGCAATCACGATAAGGACGATAAGATAGAACAGCCCCACCCAAGGCAGCACCTCGGCTGCGGTCAGCGGGTAACGGATGACATCCTTTATGTCGTGCGGCTGGAAGGAGGCCGTGTCCACCGGCATTGTCATCACCTTGAAGCGTATGCTGTCGAAGAGAAGGGTGTCAACCACCCCGTCTTTTGTCAGACGGCCCACCGGAAGCTCCCCGATTTCATATTCACCCTCGTCAAAGGTCGTGAGAACGGTTGAGACACGGATGTCGTAGCTGAGCGGACGGTCTTTCTTCGCCTTGTAGGTCTTGAGGGTGTCGGTCTGCCACGGGCGCAGGAACATTATCCCGCGCACGGTGCTGTCGTTGAGCGGAGGAAAGGCGTACTGCGTGCCGGCCTCCACCTTGTCGAGATTCACCCCGTAGAGCAGCTGGTCGGCAATCAGGATGCTGTCCCTCTCCTGCATCTGCTCAAGAAAGGGCGCGCCGACCCTCACGAGATGACCGCCCTTGAACTGCGGCGCGTCACTTGACACAATGTCCGCAGCATCGGGTGTCACGACCGCCCCCCGCGCTGCGGCAGGAGACTCCGCAGCTGTCGTCTGAGCGGCGGCGGACAGCGGCAGAACCGCAGTCAGGCAGCACAACAGACAATTCAATATGAAAGATTTACATTTCATCAATATTCAACTTAAGTAATCACAGGCGGGACTGCAATTTCACCGCGACACTGACATTGCCGGCCGAGCCTCCGACAGGCTGTCACTTACCGCTGCCTGAAAAGCTTCATCAGCGCCTGCACATAATCCTCATCGACCGCGACGCTCACCCTGTCGATGTTGTACTTCATCAGCATTCTGGACTCAGCCTCGCGCAGCCCCCGGAACCACTCCCGGTAGGATTCGCGGACCTTCTTCCTGCCCGTGTCGACCCACGCCGTCCTGCCCGTCTCGGAATCCTTTATGTTCACCAGACCGACATTCGGGATGTCCGTCTCGCGGGGGTCACAGACCTCCACCACGGACAAATCGTGGCGGTTCGCCGCCACTTTCAGAGCCTCCTCGTATCTCGGAGTCCCGTCGGAGTCCGCATCAATCATATCCGAAAGCACGAAGGCATTGCAGCGTTTCTTCAGCGCGTTCGTCAGATACCTCAACGCCTCCGACAAGTCCGTACCCGTCGACTGCGGCTCGAACTCCAGCACCTCGCGGATGATATGCAGCAGGTGCGAACGCCCCTTCTTCGGCGGGATGAACTTCTCCACCCTGTCGCTGAAGAACAGGGCCCCGACCTTGTCGTTGTTCAGAATCGCAGAAAAGGACAGGACGGCCGCAATCTCGGCAATCATATCCCGCTTAGTCATCCCGGAAGTTCCGAAAAGCCCCGAACGGCTCGCGTCAATCAGCAGGACCACCGTGAGCTCCCTCTCCTCTTCGAACACCTTGATGTAAGGGGAATGAAGCCGGGCGGTGACATTCCAGTCCATATTGCGGACATCGTCGCCGTACTGGTACTCACGGACTTCGCTGAACGCCATACCCCGTCCCTTGAACGCGGAGTGGTACTCCCCCGCAAAAATCTGATGCGAGAGAGCCTTTGTCCTGATTTCAATCTTGCGGACTTTTTTCAGCAGTTCAGACTCAGTCATTTCTGTTACAACAAATCATATGACAAATAATTCTACGGCACCTCAACTATATTCACCACCTGATCGATCAAATCGTCCGTCGAAACATTTTCGGCCTCGGCCTCGTAGCTAAGCCCGATTCTGTGGCGGAGCACCTCGTGGCACACGGCGCGCACATCCTCCGGAATCACATAGCCCCTCCTCTTTATGAAAGCATAGGCTTTCGCTGCGGCGGCAAGGGATATGCTGGCACGCGGAGACGCACCGTAGGCGATGAGTCCGGCAATCTTCTCAAGTCCGTACTCGCCCGGAGTTCTTGTCGCATAGACGATGTCAACTATATATCTCTCGATCTTTTCGTCCATATAGACCTCCCTCACGACTTCGCGGGCGCGGATGATGTCCTCCGGCTTCAGCACCGCATTTGCCTTGGGGAACTCGCCGCTGTTGTTCATCCGCAGGATGAGCTTCTCCTCCTCCTTCTTAGGATAGGTGACGACGACCTTGAGCATGAAACGGTCGAGCTGCGCCTCCGGAAGCGGATAGGTCCCCTCCTGTTCGATAGGGTTCTGCGTCGCCATCACGAGGAACGGCTCGGGCAGCTTGAACGTCTCTTCACCGATGGTCACCTGACGCTCCTGCATCGCCTCGAGAAGCGCCGACTGGACCTTGGCCGGGGAACGGTTGATTTCATCCGCGAGCACGAAATTCGCGAAAACCGGACCCTTGCGGATCTGGAACTGCTCGGATTTCTGGGAATATATCATCGTTCCGAGCACATCCGCCGGCAGGAGATCCGGAGTGAACTGGATTCTGCTGAATTTCGCATCGACAGCCGATGCGAGAGTGTTGATTGCAAGAGTCTTGGCCAGTCCCGGCACACCTTCGAGCAGTATATGTCCGTTGGCGAGCAGACCGATGAGGAGATTCTCGACGAGCTGCTTCTGGCCTACTATGACCTTGTTCATCTCCATCGAGAGGATGTCCACGAATGAACTCTCCCGCTGGATGCGGTCATTGAGTTCCTTGATGTTAATGTCCATTTCTTATTTCTTTATAATATATTTGCACAAAATTACAGATATGCGGCACTATATCCTGACTTTATCATATAGAGGCGCGGGACTGGGCGGCTGGCAGGTTCAGAACAATGCGGTGACTGTCCAGGGCGAACTTGACAGGGCGCTCGGAATCCTTTTCGGAGTTTCCGTGCACACGACCGGAGCCGGAAGAACCGATGCCGGAGTGAATGCCGTGAATTATGTCTGCGACTTCGAGACTCCGGAACCGCTCCACCTGACAAAAGGGGATTTCATATACAAAATGAATGCCATCTTGAGGCGGGAAATCGTCGTCCACGACATCGCTGAAGCGGGTGAGGGGGACTATCCGGAAGACGGGGGATATCCTTTCAATTCAAGGTTTTCCGCAAAGTCCCGCACTTACCGGTACTTCCTGCACGGCGCGAAGGATCCGTTCGCCGAAGGCTTCTCGTGGAGATGCCCGTGGACGCTCGACGTGCAGGAGATGAACAAAGCCGCGGCCCTGCTTCTGGGCGAGCACGATTTCAGCTGTTTCGAAAAGGTCGGTGGCGGGAACTCGACGAGCGTATGCACCGTGCTCCGGGCGGAATGGTCACGCTACACCCCCGTCCACGTCACGCAGCTCGGTTTCCCGGACGACGGAAACTATCTCGTGTTCACGATTGAGGCGAACCGCTTCCTGCGCAACATGGTCCGCGCCGTCGTCGGCACTCTCGTCGATGTGGGCCGCGGCCGCCGCAGCCCGGAAAGCATCGTGGAGCTCCTCGCCGGCGGAAAACGCAGTGATGCCGGGGAATCCGTCCCCGGCACCGCACTGTTTCTGACAAAGGTCAGATATGTGTAAATGACATCCGCCGGCTCCGCAGATAATCGATTGCTCCCCGAGGAAATTTCACTACCTTTGTGAGCGTCGCTCCCTCCGGGCCGAAGAAAGCGACAGTAGAGACGAGTCTTATGTACTATAAACTGATTGAGAACAAACGGAACGAATGGTTCTCCGGCGGAGATTGTCCTGCCCGGGAACTTGTCCGCCATATGCTGGAACGGGGGAAGCTGCGCGACGCTCAGATTGAGGCGGTCAAGACCTATCTCTTCCTCCTGCTGAAATGCGGAAACAGGCCGCTGTGGGAACTGTTTTCGTCAGGATTCTTCAACACCCTCGACCTGCAGGAAACGGAATTGAGACAGCGCACGAGGGAGTATATGCTCGCACATCCCGCCGCGCAGGCGCTTTACGAATACTCTGTCCTGAAAGACAGGAACGGAAAGCAGATTGCCCCTGAACTCGAAAGACAGCTGCGCCTCTCGCCTGAAAGCATAGACTGCGAAGCGGCATTCCGCAAGATTTTCTACAATGTCAGCTACACCGACTACCTTTTCAGCCTTCCGATGGGGGCCGGGAAGACTTTCCTGATGGCGGCATTCATCTACATCAACCTCCATTACGCCGTCCTGAAACCGGAAGACCCGACCTTCGCGCACAATTTCATAATACTCGCCCCTTCCGGGCTGAAGTCCTCAATCATCCCGAGCCTCAAGCACATAGCGGAATTTGACCCGACCTGGGTCATACCCGAACCGGCAGCCGGCCAGCTCAGGAAAATGATCTGCTTCGAAGTTCTCGACGAGGCGAAGAGCGGGCAGAAAAGCAATATGACCAGGAATCCGAACGCCCGGAAGATAAGCTCGCACCAGCCGTTTGAAGACCTTATGGGGCTTATTGCCGTGACGAATGCGGAGAAAGTCATACTCGACAGGATAGACGGCGACACCGACCCTACGGTGTTCAATGCCGGCGAACTGGCGGAGTTCAATCAGGCGAATGAACTGCGGGCGATAATAGGCAGGATTCCCAACCTCTCAGTAATCATCGACGAGGTACATCATGCGACGGACAGCGAGATAAAACTGAGGCAGGTCGTCACGGGATGGGGGAAATCCAACCGTTTCCACTCGATTCTCGGTTTTTCCGGGACGCCGTACCTTGAAAAGGCTGAAAATGTCGAACTTGCCGACGGGCTGTCGATGAAAAACACCGACTTGTCGAATGTCGTCTATCACTATCCGCTTGTCGAGGGTGTCGGCAACTTCCTGAAGCGTCCGACAATCAATTACACGGACAACACGCAGGAGGAAATCATACGGAACGGAGTCCGGGAGTTCCTGACGAAATATGGAGACACGGTCTATGCCGACGGAATCTGTGCGAAACTCGCGATATATTGCGGAAAAATCGACAATCTCGAAGAAACCGTCCATCCCCTTGTCTCCCAAATACTTTCATCCGAAGGGCTGAACCCCGGGGAAAGCATTCTGAAATATCACGGGGGGAACAGGGAATATGCCGCCCCCGAAGGAGCGGAAACGGCATTCACTCTGCTTGACAGCCCGTCGTCGAAAATACGGATAATCCTGCTGGTACAGATCGGGAAGGAAGGCTGGGACTGCCGGAGTCTCACAGGAGTGATACTGCCGCAGAAAGGCGTATGTCCGACAATTATGGTGCTCCAGACCAGCTGCCGCTGCCTCAGGGAGGTCAGCCGGGGCGATGACGAAACCGCCATCATCTGGCTGAACAAGTTCAACGCCGACATACTCAACAGACAGCTCAAACAGCAGCAGAACATTTCCCTTGAGGAGTTCCGGAAAGCCGCCTCCGACAACATACGTTCCGGAAAGCCGCCTCCGACAACATACGGACAGTCCGGAGATTTTCCAGAATGGAGACGCTGAATGTCCCGCCGGTCGAGTTTTATCAGTTGAAAATCAGCTACAGCGGAGTCCCGGTAGAAGAGGACTTCGACATTGACGCGAACCTCTCCCCCGACAGAATCATTGTCTTGAAGGACGAGAACCTCATCCACAGCCAGGACATCAGGGGACGGAAGCTCGGGACATTTAAGAACGGGGAGACAAGTGCGGAACTCAGCACTTTCAATGACTGGATGTTCAGACTCCACAAGGAGAGTTTCTGCCTTCTCGGGATGGAACAGCTCTATGGACGGCGGAGCAGGCTGAAGGCAATCTATGACCGGATTACAGCAGACTCGAAGCTGAGCGGCTGCCAGGTGCTTCTTCCGCAGTTCGACCACGATGAAATCCGCTCGCGGATACGCCGGGCGTTCACCCCGTCACGCAAGCTGGTGATAAACGAGGAGATAATTCCGGAAAAGGCGAGCCTGCTGCGGATAGAGCGGCTGACCGACTCCGTCCGAACCTCGGAAACGGAACTGTATTTCCCTGACGCCCGGACTGTTACGGAAATCATCGAAGACGACGCCAAGCCCGAGGCTCCGGAAATGTCCGCCGAAGAAAAGGCCGCGATGGAGCTGCTCCGTAAGCGCGGACTTAGCTTCACCGACACGAACGACCGCCATCCGGAACGCCGCCGGACCTACCACTACCTCCCCTACCGCTTCGACAGCCGTCTCGAACGCTCCGTATTCAGCGAGGATATGATTCCGCTGCTCAGAGACAAGAAGATAGAGGTCTATTTCAACGGAGACGACAGCCTGACAGGATTCTCGATAGGCTGCTATGCGAAAAGGGGCGGCAGAAGATGGGAATATCTCGGGAGATATGTCCCGGATTTCATAATGTTCAACAGAGATGCCGACGGACGGATTGACCGCATCGCAATCGTAGAGACGAAAGGAGAAGGTTTCGCCGCGAAATTCAGCGAACGCAGAAAGTTTATGGACGAAGTTTTCATCCCTCAGAACAACAGGATGTTCGGATATGACAAATTCCGTTTCCTCTACATCGAAGACACGATGCCTCCGGCCGCAAGGGAGAGGGAGCTGAACAGGACAATCACGGAATTCTTTGAAAATCAGAAATAAACAGGACTATGGCTGTAGAATATATACCTTATTTCCCCGAACCCATTGAAGGACAGGCGATTCTCGACAATTTCGCAAGGACGCGCCGGGCGTTGAAATATCGCGGAGCGAACGATGTCTTCACACGTATCAGACGGGGTATGCCGCTCTATGAGACGAAAGTCACGGAGACGGTCGGGACAAATCCGGACGGAAACCTCATCATCCGGGGCGAATGCCTTTCGGCCTGCGCGTGGCTGAAGAGTCAGGGGAAGGCTGTGGACCTTGTCTATATAGATCCGCCGTTCGCATCGGGGGCGGACTACGCGAAGAAAATCTATATAAGGAAGAACCCGAAGGTAGCCGAAGCAATCAAAGAAGCGGAAAGCGAACTTGACAACAGCGAGCTGAAGACCTTCGAAGAGACGATGTATGGAGACATCTGGGACAAGGAAAACTACCTGAACTGGATGTATGAGAACCTTTGTGCCATCAAGTCCGTCATGAGCGACAATGCCGGCATCTATGTGCACCTGGACTGGCACATAGGGCATTATGTCAAAATCCTGATGGACGAGATTTTCGGCGAGGAAAATTTCCGGAATGAGATTATCTGGCACTATTACAACAAGATGCAAGGCAATGTCAATAGATTCGCTTCGAATCATGACACAATATTATGCTACAGTAAAACAGAGCACACTTTTTACTCGCCGATAAAGGAAAAAAGAGACACTTCAGTCAAACAAATAAAAAGAGTCTGGGACAAAGACACACAGAAACTTGTCAATGCAAAAGATGATGATGGAAAGATTATATATATAAATTCTGAAGAGAAAACTATTGACGATGTCTGGAGATTATCAATGCTGCAACCGGCTGACAAAGAAGAACCTGTCGATTATGCGACGCAGAAGCCTGAGGCGCTGCTGGAAAGGATAATCAAGGCGAGCAGCGACGAGGGGATGACAGTGGCGGACTTCTTCGGAGGGAGCGGAGTGACGGCGGCCGTCGCGAACAGGCTCGGTCGCAGATTCATACATTGCGACATCAACATAAACAGCATCCAGACGGCACGCGACCGTCTCAAGAACGCCGGGGCGGAATTCGAGATGCGCGAAGTCAGGGACGGAGTGTCCCTCTACCGCAATCCGGCGCAGACGATGGCGAAGCTGATGACGCTGATTCCCGGACTCGGAAAAGACAACAGCCTGTCATCCGTCTGGGCGGGAAGCATCACCGACCCCCGAATCGGGCACATTCCGGTGTATCTCCCGAATCTCCTCGACAGCTCTTCGAGAGTGCTTTCACTTCCGAATGTCGCGGCAATTGTCAGGGAGGAACTGCCAGACCTGCCAGATGATACGAAAAAAGTCATACTGTTCTACATCGACATCGACGACATTGAGGAAATAAACAAGTTCATCCGGGAATCCAACGACACGCTCATCGAGGTTGAACTGCGGGACATAAAACCTGTTCTCGACGAGGTTGTGGCGGACGATTTCGCGCAATGGAAACTGACCCGGGACACGGACGGACTGCTCAATGTATGGAAGGTCACGATGGAATCATTCCACAGCGACCGCATCTGCCGGAAAATTGACGAAATCAACGAAAAGGCGAGACAGCAGCAGTTGATCCGGCTGTCAAAGGGCGGGACTGACGGGTTCACCCCTCTTGAACTGAGCGATGAGGGGCTTGAGTCCATCGAAATGCTGAGCCTCGACTGCGTCTGCGCCGGAAAGGATGACATCTGGCACAGCAGTGAAGAGCTTAAAATCGACAGGCTCGGCTATGTGATTCTCAACGGGAAGAAAACCGGCAAGTTCTGGGACGGGAGCATCTGCAGCGCGGAGAAGCCCCTGCGGCTCAAAATCCGCAACATCTGCGGTGACGAGTCGGTCTTTGTGCTTCAGTGACGGGCTGTTACGCCCTGCCGATGAACCTCCCGTGAACCGGACTTAATGACTGCCGGAGGTTTCCAGTTCTTTCTGAAGCGCCACTTTGACGGAGTCGAACTGCGGGAGGAACTCCCTGCGGAGGGGTTCGGCCGGCGGGGACTGCATCTTGAGCGGGTTTATCGGCGAGCCGTTTTTCCAGACGCGGAAGTCGAGGTGCGGACCGGTGGAACGGCCGGTGGAGCCCACATAGCCGATGACCTGACCCTGACGGACACGGACGCCGGAGCGGATGCCCTTGGCGTAGCCGCTCAGGTGGAGATAGGCGGTGGTGTAGACGCTGTTATGACGGATGCGGACGGTGTTGCCGCCCGCTCCCTCATATTTCACGGAAAGCACTGTGCCATCGCCGATTGACATCACGGGAGTGCCCTTCGGGGCGGCGTAATCGACTCCGGTGTGCGGCTGGACGCGGCGCGTGACGGGGTGCTTGCGGGCGTATGAGAAGCCGGAGCTGACTCTTGTGAAATGCAGCGGAGCCTTGAGGAACGCCTTGCGCATGCTCTCCCCTTTTTCGTTCCAGTAGATGTTGCCTCCGTCGCCCTGGTTGAACATATAGCAGGCGAGGGTGTCCGTTCCGCTGATGAACTGGGCCACGCGGATGGTGTCCACGTCCAGCGTCTCCCCTTCCACGCTCCGCTCGTCATAGACGACCCTGAACCTGTCCCCTTTCTGAAGCCCGAAGAAATCCACCGTCCAGGCATACACGTCCGAAAGGGCGAGAATCAGGTCGGGCGAAGCCCCGGCATCCTTCATGTCGACCCACATGGAGGAGTTTATCGTGACGTCGGCATATTTCTTCTCCCTCACAATCTCTTTCGCGACATTCCACGCCCCATAAGGCGGGAAGCATTTGAACACCACTGAATTGACCCTGTCTTTCTGATAGACGAGGTAGCGCAGTCCGAGGGTGTCGGCGGTGAAGGCGAAACAGTCCCTGCCGCTGCGCAGAGAGCGTGCCGGGAACACGGAGTCAGCTGCCTGGACAAGGTCGTAGGCCTCCCTGTCCGACAGTCCGAGACCGGTGAAGAGTCCGGAAAGCGTCTGTCCGCCGCGGACTTTCAGAGTGTCGACCTGTAATGTATCAGTCGCGAAACCCAGTGGCCAGACTTTCTCCGTCTCCGCTCCGCCCGTCTCTGACGATGATCCGTTTCCCTGTCCGCAGGACAGAACTGCGGCCGCGGCGGCCGCGATGACCGGCATATACTTCAAATTTCTCATTTTCATATAATCACGCGCCCGGCGAAAAAGATGTCAGACAATCTGACGGCAAAAAACCGCCCAGAAAGACCTGCACGCACGGGCGCGGCAAAAGTATGAATTTTTTGTGGAATATTTTGGAATAAAGTGGAACAAAATGGAAAACATTTCATATCTTTGCGGCACGTAGCGGAAAAAATTATGGTATCTTTCATCGGACAATATGAAGCCAAGGTTGACGACAAGGGACGTCTCGTGTTCCCTGCCGGCTTCAAGGCGCTTCTGCCGCCCGACGGAAGCCAGAGGTTCGTCATCAAAAAGAACATCTTCGAGGATTGTCTTGAGATGTACACCGGTCAGGAATGGGGGCGTCAGTCCGAGGAATTGAAGGGAAAGGTCAATTTCCTCAAGAAGGAGCACGCTGCGTTCTGGAGAAAGTATATGCGCGACTGCGCCCAGGTTGAACTGGACGGGAAGGTCGGACGCTTTACCGTACCCAAGAGCCTTCTTGAAAGAATAGGTGTCACAAAGGAAGTTGTGTTCTCAGGCAACGACTACAAGATTGAAATCTGGGCCAAGGAGAAATTCGCCGGCTCCGAGATTTCGGACGAGGAGTATCTTTCAATAGCCGAGGCACTGTCCGATTTGGGATAGGAGGCCGGGCGGATGTCAGAATATCATAACCCGGTGATGCTTCGGGAATGCGTCGAAGCGCTGGTCACCGACAGGTCAGGAGTTTATGCCGACGCCACTTTCGGGGGCGGAGGACACTCGCGGGGCATATTGTCGGCACTTTCAGAGGACGGGAGGCTCATCGCATTCGACCGTGACGGGGACGCTCTCGCCAACGCGCCGGAGGACAGCCGGTTCAAACTCATAAGAAACAATTTCAGATTCATACACAATTTTCTGCTCCTTGAGGGCTATGATGGCGGGATAGACGGCATTATGGCAGATCTCGGGGTTTCATCACATCAGTTCGACACAGCGGAGCGCGGTTTTTCCTTTCGCTACGACGCGCCCCTGGACATGAGGATGAACACCGGGGCTGCCGTGACCGCCGCCGACATCGTCAATGCGCGCGAGGAGGGGGAGATTGAAAGGATACTCCGGGTCTATGGAGAAGTCGGGCAGAGCCGGAAGATGGCCTCCCTGATTGTCCGGGCGCGGAAAACGGCGGCGATAGAGACCACGGCGCAGTTGAACGGGGCGATCGCCCCCTGCCTGCCGAAATTCGCGGAGCACAAGGAACTCGCGAGGGTCTATCAGGCTCTGCGCATCGAGGTGAATCAGGAGATGAGGTCTCTGGAAAAGTTCCTCTGCGGCGCAGCGGCCTCGCTCAAGGAGGGCGGACGGCTGGTCGTAATCACCTACCACTCGCTCGAAGACAGGATGGTGAAGAACTTCATCAAGGCCGGAAACATCGACGGGGAGCTGCGCAGGGACATCTACGGCCGCTCCGACGTGCCGTTCAGGGCGGTGAACAGGAAGCCGGTGCTCCCTCAGGAGGAGGAGATTGCGGGCAACACGCGCGCCCGCAGCGCGAAACTGCGCGTGGCGGAGAAGTGTCCTGAGAAAGGCGCGGGAAAGCATCCGGGAAAAGGCGCGGCAAAAGGTGAGGAGGAATAGGGTATGAAAAAGGTTTCCGGAGGGTTTATGAACGTGTTCCTCACGATTGCCAGAGGGAACATATTGACGAAGATCGGCGTGCACAAGTGTCTGCCGCACATCATCTTCGCTTTCGGGGTCTGCCTGCTCAGCATCCTGCTCAGCTACTACGCCGACAGGACGGCGCATGAGAGGGAGACGGCGAGACAGAAGCTTGACGGGATGAAGATAATGTACTCTGAAAAATATATGGAGATGGTGTCGCTGCACCGCTACACGACCGTGGAGGATATGCTTGAGAACAGCGGGTCGGCCCTGAAGCCGCTGATGGAGCCTGTGACGGAATTGAAGTGATTTGCCTTTGTCCCCGGCGGCGGTCAGGACAGAGACGATGGGATACGGATTATGGAAAAGAAACGCAAACGGAGGAAATACAGTTCGACGGACATTCTCATGCTCGTCACGACCTTTTTTTTCGCGGCCGTCGCATTCCTTTCCATAGGACGCATCGTCTATTTCGAGACAGTCTGGAAACCGGATCCGAGGTGCGTGAAGATGAAGGATTTCAAACCCCAGTCCAAGGAAAGGGTCATCCAGCCGCAGCGCGGAAACATTCTCGACTGCAACGGGAGACTTCTTGCAATCACCATCCCGACCTACACGGTGGAACTCGACTGCGCCATTCACAAGGAAACAAACAAGACGCTCACAAAAGCATCCAAGGAGAACAAAGGGATGACGGAAGGCGAAGTGGCCGAACAGGAATGGAGACAGAATGCGCACGCCCTGGCCAAGGGTCTTCCGGGCGTGCTGAAGGACGGACGGGACGCGGCCTGGTTCGACAGGGAAATTTTCAGACGGCGCGACTACTCGGGCGGGAAGCCGCTCAACAAGAACCTCACGCTCGCCGAGGGCATCAGCTACTCGACGCTTCAGGAACTGAAGAAACTGCCGCTTGCGGACAGGGGGCGGAACGCCGGCGGCGTGATCGTCACCCCTGAATACGGCCGCGAATATCCCTACGGCTCCCTTGCGCGGAGAACCATCGGCTATGTCCACAACAATGACGAGGGAAGAAAGGCCAAGGGAATAGAGGGAAGTTTCGATTACGAACTCCACGGGACTCCGGGCAGGGAATGGCTGAAGATGGTGGACGAGAGGGACTGGGTGATTGATGCGGACAGCGCCTCTACTCCTGTGAAGAACGGGAATGATGTGAGGCTGACACTGGACATCAACCTCCAGGACATCGCCGACAGGGCGGTGCGCAGGCATATCGAGAATGACGACAACATAACCGACGCCTGTATGATTGTAATGGAAGTCAGGACCGGGGCGATAAAGGCTATGGTGAACCTCCACAAGGGGAAGAACGGGAAATTCGACGAGACCATCAACATCGCGCTGACCAGCGCGACGCACCCGGGTTCGGTGTTCAAGACCGTCGGGCTCATGACCGAACTTGAAGACCGGAAAGTGCGGCTCGGGACGAGGCTGAACATCGACAGGCTCCAGAAACTCCCCGAACCGTTCGACAAGAAACGGGACCATTATCTCGACGACTACCGCAAGAAAACCGGCAACAGCACGATTTCAGTCCTCGAGGGGCTTGAAATCTCGTCGAACAACGTATTCATATCCCTCGCTCTCGACAATTACAAGTCCTGCCCGAAGGAGTTCATGAGCCGCTACTATGACTACGGCTTCGGCACCGACTGGCAGTTCGACATAAAGGGGATGGCGAAGACGGTGCTCCCCGACCCGGACAGCAGGAACTGGACTTACTCCGACCTCGGAGCTGTCTCCTACGGCTATTCTGTGCAGGTCACGCCGCTGCATACGCTGGCGTTCTACAATGCGATTGCGAACGGGGGCGACCTCGTGAAGCCGTATATCGTGGATGCGGTGCTTGACAGCGGCGGAAAACTGCTCCGCAAGGCGAAACCGGTGTCGATGAACAGGTCTATATGCAGCAGAGCCACGGCGGACACGCTGAAACGGGCGTTGAGGTGCGTGGTGACCGACGGAACAGGTTCGGCTCTGAAGAGGGCCAGATGCAGCGTGGCGGGAAAGACGGGAACGGCAAGAATGATTCTTCCGAAAGATGTCAGCAAAGCCAATGACCAATACACCGGCAAGGACGGGAAACATCGCTTCCAGGGTTCGTTCGTGGGATTTTTCCCGGCCGAAGATCCGGTCTATTCGGCGATTGTGGTCGTCTATTCCGGTATGAGCGCGTCCGCCTACTACGGAGGTTCAAAACCGGCCAGGGCTCTCTGCGAGGTGATTGACGAGCTGTATGCGATGGATTCGAGATGGAGGCCGGAAGTGAGCGGAAGCGAAGAGATGCCGGATGCCCGGACGAGGATGATTGTGGCCGACCCACAGAGTTCGGGGATTGCCCCGGATGTCATCGGGATGGGGCTGAACGAAGCGCTTTATATGATTGAAAACAGCGGCTACCGTTGCAGGTTCAGCGGTACGGGCCACGTCGCGAGCCAGACTCCGGCGGCCGGAAAGACGCTGAAGAAAGGAGAGACTGTCACCATCGTGCTGAAATGACTGAATGGGATATGAAAAAGTTAAGGGATATATTGACAGATGAGTGCGGAGTCGTGGAAATCGGCTTCGCCGCAGCGGTCTGCGGAACAGGGGCGCACGATGATGCGCCATGCGGCTCCGCCGTTTCCGGCGGGGAGGTTTCCGCGAGGTCCGGCCGGGAAGAGGCGCTCGGGGCGGAAGTGACCGGAATCTGCGCCGATTCGCGCAAGGCCGCCCCGGGCTGCGTTTTCATCGCCGTGCGGGGTGCGGCCTGCGACGGACACGACTTCATAGGGAAGGCGGCCGCAGCCGGAGCGAAAGTCATAGTTTACGATGACAGGGAGGCTGCGGAGAAATCGCTTGAAGAGGCCGGCTTCGTCTGCGGGACGACAGCAGGGGAATCCGCCGCCGGGCAGGCTGCCGGGGACATCGTCCTCGTACAGGTCAGATCCGCGAGACACGCCCTCGGTTTCATCGCATCGGCGTGGTTCGACAACCCGTCGCGCCGTCTC
>CAVEDD010000004.1:25275-33133 GCA_963614515.1 Treponemataceae bacterium | reverse complement strand
CTACGTTCGGATCCATCGTCACCACATACTTGGGATAGTTGTCCTTTATCAGTTTATCAGATTCCAATGTTTTCATACGGCAACCGTTTCCTTTTTGTTTTTCAAGACTGACACCTCGCCCGAGAGATAGTCCAAGTCGTGAAATGATTAAGTCATTCATCATCCGCGAACCGGATGAATTCCGGGGAGACCTCTATGCCGGCGGTGAGGAGGTCGGGGAGTTCCACAATCAGGCGGCGGATGCGGGAGCCTCTGATTTTCAGGAGTCTGCCTTCATAACCATCGAGAGGGCCTCCGATTATTCGCACCGTGCGGCCGGTCATTTCCGGGGTCAGTTCGCCCGGGAGATAGTATTTCGGGGATTCCGAAGCGCTGACGGCGCGGATGAAGCGGTTCATGTCGTCTTCGGGGATGATTGTCGGTTTGAGGTAGCCGCCTCTGCTGTAGCGGAACTGCAGCGTCCGGATTCTCCGCACGGCCGGCTCAATCTCGGAAAAACGCCCGTGCACGAAAAGGAGATCCTGAAGGACGGGAGCCATACGCCGCTCCGTCTTTCCGCCGCGCACCGCAAGAGTCCATCTCATCGGGGTGAACACCTCGAACTTCTGTTCCGACAGCTCGATGTAGGCCGATCTCTTCGCGTTCGGACGTTTGAGGTCACGGAGCGCATACCAGCGGACATCGTCCGGCTCCCGGGGGTTCTTTTCAGCTGATTCCGGAGTCATTTTTCGGAAGATTCTATCGGGCATTGCCGGGATGGAGTGTAGCCTCATAGTCCTGCAAGATTTGACATAAGTATGTAAATCAAGCAGTTGCAGGGCTTTCTATTTTCTCTTGTGCAAAACCGCATACAATCAGCAAAGTTAGCGATTGTCTTATGATAATGCAAATTTGTGGAGGATGGTAACGGTTCTCTTCGTATCTTTGCCCCTGCGGACGGAAAAAACTGACGATATGGGCACGACAAACGAAGACTTCAGACTGAGGATATTCCTCACGCTCGCGGAGGAGGGCAATTTCACGCGGACGGCCGCCAGACTGGGCATAACCCAGCCGGGAGTCAGCCAGAACATCTCCGAACTCGAGCGGATTTACGGAATGAAACTGTTCAACCGGGAGAAGGGCTCGGTTTCGCTGACTGAGAAGGGCCGTGAGTTCCGGGAATATGCGCTCAGAATCGAGGGGGCCTATGGCGACGCAGCGGCATTCGCCGAAAACGGGGACGCGGTTTCCGAAAGTAAGGAACATCTTGCCGCGGATATGGTCAGGGCCATGCTCCCGGTGCTCCGACGCATGAACCCGGGACTCGCCGGGGAGGTTGAGAAAGTCCTCGGGGCGTACTGATCGGCATATCGGAGCGCACGGAATCCCGGGGGCGCTTTGGCGCGATTTTGGCGCAACACTGCGGGCCGTCAACAAAACGGCATTCCGCAGGTACGACACCGACATATGCAATGCGGACACATAGACACATAGACATAGACATAGAGACACAGACATAGAGACATAGACATATAGACACAAAACAAACAAATCACTTATGAAACGGTTTTTAATTGGCCTCGCGCTGCTTTTCGCCGCGACGGCCGCGTTCGGACAGGACTTTCAGCAGCTTCCGAATGACCCTGAAGTCCGGGTGGGAAAGCTTGACAACGGGCTGACCTACTACATCCGGCACAACGACAAACCCGCACAGAGGGCCGAGTTCTACCTCGCGACCAATGTCGGGGCGATTCAGGAGACCCCGGACCAGGACGGTCTCGCCCATTTCCTCGAACATATGTGCTTCAACGGGACGAAGAATTTCCCGGGCAAGGCGCTTCTTGAATATCTCCAGAGAATCGGAGCGCAATTCGGCGGCAACATCAACGCCGCGACGGGGGTCGAAGAGACCACCTACATGCTCAACAACATCCCGGTGACCCGCGAGGGCATAATCGACACCTGCCTTCTCGTGATGCACGACTACTCCCATTTCGTGACCTGCGACCCTGTCGAAATCGACAAGGAGAGAGGGGTGATCATCGAGGAGCGCCGCGCACGCAGGAACGCCGGGTGGAGGCTTCACGAACAGTCACTCCCCTACTATTACGGCGACAGCAAATATGCGTCCTGCACTCTCATCGGCAGTCAGGAGAACCTTGAGACTTTCAAGCCGGAGAGCCTCACCAACTTCTATCACACCTGGTATCGTCCTGACCTTCAGGCAATCATCGTCGTGGGGGACATCGATGTGGATTCGATAGAGCAGAAAATCAAGACTACATTCGCGGACATCCCGGCGGCCGAAAATCCGAAGCCGAAGGATGTGATAAAGATTCCGCAGAACGAGAAACCGCTCATCGGAGTTCTCACCGACCCGGAGTGCAGCGGAAGTTCAATCGAGATCCTGTGGAGGGGCGATGCGGATGACGAAGCCTACAACAGCACTGACGTGGGTTTCCTCACTGAGACCACGAAGACTCTGATATCCCTCATAATGGCCGAGCGTTTCGACGCGATTACCAGCAAGCCTGGCGCTCCTTTCCTCGGGGCTGACTTCGGCGCGGGCAAGCTCTGCGAGACCTGCCAGGCCGCATTCGGCGACGTTTCGTTCAAGGACGGAGAGTGGGAGACCGCCTTCAGGGCCTTCCTCACCGAAATCGAGAGGATGAGACGCTACGGATTCTCCGCACCGGAGCTTCAGAGGGGCAAGGACAACATTCTCAGTTCGTTCGAGAAGGCCGTCGAGGCTGCGGACACCCGCAAGAACGCAGATTTCGTCCGCCCGCTCATCAACCATTTCTTCGACAACGAAGCCTATATGACTCCGGAAGTCAGATATGAGACGGCGAAACAGCTGCTCGGTCAGGTGCCGGACTTCATCTTCGGCCTCGCCGCGAACGCACTTGTCGACGGGAAGAGCGTTTCGATAGTCTATAAGGCTCCGGCGAAGGAAGGTCTCGTACAGCCGACTCCGGAACAGCTTCAGGCCATCTACGACGAGGTGGCGGCATCCGAGATAGAGGCTCCGGTGGAAGAGGAGATTGCTTCCGAGTTCATCGACCCGGCCAAACTCAAGGGGTCTAAGGTGAAGAAGACTTCGACGGGAATCTACGGCTCCACAGTCTGGACTCTCAAGAACGGGGTGAAGGTCGTGGTGCTCCCGACAGAGTACAAGAAAGACCAGATTCTGTTCACCTGGTTCAAGGACGGAGGCGAGACTCTCATCGACGACGCCGACCTCACTTCTTTCGAGGACAACATCTACGCGCTCTTCCAGCGCAACAGCGGAATCTCGAAGTTCAGCTCCAACGAGACCTCCAAGATGCTGGCCGGCAAGAACATCAGCGTTTCCCCGTACATCTCGGGCATACGCCACGGAATCAGCGGCAGCACCACTCCGAAAGACCTTGAGACGGCTCTCCAGATTGCCTATCTGACCTACTGTGACCCGCGTTTCGACGAACAGGAGTACGAAGTGGGGATAGAGCAGATCCGGGCGGTGCTTCCGAACATCGTCAACCAGCCGAACTTCAAGCTCCAGACTGAAATCGGCAAGGCCGTCTATGGACCGGACTGCACCCGCAGGGTCGATTTGAGCGAGGAGACTCTCGAAAAGGCGAATCTCGCAACGATTGAAAGGGTCTATCGCAACCTGTTCAAGGATGCCGCAGGACTCACCGCAGTTTTCGTGGGCAATATCGACCTTGAAACCTTCAAGCCGCTCTGCGAGAAATATCTCGGCTCCATCCCGAAGGGGAAGAAGGCCACGACTTGGAAGGACAACAGCCCGAAGGTCGTGAAGGGAGAGGTGGTCGACCGCTTCAGCACCGCGATGGAGACTCCGAAGAACACCGTCATCCTGTACTACACGGCGTCAATTCCTTATTCCGTCAAGACTTCGACGATGCTCAAGGCCGCAAGCTACATCCTCGACATGATTTACATCGACACGCTCCGCGAGGAGGAGGGCGGCACATACGGCGCTCAGACTTCAATGAGCCTTGCAGCGCAGCCGGAGGCGCAGGCACGCATCCAGGTGGTATTCGAGACCAATCCGGAGCAGTGCGAGAAGCTCATCGGACTCGCGAAAGAGGGTCTCGACAAGCTGGCGTACGAGGGACCGACCGAGGAGCAGATGACGCGCACGCTTGAGAATTTCCGCAAGGGGATTCCGGAAAAGAGGCTCAACAACAGCTACTGGCTCGGCAACATCCTTTCATACGAATACCGGGGGACGGACTACGACAAAGAGTACGAGGAGGCCGTGGGCGAGATTTCCGCCGAGAACATCAAGGCCGTGCTCCAGAGCGTGCTCGAGCAGGGCAACTGCATAGAAATCGTGATGTCGCCTGAGACTGGCGAATAGAAGTCTGGAAGTCCGGAGGAGTCAATCGTCAATATATGGCAAGTTATCTTCAGATTGAGAACATTTCGAAATCATATGGTCCGAAAGTGCTCTTCGAGCATATAGGATTCAACATAAACGAGGGGGACAAGATTGCTCTGATTGCTCCGAACGGGACGGGAAAGACGTCGCTGATGAGGATTCTCGCCGGAAAAGACAAGAGTGATTCCGGCGGGAAAATCCTCTTTCTCAAGGATATACGCATCGCATTCCTGGAGCAGGAATATGATTTCGACCCGGAGAAAGGGATTTTTCAGCAGATTATGGACGGCAGCGCCGAGTTCACCCGCAGTCTCGACGAGGAGCATCTGGCGGGCTATGAGCACCGCGTGAAAAGGCTGCTGACGGATTTCGGACTGACGGATTTCGGGCAGCCGATGTCCGAACTCTCCGGAGGCGGAGTGAAGAGGGTCGCTCTCACGCAGATGCTCGCGAGCGAGGCGGACTTCTACATAATGGACGAGCCTACGAACCATCTCGACATAGACGCGATTGAATACCTCGAGGCCTTTCTCAAGCGCTCACGCTGCACGCTGCTGATGGTCACGCACGACCGCTATTTCCTTGACAGCGTCTGCAACATCGTGATGGAGATGGACCACGGGGCGGTCTACACCTATCGCGGGGACTATCAGAACTACCTCGAAAAGCGGGACGAGCGCATCTCGAACTGGAACGCGCAGACCGACAAGGTGCGCAACATCCTGCGCCGCGAGCTTGAATGGATGAGGAGCACCCCCTGCGCACGCAGCGGAAAGGCTAAGTACAGGATTGACGCATTCCACGAGCTGAGCGAAAGGGCGGCGGAGGTGCGCACGACAAAGTCTGTGGATTTGTCGGCGGTCTCGGCCGGGATGAGCGGCAGGGGCTTCTCCGCCGACGCCAAGCTTGCCAACAGGCTGGGGACCAAGGTTATAGACTGCAAGGACGTGAGCTTCCACTACGGTGCTGACTGCTACCTCGACCACTTCAGCTACAAGTTCCAGCGCGGCGACCGCATCGGAGTCGTGGGGCGCAACGGAGTCGGCAAGAGCACTTTCATCGACCTTCTCACCGGCGGGCTGCAGGGCTATACGGGAGTGATAGAGCGCGGCGAGTCCCTGAAAATCGGCTATTACCGCCAGTCCGGAATGAGCTTCGACGAAGACCAGACCGTGCTTGAGACCGTGAACGACACGGCTCTGCTGAACCGATTCCTTTTCCCGCACGACATGCTGAACAACAAGGTCTCGAAGCTCAGCGGCGGCGAGAGGCGCAGACTCTACCTGCTGACAATCCTGATGCGGCAGCCGAACCTGCTCATTCTCGACGAGCCGACCAACGACCTCGACATTGTTACGCTGAACATACTCGAGGAGTATCTCTCCGAGTATCAGGGAAGTCTCATCATCGTTTCGCACGACCGCCATTTCCTCGACCGCCTCGTGGAACATCTGCTCGTATTCTGCGGCGACGGCGTGGTGAAGGACTTCATCGGCAATTTCAGTTCCTACAGGGCATATATCAAGGACTATGAATCCGCCCGCAAGGCTGAGCAGCGGGAGCAGGAACGCAGGGAGAAGGAGCAGCGGCGCAAAGCGGCGGGAAGCGGGTCGGACGGAGATTCCACCGGTAATCCGGGAAACCGGACATCGGGCGACGGCGGACCGACGGACGGACCGGCCGCTCCGGCGAAAAGGAAGCTGACCTGGAAGGAGCAGCGCGAGCTTGAGGCTCTCGAAGCGGAACTTCAGGCTCTCTCGGAGGAGAAGGCGGCTCTGGAAAGCCGTCTGTCCGCACCGGATGAACCATACGAAGAAATTCAGAAGGCCTCGGAGCGCATAGGGGTAATCCTCGCCCGCACCGACGAGGTGGAGACCCGTCTGCTCGAACTCTACGAAATCTGCGGCTGAACCCACATAAAAGACAGCTGGCGAACCCAGTATTTATGCCGACAATGTTGGCAAAATGTGTATATTTGCACAAATAATGTTTAAAAAATGTGATAAATATACCATGTCGTAAAGTGCTATTACAGTGAATACATTATCGGGGAATCACCTCAGATACCGGGAGAAGAAGTCCCAGACAAGGTCGCAGGTCGGGATGTAGCGGTCGGACCAGCTGTGGTCGCCGCCGAGGACTTCGTAGAGCAGCACATCGGCTGAAGGACCGCCTTTCCACGCGGGGAGGCCTCCGGTGAAGCGGTGGAGAATGACCCTCCTGCGCTCGGCAGGAATCTCAGTGACGGTCTCGCCTACGCAGCGGTTGGCCGAGATGATGTGTGCGACAGCGGCGGGGACGGAAAGGTAAGCCCCCCAGCCTCCCCTGTTTTCAGGGTCTCCGCACCAGTCAGATATGGCATCGGCCGTTCCGTGGACTTCCATGAACGGAACCGGACGGCGGTAGTCGGTACTCATCGCCGTGAGCGTCAGGCCGGCTATCGAGGCGATGGCTGAGAAAGTCTCCGGATGCTCCGCAGCCATCTTGTAGCACATCTCCCCGCCGTTGGACATACCGGTGAGGAAAACATTCCGGCGGCTCACCCCATAGACTTTCCGCAGACACCTCACGAGGCGGTTCAGATAGGCCGCGTCATCGATGCGGTAGCCTTTCTGGAAAGGATAGCCCACGTTCCAGCAGCTGTGCCCTGTCCCGTCCTCAGCGCCCTGAGGCCAGCATACCGCGAACCCGTACCTGTCGGCAAGTTCCAGAAAGCGCAGCCCGTCATCGAGGGCGTGTCCGCCGTAGCCGTGCAGAACCACGACGAGAGGAAGCCCGTCCGGGGAGACTGCGTCACGCGCCCGACCGTCCGTCTCTGAGGCCGAAGCACAGACGTCACGCGCCCTACCGTCCCCATCCGAAGTCCCCGAGACCTGTCCGGAAAGAGTCGGACGATAAAAAAAGGCATCGCGAACGATGCCCTGATCTTTGAATGAAACCTTTTCGCAGCGCTCATGCGGCGAAAGAGCCGCCGAACATTCCCGGCAGGATGGGCCGCAGCTGACGACCGCCTTTCCGTCGGAGTCGAGCGTTATGGAGTTCAGCAGGTCGAGTTTCCCCTGATGGACGAGCTTCAGAATCAGCTCGCCGAACAGCGTGTTCTGCCAGGCGAACCAGGCGCGGGTGAAGTTCGTCGGGTCGTCCTTGTGGAAAGACTCGTGCATGAACCCTGTTCCGCCGTCGGTGTTGAGCAGACTCACGATGCAGTCGCGGATTTCGTCGTCGTCCCGGGAAGTGAAGGCCTTCATCATTATGCTCATCGGCCATATCATATCGTAGCCGATGTGCGGTCCTCCTATCCCCTCTCCGGCAGTGCCCCTGAAGAAATACGGGTTGCTGTCGCTCCACACGAAACGGCGCGTGTTGCGGTAAATCGGGTCGTCCGGAGCGACATCTCCGAGATATGCGAGCGCGAGAAGGCTCGGAACGTTGGCATCGTCCATCATATACTGGTTGCCGAATCCGTCCACCTCGAAAGCGTATATG
>CAVEDD010000004.1:0-25265 GCA_963614515.1 Treponemataceae bacterium | reverse complement strand
ACAGGCGTATATGTCCCCGAATTTCTTGTGATGCACGATTGCATATTCCTTGAGCGCGGACTCGACCTCATCGGCGAGAGCCCTGCACTCCTCCGCCATTCCGGCGTTATGGTTCACCTTTTCGAGAATTTCTGCGGCCTTGCGGAGCGAAGTCACGGCGAAGAAGTTCGACGGAATGAGGAATTCGAAAGTCGTCGCGTCATCGGAAGGACGGAAAGACGAGGCTATGAGTCCGCAGGGCTTTACAGGGTTGCCCCGGCCTTCGCAGCACTTGGTGTCAAGCTGGGCGCTTCCCACGCGGGTGAACAGGTACGGCCCGTGACCGTTCTTGCGCTGCTGCTCGCGGAGAGTCTTGAGAATCGCCGTCATCCCCTCGATCCATTTGTCGCCGAAGACGGAAGTGTCTCCGGTGACCTTCCAGTACTCGTGGGCGAGGCGTATAGGGTAGCAGTGCGAGTCAATCTCCCATTTGCGCTCGTGGTCGTTGGGATTCATATCCGTGTTGTCGGTCTGCCAGCCTGTGCCGGTCGGACCGTCGTTGAACGCGTTGGCGTAAGGGTCGATGGTGATTGAAAGGAACTGACGGTTTATGACTCCGGCAATCATCTCCCTGAGGTGTTCATCCTCAGCGGCATACTGCACGTAAGGCCAGACCTGCGCACCGGAATCGCGCATCCACATCGCGTGGATGTCGCCGGTATATACGAAAGTGTCCGGGTTGCCGTCCTTGTCCTCGCGGAAATGCACGGTCGTGTCGAGAGTGTTCGGGAAGCAGTTGCGGAACATCCACTTGAGTTTGGGGTTGCTCAGCTGCGCGCACACCTCGTCGATCACCTGTTCGATTTTCTCCGAAGTGAAGAGACGGTCTTTCTCCGCAGGACGTTTCGATTCGAATGTCTGCGCGCCCGCCGTCAGAGCGAGGGCCGAGGCGGCGATTGTCGTGGTCAATAATCTGTGTTTCATCGTGTTATAAATTAGTCAGAGAGCGAATAAGGGCGGTCGGATGCCGATGTCGAGCGGAGTTTGTCAGGCTCCGGGGACATCGTGAACTCAATCTCTGCCCCCGAGGTGAGAGTCTCGTGGGTGAAATAAGTCTTCGTATATGGTTTCCCGTTGACTTTCAGAGACTTGACATAAACGTTATCCTTTCCGTTGTCTTTCGCGTCAATCACGAGCCTGTTCCCCGAAGGCAGATTCACCGTCACCTTGCCGAACAGCGGAGAGCCGATCGCGTACTGATCCGTCGCAGGACAGACAGGGTAGAATCCGAGGGCGGAGAACACATACCATGCCGAAGTCTGGCCGTTGTCCTCATCGCCGCAGTAGCCGTCCGGGGCGGCGGAGTAGAGCTTGTCCATCACTTCGCGGATGCGCTGCTGAGCCTTCCACGGATGTCCGCTCCAGTCGTAGAGGTAGAGCATATGCTGAATCGGCTGGTTGCCGTGGGCGTAGTTGCCCATATTCATCACCTGCATCTCGCGGATTTCGTGGATGATGTAGCCGTAGTAGCTGTCGTCATAAACCGGAGGAACGTTGAAGACATTGTCCATATTCGCGTTGAACGCGTCATCCCCTCCCATAAGCGCGATAAGCCCGGCAGGGTCGTGGAAGACTGACCAGGTGTACTGGAGGGCGTTGCCCTCGGTGAAGTCGCCTCCCCATTTGTACGGATTCAGCGGCAGGTTGAACGAACCGTCCGCCTTGCGCCCGCACATAAGCGAAGCGTCGGCAAGGTAGAGATTGCGGTAGTTCATAGCCCTCTCCTTATATATCCCTATTTCATCCTCGGATTTGCCGAGAGCCTTGCCGAGCGTCCAGATGCACCAGTCGTCGTAGGCATATTCAAGCGTCCTTGCGGCGCTTTCTTTGATTCCGGTGTCGCAAGGGACATAGCCCAGACGGTTATATTCCTCCCAGCCCAGACGTCCGGAGGTCATCGAGCCTTCGTGAACCGCGTTCGCTCCGTGCACGAGAGCCTTCCATAGTTCTTCGATGTCATAGCCCCGGAGTCCCTTCACCCACGCGTCAGCCACGACGGAGGCGGAGTTGTTGCCGATCATGCAGGCTCTGTGCCCGGGACTTGACCACTCCGGCAGGAAGCCGCTTTCGAGCCAGGCGTTCACCAGCCCCTCCTGCATCTTCACGCTCTCGTCCGGATAGACGAGGTTAAGAAGCGGGAAAAGGCAGCGGAAAGTGTCCCAGAATCCCGTGTCCGTGAACATATAGCCGTTGCAGACCTTGCCGTTGTACGGGCTGTAGTGGACGCGCCTGCCATCGGCGTCGATTTCGGTGAAGTCACGCGGGAAAAGCACCGAACGGTAGAGGCAGGAGTAGAACGTGCGGAGATTGTCCACATTGCCGTCCTCCACCTCGATGCGGCCGAGGACTTCGTTCCAGCGGGCCTTGCTTTCGGCCACCAGACGGTCGAAGTCGCCGTCGCCGAGTTCCTGAAGATTGCGCTCAGCCTGTTCAAGGCTTATGAACGAAGATGCGACCCTGAGGTTGACCTTCTGGCCGCGCACCGTCCTGAATCCCACTATCGCGCCGGAATGCGACGATTCGCTCTCGAGAGATTCCGAGATTTTCTCCCCGTCCTTCACCGTGCGGACGAATTCGAAAGGAGTGTCGGAAACAATCACGAACCAGTTGCGGAAATTGTCCGGAACGCCTCCAGTGTTCCTTGTCGTGTAGCCGGCAATCATATTCTTCTCCGGAATCACTCTGACATAGGAGCCGCAGTCGAAAGCGTCGGCGACTATGCAGGATAGTTCGCTCTCCGGATAGGTCAGACGGAACGCCGCAGCACGCTCGGTGGCGGTAAGCTCAGTCAGGACATCGTGGTCGGCGAGATAGACGCTGTAATAATACGGTTTCGCGGTCTCCGCCTTGTGGGAGAACCAGCTTGCACGCTCATCCGCGCCGAAAACCGGAGCGGAAGTGACGGGCATTATGACGAACTGGCCGTAGTCGTTCATCCACGGACTCGGCTGATGGGTCTGCTTGAACCCGTTGATTTTGTCGGCCGCGTAGGAATAGGTCCATCCGTCCCCCATAACCCCGGTCATCGGAGTCCAGAAGTTCATACCCCACGGACGCGCCACGGCGGGGTAGGTGTTCCCCGTCGAAAAGCTGTGTTTGGACATCGAGCCTACCAGCGTGCTCACATAGTCCGCGGGAGAGTCCGCGCCCCCCTTTGATTCGACGCACGCCGTCCCGAGAAAGGACAGCGCCGCCGCTGCGATGCATATCTTAAAATTGTTCAATTTCATCAGAGAAGTTATCAGTTTTTATGTCCATCAGGCAGAATCTTCCCGGCAAGGGGACTATTCAATAGACGACTTGAATCGGGATTTTTACAAATTTTTCCGGTAAACTTTACATCAGGGGATGTCGATTTCGACGGCCTCGGAATAGTTCCACCGCCGTGTTCCGCTTCCGCGCGGGGTGTCATAATTGATTCGCGCGGCCGCACGGATGAAAACTTTCTGGCCGGAAGGGATGGTTCCGTTGGAACGGATCTGCACAGGCTTGCCGAGATTCTCCTCGAACGCCGAGCCGCTGTATGACAGCTCGGACGACCACCGGCTGTCGCGGGCGCGGTAGCCGACAGATGAGGAACGGCTCACGAAGAGCTGGATGTCGGTCACGTTCGCATAGGAATCCTTCCAAGTCCCGGTCTTCTCCAGCGCCGTCGCAAGTTCTTCGCGGGTGGTCGCCCTCGTGACCTTCACCTGCGCGGTGACCTTGCCGGCGCTGATGGTCGGAGAACCGATGAACTCCACCTTCAGGAACGGCTGAACCTCGAAATTGACTTCAGCGCTGCCCTTGATGTGAGTGTCCACGCTCTTGTTCCCGACGATGTTCCCGTCAGCGTCTTCAAGCACTATGGGCACGAACGGCCCGTCGACGCGGATGTTGTAATCCGCTTCGAAAAGTTTCGTGTTGCGGAAAGTCCCGTCGGGACGGCAATAGAAATCCTGGGGGGTGACATTCCCCTCCCAGCTCGTCTCGATGAGCCTCACCCGTATGCCCTCCGAACCCTGATCCGTCAGAACCGGGTCGCCGGTCTTGACATCCGTGACTGCGCCGTACAGAGTCTCGGCCGGAGCATCGTAGTTGTCAAGCTTGAAAAGCGAGCAGGAAGCCACAAGCAATCCCCCGAGCGCCGCAAAAGCCAACTTTTTCATATCAAAAAACATATCTGTCAAATTTATAACATTTTAAAAAACAATCAGCCTTCTTTCATCCTCATCGGTTAGGCTGCTGGTCGATTACGGCGCTCTTCGCCACCTCTCCCGACGGAATCTCGAAGTAATAGTCAGTAGGCGTGTATTTCAGCTCCATCTCGCGGGCCATCTGGAAATTCGCGTCGAAGAAATACTTCTTCGCCACGGTGCTGTAGAACGGATAGAGTCCGTGCAGACGGTAGCTCTCGCCGTTTCCGAAACGGCTTGCGTCACGCTCCTCGCCCCAGAAGCCGTCGCGCCCCTCGGCGTGCTGCACCCTCCAGCGGCGTATGTCCCACTTGGATTTGTGCTCGAAGGCAAGCTCCTTGCGGCGCTCGCGGCGCACCTGGTTGCGGCTCCACTCGTCGGCGGCAAGGCTTCCCGAAAGAAGATCCGCTCCGGCCCGCTCGCGTATGTCGTTGATTGCCTTGGTCGCCACATCCAGCATATTGTCGCCGTCCACAGGGGACGCGGCCCCCGCGAGCGAAAGCTCGACTCCCGCCTCCGCCGCAGCCAGAAGCACGTCGGCGTAGCGCATGAGGATGAACGGCTGCGCGGACTTGCCCTCGCCCCGGATGTAATTCGGATCGGGATTGAGGTACTTCCTCAGGTAGAAGCCCGAAAGATTGGCCTCATTGTCCTTCACATCGTAGAAAGGCCCGTTCGCACCCGCAGCGGTCATCTCCGTGCCGTTCTCAAGCGTCACAATCTCCTGGCCGGACTGCGCCCTCGGACTGAGATAGAGGGTCTTCGGAGTACCGGTGTACTGCTGCAGATTCTGATAGTAGTTCTGAGTGGCGCGGCTCCACGAGTAGTCGTCCCAGAGAGGTTTCACAGGGGTGCCTCCGGTGTAGACTCCGGCGCGGATTTCAATCTCCTGATTGCGGAAGACATCGCCCGGAAGAATCACATAGGCTCTCAGGCGCGGCTCGGCGTTCTTGAAGAAATCCATAGTCGAGTCGAACATGAGGTAATTGCCCTTTGTGTTGTCCGCCCCGTCGGTCACGCGGATCGTGCCGTCGTCATACCTGTCGAATCCGTCGAAAAGTTCCACGAAATCCAGCGACGGGCAGCTGCCGGAGCAGAGCGGGTCACGGAATATGAAAGGCGAGCTGTAGGCGTCAAGTCCGTGGGTGAGAGACGGATAGAGATACTCCTTGACGAATATGTTCTCCGGACTCGTGAGGTCGCTGAACATATCCACCATATTCTGATATATGGCATCGGCATCTCCCGCCGCCCATTTTTTCTTGTAGAGGGAGAATTTTCCGGAGTTCATCACCTCGCGCGCGGCCTTGTAGGATTCGGAGAAATAGCGGACGGACGCTTCCTCCCAGTTCTCTTCGGAGAATCCCATCACGCGGACACCCGTCTTCGAACCGAAGCCCGTGAGCCGCCCGGTGACGGTCTCGTTGTACTTCGCGACAGAACCGGCATAGAGCATAGCCTCAGCCTTGAAGGCGAGAGCGGCGTAACGGTCTGCGAGTCCGCTCTGGAGCGCGGTCGCCGGCAGGAGGGCGATTGCGGAGTCGAAATCGGTGCAGATCTGATTCCAAGTCTCCTCCTCCGAAGCGCGGGGAACTTCCAGCCTGTCGGAAGAGTCGGGGTAGGAAATCGTGCGCGTCACCAGGGGAATGCCTCCGAAACGGCGTGCCATCTGGTAGAAGACATAGGCGCGGACGAAATAGCCCTGACCCATGAAGAAGTCGTATTCGGCCTCGGTGAAATTCGACCTGTAGGACGGAAGGGTCTCGATGAGATGGTTCGCGTCGTGGATGAGCACGAACGCTTCGCTCCAGCAGGGGGTCTCCTCCCCCTGGAAAGTGCGGAAAACGTCATCGCGGTTCATCGCCTCGCCGCATCCGTCGATTCCGAGAGTTCCGAGCCATCCGTTGAAGGTGAAGCCCCACGCGGCCATATATTTGAAATCCTCGAACGGCATATGCGAATAGAGCCTTGCCATATATATGGACAGACCCTTCGCCGAACCCATAAGATCATCATCGGTCACGGTGTTCTTCGGAGTCAGGTTCATGTCACAGGACCACAGGAGAAGCGCCGCCGAAATCAGTATAAATATCCTTTTCATAATCATCGACATATTTAGAATGACAGGTTCATGCCCAGAGACACGGTTTTGTTCAGAGGGTACATTCTTCCGTAGTCGGAGTCCGGATGTTCCGGATCCACATATTTTATCCCGGTGAAAGTCAGAAGGTTATATGCGTTCACGAAAACTCTCAGGCCGAAAGACGAATTGCGGAGCTTCGGTATCGTGTAGCCGAGTTCTATGCTCTTCAGACGGAGATAGGACGTGCTGACGCGGTTGAAGGACGAATTCTTCTCCGGAGAGTGGCCCGTGAAGGCGTAGTGCCCGGAAGTCCACTGGAGAGTCTGGTCATAAGGGTCGGTGTATTCACCCACCGGATGCCAGCGGTCGAGGAACTGCTCGAGAGCTCCGCCGCCGTTGGAACCCCAGATGGAGTAGAGAGGCTCGTCGTACATATATGAGCCGAGCGCCGAACCCTGAAACAACATGCTGAAATCCAGACCTTTCCACGCGCAGTTGAACGAGAGGGAGTAGTTCATCCACGGAGTCTGGTCGTAGGCGTACGGATGCGCGTCCAGACCGTTGATTTCTCCGTCACCGTTCCAGTCGAGGTACTTGTAGTCGCCCGGAAGGATGTCGTTCTCCTTGTAGATGTCGTAGGACCAGATGTCCTCCCAGGATTCGTAGCGGCCGGCCGACTCGTAGCCGAACTGGATGCCCTGGTAGCGGTTGGTGAGGTTGTCGTTGCGCCAGCGGTCGTAGGAGTTTCCGTAAGGACCCTGTCCGTAGGCCTTGAGGTTCTGACGGCGGGTGACTGTGACGATTCCCGTGAGACCGTAGCTGAAATCGCCGACCTTGTGGCGGTGCGAGATTTCAAGTTCGAGTCCGAGGTTCCTGTCGCTGTTGAGGTTTTCAACAGGTGCGGACGCGCCGACGACCGTCGGGAGCGATGAGCTGTTCTGCCCGAAGACTCCGTCACGGCTGCGCTCGAAGTAGTCGAAACTGATTCCGAGCATACCGTTCCACGCCTCGAAATCCACACCGATGTTGAAGGTCTTGGACTTCAGCCAGGTTATGTTCGTGTTCGGGAGCGGAGATGTTGTCACGCCATAGACCATCTCGCCGTTGATGAGATAGGCCGGGGCATAGCCGCTGTAGTAGCCTTTCTCGCCGTCGTTTCCGGTGGCCGGATAGACATAGCCCGAAAGCCACTCATAGTTGAGGTCGCTGTCGTCTCCGAGCGAACCGTAGCTCGCCCTGATCTTGAACTGGTTGATGAACGAGAGCCAGCTGCAGTTCTTGAAGAACGGCTCTTCGGAGATGCGCCAGCCGACGGAAGCCGAAGGGAAGAATCCCCACCGGTGTCCCGGGGCGAACTTGGACGAGCCGTCGTAGCGGAACTGCGCCTCGAAAAGGTAGCGGTTGTCGTAAGCGTAGTTCACACGGCCGATAAGAGCCTGATAGGCAAGGTCGTAGAACGAGCCTATGTTGCTGTTGATGTCAACGAATGTGGACTGGGTCTTGTCCTTGAGCGCGGTGAGGTAAGGGGAGCTGAAGGCGAGGTCTCCGATGAGGTAATAGTTGTCACCCTTGCGCTTCTGCGCCTCGTAGCCGAAAGTCGCGCCCACATCGTGCCTGTCCGCGAAAGTGCGGTTGTAGTTGAGGAGAATCTGTCCGAGAGCCTGCCACTTGGTGTAGTTCTCGCGGGTCAGACGGTCGGAGTGGTCGGAGAATTCCTTCGCCACATACTCTCCGGTAAGCTCGTCCTGAGCATAGAGGTTGTAGGACTTGCGGAAGAACTCGTTGTCGTCGTAGCGGAAGTCGTAGCTCGCCATCCCCTTGAGCGACAACCCTTTGAGCACATCCGTAAGAGTGCCGAAATCATATTCGAGCGATGCGGAGGACTGGAACTGCTTTTCGCGGTAGTCCTTGTAGCCGGAAACCGAGCGGGTCATCATCGCCACTGTGTTCTGCATTAGGTCGAGACCCTCATAGTTGAGCATCGTCTGCCCGTCGTCGACATAGGCCGGGAAGAGCACGCCCTGCTTCCAGAGGTTGCGGATGAGAGTCACCGCGTCCGAGTCCGGAGTGCTGCGGTTGTCGGCTATTCCGCTGAGGTTCAGATTGAATTTGAGTCCCCGCACAAGTTCCGCGTCGATGTTCGAGCGGATATTGTACTTGGAGTAGTTGAGGTCGCGCGAGCGGAAGAAGCCCTCCTGATAGAGGTAGCCCATACTCACATAATACTGACATTTTTCATTCCCTCCGGATATGCTCACGTCGTGCTGGGTCTGAGGGGACATATTCGAGAACACGAGAGAGTTCCAGTCGGCGGCCTTGCGCGTGCCGTCGGCGTACTGCTTCATGAAATCCTTCGTGAAAGTGACTGAGCCGCTTCCGTCGGACTTGTTCAGAGCCATCTCGTTGTAGAGGGTCATCGCGCCCTGCGCGTCAGCGAGCTTCGGCATCGTGGCGGGCATCTGGAATGTGAACGAACCGTTGTACTGCACCGAGGCCCTGCCCTCCGAACCTTTCTTCGTGGTCACGAGCACGACTCCGTTGCCGCCCCGGACTCCGTAAATCGCCGCGGACGCGTCCTTGAGGACCGAAACATTCTCTATGTCGTTGGCGTTCAGCCTCTGGAAATCCTCGGTCGAACGGGGAACTCCGTCTATGACTATGAGCGGTTCGCCGAGTCCGCGGATATCCATACTGTTGTTGTATGTTCCCGGTTCGGCCGACTTCTGCCATACGCGCACTCCCGGGACACGGCCGGTGAGCATGTTCTGCGGGTTCTCGTTCCTGGTCTTTATCATATTCTCGCCGTCCACGCCGGACACCGCGCCAGTGAGCGAACCGCGTTTCTGCGTTCCGTATCCCACGACGACCACGGATTCGAGCCAGGTGTTGTCGGCCGACATCACGACATTGATGACATTCCTGCCGCCCACGGACTCATATTTCGTCGCAAAACCGAGGAAAGAAAACTCCAGCACGGCATCCGGAGCCGTCTGAATCTCGAATTTCCCGTCCATATCCGTCGCGACTCCGGTCTTGGAACCTTTCACCATCACGCTCGCCCCGAACACCGGTTCCGCCGACTCGTCGACGACCGTTCCCTTCACCGTGATTGTCTGTGCGCCCAGACCCAGAGACGACAGCAGGGCGACGGCTATCAGTAATAATGTCCTTTTCATAAATATCGTTTATCCTATATCTGTTTTTCTCCCGTTCCGTCAGGAATCGGAATTGCGTCAGTCAATCTGCGACAGCTGCCACTTCGCGAGAACAGCGTATTCAGCCGCGAAAGCGAAAGTGAACATGGCCTCGACATTGTTCTTTGATTCGGTCGAATTCCAGCCGTAGAGCAGGCTCGGGGGCAGCATATTGTTTTTCAGATAGTTGTCCCAGGCGTAATCGAGATTGTTCTGGAACGTGCCGATGTTCATCGCGACATTGTCGTAGTGCGCCGACACGTCGACCCAGCCGCGCATCAGCACCCCGTTGAACCAGTTGTTGAAGCCGTCTATGGCATATTCGTAATAGCCCGGACGGTCGGCAGATTTCTTCGCGAAACAGAGGAAGGCCGCCGAAGAGAGAGCCTTCATATCATCGAGATAGGCCTGCCCGCCCGTGACACGGTAGAGATCCGCAGCTCCGGAGAGCATAGTCCCGGAGTTGTAGGAATATGTTTCGCCTGTCGGGGATTCCTCCTCGTTGTGGCCACGGTATCTCTCGCCGTCCACGGTCTCGTAGGCGATATTGTCGCCGCCCCAGCCTTTCGCACCGAGCATATCCCAATAAACTCCGTCGGAGCGTCTGTAGAGATGGGAGCGCTGGAAATCATAGACCTTCTTCGCGTACATAAGGTAGTACCCGCTCTTTTCCATCTGTTTTGTCAGACGGGCCTTGTTCTCTCCTATGTACCTGTATGTCACTTTGTCGGACTTGCCGTCGTAAATCTCGGAAAGCCAGACGAGCGGGCTTATGAACGGTCCGTTGCTGCACGAATGCTTGGTGTAGTAGCCGGGTCCCCAGACTATCCCGCCGTGTTCGTTTCCGTCGGAGTCGAGGGTGGTGTCCCAACCGTCAATCACATATTCCGCAAGATACTCCGCTTTTTCGAGATAGCGAGCCTCCCCCGTAAGCCGGTAGGCTTCAATCAGTTCGCGAATGAGCCACTGCTGGTCGTCATAGACGTTCTCGCGTCCCTCCACGGCCGCCTTCCCCGGACTCGAGGCCCGGTTCACCCCGTAGACCGTCCACTCCTTTGTCTGAGTGTAGGATGTGAGGGTATATGTACCCTCATACCATTTGAGATTGTCCACGAGACCGGAAAGGATGGCGCTGTAGGTGGCGAAGAAATTGTTGTAGAAGCTGTCCTCCCCGGCATCTTTAAGCGCCGTCAGAGAATGCAGGACGGAGTTCACCGCCTCAATCGCGCTGGTGTACATCCACACGCTGCCCTTCTCCGAGGATTTCACTCCGGTGAAAGGATTGTAGTAACGGGACATCGCGCTGCCGTCTTCGGTGAAATAGTTCGTCTTTGCGGCGGCTACCAGAGTCATCGCCCGGGTGAGATTGCGCTTCGCAAGCGCGACTTTCTCCTCGCGGACTCCGTCACCGTCAGGGGACGGAGTCACCGGGTTTTCCGGACTGCTGCAGGAAATGCAGCCGGCGAGGAAGATTCCCAAAAGGGAAACGAATATGGAACGGTTGATTGTCATTGTGTGATGTCGGCTATTTCAAAGCTATGCTGTAGATGCAGAGCTTGTTCTCGTCACCGTTGTCCTCTCCCTTGAAGACTGCGAGAGCTATGACCACGTTCTTTCCGTTGAACTTGGAAAGGTCGTAGCTGAATGTGGCGTAGGCATCCGGGTCGTCAGCGCTGCCTCCTTCGTGGCTGAACTTCCAGCATCCGTCCCCGGCGGCCTGACCCACAGTCGCGGACGGAGTAAGATGCTCCACCGTACAATCTTCGGTGATGGCCGTCACCTTGAAGTAGGTCGGGTTCTCAGAGCTGAAGTTGCGTGCCTTGAGAACGAGGTTGTCGTGTCCCGCCGCAATCGCGAACTTGGCATAGAAATATGACTCCGGCTCTGTCGTGCTGACCCTTGTCCTGTCGCCGCGCGTCTTCATCACGAAGCCCTCGCCCGCCTGCGGTTCGTTGTCCTTTTCAATCGGCATACAAGACCAGAAAGCGGCGAAATGACCGACTCCTCTGTATTTCGCGTAAGCGTCACGGTATTTCTGCGGGCCGTCCTCGTCTGTCCAGCCATCCTGAGGAAGTCCGGTGAACTCGCTGAATTCGGTGACAGGCATGGTCGAGCGGACCATCTCCTTGGTCATCTTGTAGTTGTCGAGACCGGAAACCTGCTCGCCCGGAAGGTAGTCCCACTCGCCGGGAACCTCTTTCGCGAACGCCAGACGACGGAGCACGAGCTGCTTCCAATAGTCGCCTGTCTCCCAGCGGTAGGTTCCGATTGCGATGACGATCTCCTTGCCGATGTACTTCGTCAGGTCGAACTTATGGTCCGGATTGGTATAGCTTTCATTCCAGGAAGTCATCTGCTCTCCGACGAGTTCAGCGACAGGGTCGGCGGCGCTCAGGTCAATCGCCATCACGCCCCAGTGGCAAGGTGCGTCCTCGGAAGACGCGTGCGTGCGCATCTTTATCGACAGGATGCAGTTGTCCTCGGTAATCTTCTTGCGTCCGGCAAGATAGGAGTCGAAGTTCTCGTGGTCGGCAGGATTTTTCCAGTCGCCGTCTTCCTCGCGGTTGCGGATCTGGATTGTGGTGCCTTCGTTCTGCTCCTCCCACCAGCCGTACCAGCTCGTGAATGTTCCCATGAAGTCGGTTGACCAGTCGAAATGAGGATAGTTGTCGCCGTTCTTTCCCCCGCGGTACTCGTTGTAGTGCCATACGTCCACTTTCGACAGATCCTCGGCTGTCGCGCCCGGAAGAATTTCCTTCGCGCCCATGCGCACATCGTCGAGAGTCACGACGAAATCGCCCGTGAACTGGCTCTTGCTGACGGTACGGGTCACGTCGACGCATCCGGCTGCGGAGAACACGAGGGTGTAGTCGTCAACTGTAAGGTCCTCGAAAGTATAGACGCCGTCTGCTCCGGTCTCCGTCGTCTTCGCGCCGTTGAGTTTCACGGTGACTCCCGCCATTCCGGCATTGCCGTTCTTGGCGTCGATGCACTTTCCGGTGATTTTTGCGCTCGAGATGTACAGGACGATATCGACCGTAGCCTTTCCGCTCTTGAAGCTGGAGGCCGTAAGCGGAGACGAACCGTCCGCGTAGCCTTCTTTCTTGAAGACTATGGTCTGCTTGGTCATCGGAACGTCGTTGAGAGTGTAGGAACCGTCAACCGCCGTCTTGGTCTTGATTTCGGTTTCGTTCACGGAAACTTCCACATCTATGAGCGGCGTGCCGAGTTCGCTCGTCACGATGCCGGCCACGGAGCCTTTCTCGACTTCAGCCACGCCTTCGTCTTTCTTGCAGGAATCAGCCATCAACGCCCCGCCCAGAAACGCGAGGGTCATAGCTGCCAAGGATAAAATTTTAGTGATTTTCATTTTTTGAAATTTTAATGATTAGTGTGTGCAAAGTAAAACGGACAGGATTAAATATACAGTTAATGGACGATTAAATAATGAAAATCTTCAATTAATTTTACGATATTTTTTCGGTATATCAGCATTTTTTATACCTTTACGCAAAGTTTTTCGATTAAATGACGGTTATCCGAAAGATTATCCGGATGCTCACGGAAGCATTCACACTATGCGCCGCGGCGGTCCTGCTCCCGGCCGGCGTACTTTCCGCGCAGGGACTGGGCTTTCACGGAATGGACCACAGGATTGACCGGCGCACGTCCTGGAACGTGTTCGGAGACCGGCCGGAAGTCTTCGACGGGGAGATACGGCTCGAATTCGAACTCTACACCCGCCCCTCTTCGGAGTTCGGCTACTTCTTCAGGCTCAAGGACGAGGGCGGCAGCCGACGAATCTGGAACCTCTCCTACGACAGCAGGGGCGACAGCATAACGGTGAGGCTCAACGAGGAGGGACGGCAGAGCCTCATCAAGGCGGCGATTGCCCACGACAGCATGAAACATCTGCACTGGAACAGGGTGGGCATCGCCTTCGACCTGAAGAGAGATTCCGTGCGGCTCGACATCGCGGGAAAGAGCTTCCGCACACATTTCCCGGGGCTGCCGGACAGAATCAGGGCGGCGGTGGTATTCGGCCGCAGCGACCACATCATCGATGTGCCGTCATTCGCCGTCAGGGAACTGCGCATCGGCGGAGGAGGCAGGAACTTCTATTTCCCCCTGGATTTCACGGAGGGCAACGTCGTCTGCGACTCCCGCTTCCGGATTGAAGGCCGGGTCGAGAATCCGGAATGGCTGATAAACGATGCGATGCGATGGAAAGAACTGGCCGGTTTCAGCTACCTCGACATAGCCGGAGCCTGCTACAACAGCGTCCGCAAGGAGTTCTGCTATTTCACGGACAAGGAGATGACAGTGCTCGACCTGATGAGGGACAGGGCCGAAAGACATTTCTTCAGCTCTCCCTGCCCCGTCGTGATGAAGCTCGGGAACAATGTCGTCTCCGAGGACGGGGACAGCATCCTCTGCTACGAGCTGCACGACGACGAGGCCCCCGCCGGAAGCCCGTCGGCGGCAAGGCTCGATCTCGACAGCCGCGGATGGAGGACTGTCAGCACGGACAGACTGAAAATGCCGATGCATCACCACTGCGGTTTCATCAACCCGGCGGACGGCCGCTATGTCATACTCGGTGGCTTCGGGAATATGCTCTACAACGGCGATTTCTACGAATTCGACGAGGACTCCGGCCACTGGAATGAAATCTGGCACAATCACGGGGGCGACGTCATCCAGCCACGCTATTTCACCTCCGCCGGCACGGACGGGGAATCGGTGTACATATACGGAGGAATGGGGAACGAATGCGGAGAGCAGGTCGTCGGAAGACGGTATTTCTATGACCTCCACCGCATAGACCCGGAAACAGGATTCTGCGAACTTCTGTGGACGCAGGAGGACGGCGACAGGACGGCAGGGCGTGAAGATGTCGGCGGGACTGCGGGACGGGAAACCGGTGACAAGGTGCCGGTGCGCAACCTGATTGTTGACGGAGACTTTTTCTACACGCTCCGCTATCCGGAGTATATCGGGCAGTCCGAACTCTACCTCTACCGCATCTCCATCGCCGACGGGACGGCGGAGCGGCTCTGCAACAGCATCCCCATAGTCTCGGACAAGATGAGGACCAACGCCAACATCTATCTCGACAGGAATCTGGGATGCTTCTTCGCCACGGTGCAGGAATTCGACGATGACATAAAATCGACGCTCAAGATATATTCGCTCGCCTACCCTCCCGTCACGGAAAACTCAGGAATTTCAGATGCCAGGAGACGGTTCAGGGTGTTTCTCGCCCGTTACGGTCTCCTTTCCGGAATCGCGGCGGTGGTAATGCTTGCGGCGGGGTATGCCTTGAGCAGAATATTGAGAAAGCGGAAAAGGGGCGGCCCGGTGACCGGAGGTCCGGCGAACCGCAGAATCTTCAGAAAGGAGCGGAGCAACGACAGCATATCGCTGTTCGGCGGTTTCACCGTCATCGGGCACGACGGGACGGACATCACATCCGGCTTCACGAACCAGCAGATTCTGATTCTCTGCCTGCTGATAAAGCGAGGGGAGAACGGAATGTCCGGCAAACGCCTGAGCAGCATCCTGTGGCCGGACAAGGAGGAGGACAAGGTGAAGAACTCCAGAGGAGTGGCAATCAACAACCTCCGCCGCTCCCTCTCAAGGCTCGAAGGCGCGGCGGTGACCTACCGCGGCGGGCGCTACTACCTTGAGCTGAACCCTCCGTGCACCTGCGACTGGTTCGAGCTTGACACGGCTCTGAAGGAGAAGAATCTCGACAGGGACCGGATTCTCGGGATAATCTCCGGAGGAAAGTTTCTCAAGTCCATAGACGACGAAATCTTCGACGACTTCAAGGAGAAGGCGGAAAACATCGTGTTCCCGCTGCTTCACGAGGAACTCGAGGCGCGGTTCAGGACGAAGGAGTATGAGGCGGTCTGCGAAATCGGGGAGATGATTGCGAAGATAGACCCTACCGACGAGACCGCTCTGCGCACGGTGATCAGGGCTATGCGGCGGCAGAAGCGTACGGAGGAGGCTCTTGTCGTATATGCCGCTTTCTGCGCCGAGTACAAGAAAGCCAATGACGCCGACTTCGGCGTTCCGTTCAAGGAGCTGTGATTCCCTCAGGATATGTGCCGGTTTGAAAACTTGGAGAGCCGCCGGAGAGGGCTTCGGAGACTTCAGTCGGCTGCACCTGTCACGACGCGCTCGATGCGGCGAGGGACGGAGGTGATGATTTCGTAGGGGATGGTGCCGAGAATGTCCGCGAGTTCCGAGATTGTCGGCTCCGCACCGAATATGGTGACGGTGTCGCCCACCTGGGCCGGGACTCCGGTGATGTCGAGCATACACATATCCATACAGATGTTGCCGATGGTCGGCACGCGCTTTCCGTTCAGCAGGAAGGAGCAGTTGCCGCAACCGAGACGGCGGTCGATTCCGTCGGCATAGCCTACGGGAATGGTCGCAATGGTCGTCCCCTCCGGTGCAATCCGCCCGTGGCGGTCATAGCCTATGGTTCCGTCCTCCGGTTTCAGATGCTTGATTTGCAGAATCTTGCACTTGAACGAGGCCACGGGCTCAAGTTTCACTCCCTCAAGTGCGCTGATGCCGTAGATTCCTATGCCGAGCCTGACCATATCGAACTGGTACTGAGGGAAACGCTCTATTCCGGCGGAATTGAGTATATGCCACATGGGCCTGTAGCCGAGCGAGTCCGTCAGTGCAGTCGCATTGTTCCTGAACATTTCCACCTGTCCCAGAGTGAAAGCGTCGTTCGAAGGGTCTTCGGCCGCGGCGAGATGTGAGAATATGGATTTCACCCGCACACGGTCCGTCGCGGAAAGATATTCCTTGAGTTCCGGAAGCTCGGAGGTCATGAATCCGAGGCGGTGCATCCCCGTGTCAAGTTTTATGTGTACGGGGTAGTCCTTTATGTCCCTGCGTTCCAGGACATCGCAGAACTCCTTGAGGGAGCAGAGGTTCGGGATGCTCGGCTCGAGATTGTTGTCTATGATTTCGTCGAAGAAGTCCGTCCCCGCAGTAAGCACGAGTATCGGCTTGTGAATCCCGGCGGCGCGAAGTTCCATCCCCTCCACGGGGTAGGCCACGGCAAGATAGTCGGCGCCCTCCTTTTCCATCAGACGGGCGAACTCCACCGCTCCGTGTCCGTAGGCGTTCGCCTTCACCAGCACGAGCAGTTTCGTCTCCGGCTTCAGCAGATTTCTGAAATATCTATAGTTGGACCCGCAGGCCGGGAGACTCAGCTCCAGACGCGAGAAGTCATTCTCTCCAAACATGTCAGCGAATATTTTCCGCCGCAGGCCTCCCCGGCATCAGCCGATGCCGTGAACGCCCGGGCAAACAGGCTGCAAAATTACCACTTTTCAACGAATTTTTCAGAACGGAACGCATATTTTGCACATCTTGACATATTTTGCACATCCCGACAAGGATTCTCCGCACGAGGAAAAGATTTGCACGACTTTTGCCATAGACTCCCCCCGCTATGGAAACAAGTTACATTTTTCTCGCCGAAGGATTTGAAATCGCGGAGGCTATGTGTCCGGCGGACATGATGACACGCGGGGGAATCCCTGTGAAAACAGTGTCGGTTTCTGAAGAAAAAACAGTGAAAAGCTCCAAAGGAATCCGCGTCGTCGCGGATCTGGGCTGGAGCGGATTTTTGAAAGAGCTTGAGGGTCAGAGGATTGATGGACAGGGTGTGCTCGTCTTCCCGGGAGGAATGCCCGGTTCGACGAATCTCGCCGCCGATGATGAACTGATGGAAATCGCGCAGAGACATTTCGACAGGGGCGGAATCACGGCCGCCATCTGCGCCGCGCCGAGCGTGGTTCTCGGAAAGCTGCACGGGCTCAAGGGCAGGAAAATGTGCTGCTACGAGGGCTTCGAAAAGGCTCTTGAAGATGCGGGGGCGGCGGTTGAGAGGCAGAATGGCGTAGTTGTTGATAAGAACCTCGTCACTTCACGCGGAGCCGGGCACGCGATTGCTTTCGGTCTCGCGATTGTGGCTGCGGCGGCCGGTGAGAGCATCGCGGACAAAGTCGCGGAGTCAATCATGCTCTGAACGGGATACAATAAACGGGATACAATAAATAACTGGAAACGTTAAAACAATACAAATGAACATCTGGGTGATTGTCATCGCTGTGATGCTGATAAGTTTCGCCATCCAGCAGATTCTTGAGAACAAATTCAACAAATACTCCAAAGTCCCCAACGCCGGCGGTCTCACCGGAGCGCAGGTGGCGGAACGGATGCTTGACTATTACGGGATTCACAATGTGCAGGTGCGGCGCACCAACGGCGTGCTCACCGACCACTTCGACCCGAGGACAAGGACGGTGAACCTCAGCGACGGGGTGTATTCAAGCAACTCGATTGCAGCGGCCGCAGTCGCCGCCCACGAATGCGGGCACGTTGTCCAATATGCGCAGGGCTACGCGCCTGTAAAGCTCCGCAGCGCACTCGTCCCGGTCGTGAATTTCAGCAATATGACGGTGCAGTGGGTGCTTCTGCTCGGCGTGCTTCTCCTGAACGTCACTCCGGCTCTGCTCTGGGTCGGAATCGCGCTCTTCGCGATGACCACGCTTTTCAGTCTCGTGACTCTCCCCTGCGAAATCAACGCGAGTTCAAGGGCTGTCAGCTGGCTGAGCAATTCGGGGATTGCCGACGAGAGGACGCGGCCTATGGCGGTCGACGCGCTCAAGTGGGCTGCCTATACTTATGTCATCGCGGCCATCGGATCATTGGCGACGCTTCTCTATTACATCGGCATCGCCACACGCAGGAATTGAATCAGGGGCGGTCTGCCGCGTTGCAGGTTCAGCAGCCTCAATTCCCGCCCGGGGAGATTTCCTGAAATAATTTAAAGTAATCCTTAAACGCTTACAAAAAGGGGGCCGGCTATTCAAGCCGGGCCCCTTTTTCATCGTAGAATTCATTTTGCAGGACGGTGAAATCCGTCGATGTCTCCACCTTCAGCTTGCACCGGTACTTCTTCTTCCACCTGTCAAGGATGCTTCCCTTGAAAAGGCCGTCGGACTTCGTGAGGTAAGCACCCAGAATCGGGCCCACCTTCAGAGTGAGATTGGCAAGCTTCCTGTCGTTCACATAGCAGGCGAGCTTGCGCTCGATGTCCTCGTCTATCACAATGCTCGAAGAAATCTTCCCGGTGCCGTGGCATACCGGGCAAACCTCCAGAGTGTTCAGCTCGATTGCCGGGCGCACTCTCTGGCGGGTAATCTGCATCAGGCCGAACTTGGTGAGCGGCAGCACGTTATGCTTCGCCCTATCCCCTTCCATAAACTGCTGCATATACTTGTAGAGCTGGTTGCGGTGTTCGCTCGTCTCCATATCGATGAAATCGACCACGACGATTCCGCCCATATCCCTCAGCCTGAGCTGACGGGCGATTTCCTCCGCAGCATAGCAGTTCACATCGAAGGTGTTCTGTTCCTGTTCCTTGTTCTTGGCCCGCGTACCGCTGTTCACGTCAACCACGTGGAGCGCCTCCGTGTGCTCGATGACCAGATAGGCGCCCTGTTTCAGAGGAACGACCTTTCCGAAGGAACTCTTTATCTGACGTGTGACCTCGAAATGGTCGAAGATGGGTTCCCTGCCTTCATAGAGCTTCACGATTTTCTCCTGATCGGGAGAAATGAGCGAAATGTACTTGCGGGTTTCCTCGTAAATCTTCTCGTCGTTGATGTAGATGTTGCTGAACGAGTCGTTGAGGAGATCCCGCAGAATCGTGGTCGTCTTGCTGTACTCCGTGAAGAGCAGCTGCACTTTCTTGGACGAGGCGATTTTTTTCCAGGAACTCTCCCATTTCTCGATGAGAGACATCACCTCGGCGTCAAGCACAGCAGCGTTCCTTCCCGCCGCGGCAGTGCGTATGATTGCGCCGTAATTGCGCGGAAGGATGCTCTTTACGAGCGTCTCAAGCCTTTTCTTTTCTTCTTTCGAAGCGATTTTCTGTGATACACTGACCTTCTCCGCGAAAGGGAGAAGCACAATGTTGCGTCCTGCCAATGAAATTTCGGTAGTCAGTCTGGATCCTTTTGTGGAAATCGGTTCCTTGACAATCTGACAGACAATCATCTGCCCCTGGGTGAGCACGTTCTCGATGCGTCCCTCCTTTTCAAGCGGCTGTCCGATCTTGATGTGGGAATATATCCCCTTGAGGTCGGAGTTGGGATTGGTCCGCTTGACGAATTCGTCGAACGCATTGAAATAAAGCCCGAGGTCGAGGTAGTGGACGAAAGCCTCCTTCTCGTCTCCGATGTCCACGAACGCGGCGTTCAGCGCGGGCAGGATCTTCTTCACCTTTCCGAGATAGACATCTCCCACCGCAAAGCTGTGCCCGAGGACAGACTCCCTGTTGAACTCAATAAGACGGTGGTTCTCCATCAGTGCGATGGAAACTTCCGACGAATTCACTTCAACAACAAGATCTTTTACGGATTCTTTTCCGGCTTCCATTAAATTTTATTGACAAAAATTAATACAGGATTTCAATAAAAAGCTGGGATGCAAGGCGTGTTTTGAAGATAGAACCGCAGCAACCTGGTGGTTGTGAGGATTTTATCAAGATACACAACGCCGCAGACCGCTTTTTATTAAATCCGCAAAAAGGCCGGCCGCCCGGGCCAGCCTTCACTACTTATAAGACTGCTTTAACGGCAGCGCTGCGACAGGCTACTTCTTCTTGTGCCTGTTCTTGCGCAATCTCTTCTTGCGCTTGTGCGTCGCCATCTTATGCCTCTTATGTTTCTTTCCGTTTGGCATGATGTTATGGTTTAAAATAATTGACTATTTCTTAATCTGAGCCACGAAAGACTTTGACGGCTTGAATGCCGGGATGTCGTGTGCAGGGATTGTTATGGTAATCTCCTTGGTGATGTTGCGGGCTGTCTTCTCCGCTCTGTGCTTGATGATGAAGCTGCCGAACCCGCGGAGATATACAGGATTGCCCTTGACGAGCGAAGACTTCACGACCTCCATGAAGCCGTCAACAACCGCCTGAACCTGTTCTTTCTGAACGCCGGTTGACTGTGCAACCTCGTTTACGATTTCTGCCTTTGTCATAATAGTTGTGTATAAATTGTTTATTGAATAAATTCAGATTCTGAAAACCTCGCAAAATTAGACTTAATTTTTCTAATTTCAAAAAAAACATCAACTTTGAGGATATTTTTGACAGGACTCCGCTCCGCAATACGCTTCGGCCGGATGGTATGCCGGAAGCGGGAGGATGTGGCATAATGCTTGACCGATATACGCGCCGCATACGTGAATCGGGCGATGCTGACATTTTGTCAGCAGGAGGATGCCGCGCCCGGAGGCATATGTACGGAGAAACAGTTTCCGCGACAGACGGCGGCAGACGAAGCCATAAGAAACAGACAGAAAGGGATAGATGATATAATATGAAAAACTTGTTCAGAGATGATTTTTTACTGCCGTCGGGGGCTGAAGTGAGCGTGATTCCGGTCACCTCGCCGGACGGGGCGGCACAGCAGATAAAGGAAGAGGAACTTCCGGACACGCTTCCGATTCTCGCGCTGAGGAACACGGTGCTGTTCCCGGGCACGATATATCCTGTCAACATAGGGAGGGAGAAGTCGCTCAAACTCATCCAGGAGGCGGAAAAGAAAAATATGTTCATCGGGGCCGTGCCGCAGAAGGATTTCAGTGTCGAGGAGCCGAAGACGGACGACCTGTTCAAATTCGGGACGGTCGCGAAGGTGCTCAGGACTCTGGAAATGCCGGACGGGACGCTCACCGCGATACTTCAGGGATTCCGGAGGTTCAGAATCGACGAAATCTACGAATATGTCCCGTATATGCTCGGGAGGGTCACATACCTCAAGGACATCCTGCCGGAACAGAACTCCAGCGTCGTGAAAATCACAGCCGAACTCATCAAGGAGAAGGCCGTCTACATAGCCAAGAACGCGTCTTTCATTCCGAAGGAATCGGTGAATGCGCTCAAATCCATAGACGATTTCGAATTTCTCGTGAATTTCGTGGCCGCGACGATAGATTTCGACGACTATGAGGGCAAAGCGGCCCTGCTCAGCCTGTCCTCCGTGCAGAAAAGGGGTGAAAGGCTGCTGGAACTGCTTGTGAACCAGTCCGAAATCGTCAAGCTGAAAAACGAAATCAACCAGAAGGTGAAGGGGGATATGGACCAGCAGCAGAGGGAATATTTCCTCAACAGCCAGCTGCGCACCATCCAGGAAGAACTCGGAATGGACGAGATGGAGGAAATCGACAGACTCCGCGACAAGGCCGAGAAAAAGAAGTGGTCGGCGGAGACTGCGGAGATTTTCGAGAAGGAGGTCGTGAAACTCGAGCGGCAGAACCCGAACTCGCCGGAATACAGCACGCAGCTGAATTTCCTCCAGTTCATGGTCGACCTCCCGTGGAACGAGTTTTCGAAGGACAACCTCAATCTCAAACACGCGCAGAACGTTCTCGACAAAGACCATTACGGGCTTGACACGGTGAAGGAGAGAATCATGGAATATCTCGCCGTGCTGAAGCTCAAGGGGAATATGAAATCGCCTATTCTCTGTCTCTACGGCCCTCCGGGAGTCGGAAAGACCAGTCTCGGCAAGAGCGTGGCGAAGGCGCTCGGAAGGAAATATGTCAGAATCGCCCTCGGCGGAATGCACGATGAGTCGGAGATTCGCGGGCACAGGAAAACCTACATCGGAGCGCTTCCGGGACGCATACTGAACGGCATTATGAGAGCGGGGACTTCCAATCCGGTGATTGTCCTCGACGAAATCGACAAGATAGGCAACGACTTCCACGGCGACCCGTCTTCCGCCCTTCTCGAAGCTCTCGACCCGGAACAGAACACGACCTTCCACGACAATTATCTCGATATGGACTATGACCTGTCGAACGTGCTCTTCATCACCACGGCGAACACGACCTCGACCATCCAGCCGGCCCTGCGCGACCGTATGGAGATGATTCCGGTGAGCGGCTATCTCGCTGAAGAGAAGATGGAGATAGCCCGGCACTACCTCATCCCGAAACAGCTTGAGGAGCACGGACTCAAGAAGAGCCAGCTGAAAATCGGCAAGGCCGCCCTGGAGACCGTCATAGACGCCTACACCCACGAATCCGGCGTGCGCAGTCTCGAAAAGCAGATTGCAAAAATCGCCCGCGTGACGGCGAAGAAGATAGCTCTCGAAGAGGAGCGGCCGGAGACTCTCAAGCCGGAGAATCTGAAGGAATATCTCGGGCTGCCGACCGCGTTCCACGACAAGCAGCGCGGAAACGAGGCCGCAGGAGTGGTCACGGGACTCGCATGGACGGAGATGGGCGGAGAAATCCTGTTCATCGAAACTTCCATCAGCAAGGGCAAGGGCGTGCTCACGATGACCGGAAATCTCGGGGACGTGATGAAGGAATCGGCGACCATCGCCTACCAGTACCTCAAGGCGCATCCGGAACTCACGGGTCTGAGTTACGAGCAGTTCACCGAGAAGGACGTGCACGTGCACGTGCCTGAGGGCGCGGTGCCGAAAGACGGGCCTTCCGCCGGCATAACTATGGTCACGTCAATGGTTTCCGCCTTCCGTGGAAAACAGATCCGCAGCGGATTCGCGATGACGGGGGAGATGACCCTGCGCGGAAGGGTTCTGCCCGTCGGAGGCATCAAGGAGAAGATTCTCGCGGCCAAAAGGTCGGGAGTGCACACCATCGTGATCTCCGAGGACAACCGCAAGGATGTGGAGGACATCAAGCCGATATATGTCAAGGGCTTGGATTTCATATATGTAAAAACAATCACTGACGTGCTTACGGCCGTGTTTGACGCGTAAGAAGCCGTCGGCACCGCCGGATTGCACAGACCCACGAAGTCATATCATTATGGATGTCCGAATTGAAGAGTCCTGGAAACGGGCGCTGGGCGGGGAGTTCGACAAACCGTATTTCACGGAACTTGTCCGCACTCTTCACGCAGAAAAGGCCTCGGGGCAGGTGATTTATCCGCCGGGCAGGGAGATTTTCCGGGCATTCGAACTGACACCGTTGGACAGGGTGAAGGTCGTGATACTGGGGCAGGACCCGTACCACGGCTGCGGGCAGGCTATGGGACTGTCCTTTTCCGTCCCTGACGGAGTGCCCGCGCCGCCGTCGCTCAAGAACATCTTCAAGGAAATCGGCGACGACCTCGGGGTGCGGATGTCGGGACGGCCGAACCTTGAAGGCTGGGCGAGGCAGGGCGTGCTGCTGCTTAACGCGATTCTCACGGTGCGTGCGGGTTCTCCGGCCTCGCACAGCAGAATCGGATGGGAGACTTTCACCGACGCGGTGATACGCTGCATCTCGGACAACTGCGACGCCGTGGTGTTCATGCTCTGGGGCAATTTCGCCCGGGGCAAGCGCGAACTGATTGACACCGGAAAGCATCTCGTGCTCGAAGCGGCGCATCCCTCCCCTCTCGCCCGCGGGGCGTTTTTCGGATGCCGGCATTTCTCGAAGGCGAACGGGTGGCTCGTCCAGCACGGACGGGAGCCGATTGACTGGAGACTTTGACGGGGGCGCGCCGCATTCCCGTCCGGAAAAAATCGGAACATCCAAGGACAATACATATTCACGGACAATATATTTATAGACAATACATTCGCTGACAATAATTCTCGGACAGGACATCATATGAAAGAAGAAATACACGACGGCACGATACAGCATACGCCTCGGAAGGCTTTGTTCCCCGGTTCGTTCGACCCGTTCACGGCCGGGCATCTCAACATACTCAAACGCGCCCTCACGATGTTCGATGAGGTCGTCGTGGCCGTCGGAATCAACAGCGACAAACGGGGATTCTATGACAATGAGAAGAAACTTGAAATCATCCGGAAGGCCACGGCAGGACTTGAGGGGGTGACGGCTGTCTCCTATGACTGCCTCACCGTCGACCTGTGCCGGCAGCTCGGCATCAGGCACATCGTGCGCGGGGTGAGGAATATGATTGATTTCGAGACGGAACGCTCGCTGGCGGACGCGAACAGACGGATAGCTCCGGAAATTGACACCGTCATAATCCCGACCGCGCAGGAATACGCCCACATTTCGTCATCAGCCGTGCGCGACATCATCAAGCACGGAGGCGACTACTCGGCCTTCATCCCGGAGGGGGTCGTGCTGTAATATCATCATTTAACGAAATGCTGAATTTCAACGGGATATTGGCGCGCCGCACGGGTCCCGTACAGGTACTCAAAAGGCGTCTGTCCGCGCACGCGTGGGCGGGCGGAGTTTCTCCGAAGTTCCGGCGGTTTCTTTTGAGTGCCTGCATATCCGTGCTGGCCGCTTCCACATCAAGTGCACAGACATCGCAGCGGGACAGCGTTCTTACGGGATATCTCCGCGGGATTGACGGCTGCGACATCCCGACCAAAATCAGGGAATGCGACTTCATTCTCGGCAGCTGCGACTCCGCCGCCTTTCGGGAGACGGCACTGAAAGTTTTCAACCACTTCCGCGGCTCGAAACTGATGGGAGACGAAAATGTCGCTGTCCACATCGCCGACAGGTGGATTCTCGGGAATGGCAATCCGGAATACGGGAGTTCTGCCAGCGACACGCGACAAACCGACATAGGCAGTATAGACCGGGAGCCGGACAGCATGCTCGCCGCAATCCGCAGCTACGCCGATTTCAACCGGGAGTCGCTGCTCGGCAGGAAAGCCCCCCTGCTTCCGGAGGCGGGACTGGACGGGTTCAGCGACAAAAACATGACGG
>CAVEDD010000003.1:0-36670 GCA_963614515.1 Treponemataceae bacterium | reverse complement strand
GGGCGTGCAGGCGAAATATATCTCCGACCTCCCTGTCCACCATAGCCAGAAATTGCTGAAAACCGAGGAGGAATGGACATATTTTTCTATTTTTGTATCCCCGGACAGCGATGACCTCTACTTCGAACTTCGGAAATATGGCTCAGCCATCGAAGTCCTCAGTCCGGGGAAGGTGCGGCGGAGGCTTCGCGACGAGGCTCTCGCCGTCATGGGGATTTATGGAGAAACGGAGGATACATAAGGCATAATGAAAAAAGGAACAATCATTCTGACAGCGGTTTCCGTGGCAGTCGCGGCCGTTGTCCTCATTGTTATGGGAATTTTTGCAAAAGAAAAAGAATCCGCAGGAAACGGGTTTATCGGAAAATCGGAAATCAGGATTGAAGACGGGAAGATGACGCCGGAGGTGCTGCTCGCGTTCGGCAGACTCTCCGACCCGCAGCTGTCGCCGGACGGGAAGAAACTGCTCTACGGGGTGTCGTACAACTCCGTCGGGGAGAACCGCTCCTGCAGAAACCTGTACATCAGCAATCTGGACGGAAGCGGTGCGCAGCTTGCGACCCGTTCCGGAAAGAGCCTCAGCAATGCCCGCTGGAGCGCGGACGGCAGGAAGGTCGCCTACCTTATGGACGGGCAGATCCGGATTGCGAAGGTCCGGAAGGACGGGACGCTCGGCAAGGGGCGGAAAGCCAGCGATGTGGAGAACGGAATCAGCGAGTTCAAACTGTCTCCGGACCGGTCGCAGGTGATTTTCATCTCGAACGTGCCGGGACGGGCAAAGACTCCGGGACAGATATACCCGGATCTTCCGAAGGCCGAGGCCTATGAGACGGAAACGATGATGTACCGCCACTGGGATCATTGGACTGAGGAGATTCCGCACAGTTTCGTCGGCTCATTCGACTGGGACAGGGGACTCGGAGACTTCACCGACATACTCGGAAGCGAGGGCGCGGCGGACGGAGGGATATCCCCTTACGAACTCCCCACAGAGCCTTTCAGCGGACTGGAGGAACTCTGCTGGAGCGCCGACGGGACGCGTATCGCATACTCCTGCAGGAAAAAGGACGGGAAGGACTACGCTTTCTCGACAGACACGGAAATATACATATATGACGTAAGGAGCGGAGAATGCGTGCGGATTCCGATGGACGGAGGATATGACACGACACCCGTCTGGAGTCCCGATGGAAAGCGGATTTGCTGGATTTCGATGGAACGGGACGGTTACGAGGCTGACAAACAGAGGCTTATGGTCGCAGAGATTGACGGAATGAAGGTCGGAGCCGTGCGCGAGCTGAGCAAGAGATTCAAATACAATGTCGCCGGCCCGGTGTGGGACGGGGACTCGGAGCACATCTGGTTCAACGCGCTCACGGAAGGGCTTCAGGCCATCTATGTCACTGACCTTGAGGGCAATGTCACGCGCAAAACCGGGGAGAACCTGTGGTACGACTTCACGACCCCGTTCTTCATCGACAGGACTGACGGGCGCGAGATTCTCTACACGACCTGGCAGAGCATGGACTTCCCGACCGAAATCGTGGCGTTCGACCCCGCCTCGCAGACCGGAGTCAAGGTCACGGACGAGAACGGGCACATACTTTCGCAGCTCAAGGAACACAGGACCGAGGCCCGGATGGTCAAGACCGTCGACGGGAAGGATATGCTGACCTGGGTTCTGTTCCCGCCGGAGTTCGACCAGTCGAAGAAATGGCCGGCCATCGAAATCTGCCTCGGAGGGCCGCAGGGCACGCTGAGCCAGAGCTGGTCCTACAGATGGAACTACCGTCTGATGTGTTCGCAGGGCTATGTCGTCGTGCTTCCGAACCGCCGGGGGACTACGGCATTCGGTCAGGAATGGTGCGAGCAGATTTCCGGAGACTACTGCGGGCTGAACATTCAGGACTATCTCAGCGCGGCGCGGGAGCTCAAGGCCGAGCCTTATGTCGGCAGGATGGCTGCCTGCGGGGCGAGCTACGGAGGCTACTCTGTCTATTATCTCTGCGGAGTGCACGGCAATGTCTATGACGCGTTCATCGCCCACGCCGGCATCTTCAATCAGGAGCATATGTATATGACCACCGAAGAGATGTGGTTCCCGACCTGGGACAACGGAGGAGCGCCTTGGGACAGCAGCCCGACAGCCCGTCGCCACTATGCGAACTCCCCTCACAAGCTGATCAAGAACTGGCATACGCCGCTTCTTGTCATCCACGGGGGCAGCGATTTCCGTGTGCCTTACGACCAGGGGATGGCGGCCTACAACTGTGCGCAGATGATGGGTGTCCCGTCCGAACTGATTGTGTTCCCGAACGAGAACCACTGGATTCTGAAGCCGCAGAACGCGCTTTTCTGGCACAGGAGCTATTTCAGCTGGCTGGACAGGTGGCTCGTCGGAGCGGAACCGGCGGAAAAGGACTGAGGATGCCGAAGAGGACTTTCCAATAATGACGCGGGGGACGGAAGAGAACTCCGCAATGAAGATAAGATAACGGAACAACGGAAATGGGAAGACTGAAAGACAATGAGTTTGACGTGATAGTCATCGGCGGAGGGGCGACCGGAGCCGGCACGGCGCGGGACTGTTCCCTGCGCGGGCTGCGGGTGCTGCTTGTCGAGCGGAATGACATCGCGACCGGAGCGACCGGGCGTAACCACGGACTGCTGCACAGCGGCGCGCGCTATGCCGTGACGGACACCGAGTCGGCTGCCGAGTGCATAAAGGAGAACATGATTCTCAAGCGCATAGCCAAGGGCTGCGTGGAAAAGACCGACGGGCTGTTCATAACCCTTCCCGAGGACGACCTCGCCTATCAGGCCAAATTCGTGGAGTCCTGCCGCAAGGCCGGGATAAAGGCAAGGGTGATTGACCCGGAAGAGGCCATTGAGATGGAGCCGGCCGTGAATCCCTCGCTCATCGGAGCCGTCGTAGTGCCGGACGGGGCTGTGGATCCGTTCAAACTGACTGCGGCCAATATGACCGACGCGAAACTCCACGGAGCCAGAGTGCTGACCTACAGCGAAGTCCTCGAAATCGTCAAGGACGGGAACACTGTCAAGGGCGTGAAGATAAGGAACAAGCGCACCGGCGAGGTCGAGACATTCTACGCTGCCGTCACCGTCAATGCCGGAGGCATCTGGGGCCAGGGCATAGCGAAAATGGCTGGCGCGTCAGTCAAAATGTTCCCGGCAAAAGGCTCGCTGCTCATTTTCGGACACAGGGTGAACAATGTCGTCATCAACCGCTGCCGCAAGCCGGCCAACGCCGACATTCTCGTTCCGGGAGGAACGATTTCGCTCATAGGGACGACCTCGGACAGGATTCCGATTGAGGAGGTTGACAACATCCGCGTCACTCCCGAAGAGGTGAAGATTCTGATTGAGGAGGGGCAGAAACTCGCCCCCGCACTTGCAGAAACCCGAATCATACGGGCCTACTGCGGGGTGCGCCCTCTTGTCGCGGCTGACGACGACCCGTCCGGGCGCAACATCAGCCGTGGCATCGTACTGCTCGACCACGAGACGCGGGACGGAATCAGCGGATTCATCACCATCACCGGAGGCAAACTGATGACCTACAGGCTCATGGCAGAATGGGCCACAGACCTCGTATGCCGGAAACTCGGCGTCAGGCGCGGCTGCGTGACGGCGACCCGTCCGCTTCCGGGTTCAGACCCTTATGACAGGCCCGACAAGGCTGACTCCCCTCGTTCCGACAAGGACGGAAGCCTCATCTGCGAATGCGAAAAAGTGACCCTGCGCAAGGCTGAGGACGCGATTGACAACCTGCAGGTGACGAATATGATTGACCTTCGCCGCCGCACGAGGCTCGGAATGGGGACCTGTCAGGGTGAGCTGTGCGCCTGCCGGGGGGCGGGGCTGATTGCCCGGAAGAAGGAGAACCCTTCGCGGGCCAAGGAGGATCTGAAGGCGTTCATGAATGAGCGGTGGAAGGGAATCTATCCCATCTGCTGGGGTGATTCGCTGCGCGAGAATGAATATACTCAATGGATCTACACTCATGAAATTTGACTCTATAATAATAGGCGGAGGGCTTGCCGGATTGCTTTGCGGGATACGGCTTCAGCGGGCGGGACGGAAATGTGCCGTCATATCCTCCGGGCAGTCGGCCATGCATTTCTGGTCGGGAGCGTTTGACCTGCTTAACAGGCTGCCGGACGGGACCGAGGTCGACTACCCGCTGGAAAGCATCGGGAAACTGCCTCAGACGCATCCCTACTCCATAATCGGGACGGACAAGCTGCTCGGGCATCTTCGCGATGCGATGGAAATGTTCGAGAGTTCCGGGTTCCGGACACATATACCCGAAAATCTCGGCAACCTGTTCAGGCTCAGTTCGATGGGTTCGCTCAAACGCTGTTTCTTGACTACGGAAAACCTCCTGACGGTCGAATCCCCCGAGCAGCCTGTCTGCCGCCGCGCCCTCGTGGCCTGCCCGGACGGATTCCTCGACTTCAACACGGAGTTCGTGGCAAAGGGGATCGAGGACTCGGGAAGCCCGTGCAGGACGGTGACCATACGCCTCGAAGCGTTGAGAAACCTGCGTAAAAGCCCCACGGAAATGAGGGCGACCAACATCTCGAGAGTGCTTGACAGACCGACATTCAAGGAATATATATCCCAGATCCGGGAAAAATATGACGGTGAAGACCTGATTGTCATCCCGGCGATATTCGGCCTCGCCGACTCCCGTGACGCAATCCAGATTGGCAAGGTGATGAACACGAAAGTGAGATTCGTCGCCACCATGCCGCCTTCTGTGCCGGGGATAGAAATCCAGCGGGGGCTTACAGAGCTTTTCCGCAAGTCCGGAGGCAAACTGTTCAAGGGAGATACGGTGATTTCGGGACGGTACGACGGGGACAGGCTCGCGGCGGTGCGGACGGCCAACATCAGCGATATGGAGTTCACTGCCGACAGCTTTGTCCTCGCAAGCGGAAGTTTCTTCAGCAACGGGCTGAAGGCGGACAGGAACGGGGCATACGAGCCGGCTCTCGGCATAGACCTTGACGCTCCGCAGGAGAGGAAAGACTGGTTCGACGCTGACAATTTCTTCGGAAAGCAGGACTACATCGGCATCGGGGCGAAACTCACCCCCGGGGCGGGGCTGCGGGCAAGCCGGAACGGGCGGGTGGTCGACAACCTGCTTGTCGCGGGAAGCATACTCGGGGGCTGCAATCCGCTTTACGAGGGCTGCGGCGGCGGAGTCTCCATCTGTTCGGCCATCGAGGCGGCGGACAGCATAGCGGAACACTCATAAATCGGGACGGCGGACAGCACAACAACGGATGCATATGAAAAGTGAGAAAATAAACGACAACAATTTTGAGCAGTGCCTCAAATGCACCATCTGCACGGTCTATTGCCCGGTAGTGCCTGCCAATCCGGCCTATCCGGGTCCGAAGCAGGCCGGGCCGGACGGTGAAAGGCTGCGGCTGAAGAACCGCTCCTACTACGACAGCACTCTCAAATACTGCCTGAACTGCAAGCGCTGCGAGGTAGCATGCCCGTCGGGCGTGAGGGTCGCGGACATCATCCAGAACGCGAGACTGAAATACGGCCGAAGCATCCCAGGACCGCGGGAAATCGCGCTCGCAAGCACCGACCTCATGGGCAAGGTCGCCGGAAGCATGTCGGGGATTGTCAATCCCCTGCTCCAATCCGCTCCGGTCAAGACCGTCCTGCACGCCGTCGTCGGGGTCGACAAGCACAGGACCTTCCCGAGCTATGCTTCTGAGACATTCGAGAAATGGTTCCGCAAAAACGCCGCCGGGGCGCAGGAGTCCTATCCCGAGAAGATAAACTATTTCCACGGCTGCTATGTGAACTACAACTTCCCACAGCTGGGCAAGGATTTCGTCAAGGTGATGAACGCGCTGGGAATCGGCGTGCGGTTGCTGGAGGGCGAACGCTGCTGCTCCATAGCCATGATTTCGAACGGGATGGTCAAATCCGCGACAAGAAACGCCAGACGCAATCTGAAGATTATGGAAACGGCTCTGGACACGACCGGGGAGCCGATTGTCGGGGCATCGTCCACCTGTATGCTGACCCTGCGGGACGAATACCCCAACCTGCTCGGACTTGACAACTCGCAGGTGCGGGACAGCATATTCCTCGCGACAAAGTTCATCTACAAGAAGCTGGAGGAGGGCCGGAGCCTGAAGTTCCGCAGGGACTACCGGGCGAGAATCGCCTACCACACGCCCTGCCACCTCGAAAGGCTCGGATGGGAGTATTTCTCCATCGAACTGCTGAAGATGATTCCGGGAGTGGAACTGACGGTGCTCGACAGCAACTGCTGCGGAATAGCCGGGACCTACGGCTTCAAGAAAGAGAATTACGATGTCGCCCAGGCAATCGGCAGACCGCTGTTCGACAGCATCGCGGCGGCCGGGCCTGATTTCGTGGCCTGCGACTGCGAAACCTGCAAATGGCAGATCGAGATGTCCACGGGCGTGAAGGTCAGGCATCCCGTCAGCGTGCTCGCCGAAGCCTTGGATGACACATTGTAAGGAATTTTTGTAAATTCGCACGCTCATTCGAAAAGATGTCATATGGCAGGAAAGACGATTGACATAGAAGAGATTTTCCGGAAGAAATTCAACGGGAAGGCGCCGCGCCTGCTCGTGAAGATTGTGAAGAGCCTGCTGCACCAGGACTTCCTCAACGCCTACCTGAAGGAAGGCTACGAGGGCGTGGAGTTCTGCGAGAATGCGGTGAAATACCTCGACGTGAAGATTGAGACCGAGGGTCTCGAGAACCTGCCGGACTCCCCCGACGCGAGGCTGACCTTCGTTTCGAACCATCCGCTCGGAGGAGTGGACGGAGTCGCTCTCGCCGGAATCATCGGACGCAGATACGGCGGACGTATAAAGCTGATGGTTAACGACTTCCTGATGCATCTCGGAGGACTCGCCCCGCTCTGCGTCCCGGTGAACGCGAAAATCAGACGCAAGGGGTCCGGAATAGGCAGCCAGAATCGCGACCTTCCGAGGCTTACGGACGAGATTTTCGCGTCCGACAATCAGATACTCATGTTCCCGGCCGGGCTGTGTTCGAGAAAAATCGACGGGAAAATCCAGGATTTGGTGTGGTCGAAAGTCTTTGTCACAAAGAGCGTGGAGTACCGCCGCGACATTGTCCCGGTGCATTTCGTCGGAGAAAATTCCGGACGGTTCTACAGGGTGGCGAACCTCTCGTCGTTCTTCCGCCTGAAATTCAACATCGCAATGGCATTCCTCCCCGACGAGCTCTACCGCGCCCGGGGCAAGACTTTCCGGGTGATTTTCGGGAAGCCGATTCCGTGGCAGTCCTTCGACAGGAGCCGCAATCCGAAAGAATGGGCGCAGGAGGTCAGGGCGGCGGTCTATAATCTGAAAACGCAAGACTCCATAAAACAGGAGGAGATATGGAAAAGATAATCGCACCGGTGGACGTAAAGCTGCTGAAGTCGGAACTGACTGAGAACAAGAAACTTCGCAACACGAATAAGGCGGGGAACGAACTTTATGTAATCTCGTCGCAGGACTCTCCGAACGTGATGCGGGAAATCGGGCGTCTACGCGAGGAGACTTTCCGGGAAGCCGGCGGAGGGACTGGGCTGAAGATGGACATTGACGGATTCGACACCATGGACTCCCCGTGCATGCAGCTGATTGTGTGGAATCCGGACGACGAGGACATCATAGGAGGCTACAGATTCATCTTCGGAACGGACGTGAAACTCGACGGAGACGGTCAGCCGATTCTCGCGACATCGCACCTGTTCAACTTCTCAGAGAAATTCATAAGGGAATATCTTCCCTTCACCATCGAACTCGGACGCTCGTTCATTTCGGGGAAATACCAGCGGGCCCAGGCCGGGACCAAGGCTCTGTTCGCGCTCGACAATCTCTGGGACGGACTCGGAGCATTGATGATGATGCGGCCCGGAATGAGATGGTATTTCGGAAAAATGACTATGTATCCGTCGTTCAACCGCTACGGGCGCGACCTCATACTCCATTTCCTGAACAAGCATTTCCCTGACGGGGAGAAACTTGTGACGACAAAGAATCCGGTCATCATCGAAACGCCAGCCGAAAAGCTGGATGCCGTGCTGACGGAAGAGGACTTCAAGGCCGACTACAGGATTCTGAACCGCGAAATACGCGCCCTCGGAGAGAACATCCCGCCGCTCGTGAACAGCTATATGGGTCTGTCCCCCACCATAAAGGTCTTCGGCACCGCCGTGAACGACGAGTTCGGGGATGTTGAGGAAACCGGCATACTCGTGGATTTCAATGACATATACGACGAGAAACGAGCCAGGCACATAGATTCGTTCATCAGGGAGCAGATTGCGCGAATCAAAAGCCGGTGGCCGCAGACCTTCGAGCATTTCGACGGAGAAATCGCGCAGAAAATAACGGAACGCCGCAACGAACGCTTCTCCAGAATCTTCAACTGGAGGTCAAAAAAGGAGTAGCGGGCAAGGAGCATAACGCGGCAATCCGCCTTTTAAGGCAGTCTCTTCAGAAGGGCTGTGGTCAAGTCGGACTCATACTCCGCAGCAGACTGCGTAAGCCACTGGCGGGCAAGCGCATTGCTGCCCATCATGAAGCAGCCCAACCCGATGTTGTATTCCAGGCAGGAACGGTGGTAAGGTTCAGTGGTCTTGGCGAGTATCGCCATCCAATCCTTTATGGCCTCATCCCATTTCAAATCCGCAGCCTTCTGAAGCGCTTCAATCCAGGCGGTGCTGTCCCTGTACCAGATGCCGAACTCCTCCTCGCGCCAAGTCGGGACGAAAGACGAGGAAATCCGTTCGCCTATGGTCTCTCCCGAAGTCGAAGCGCTCTCACGCGCATAAGCCTTGACGCTGAACGGCTTGACTCCTCCATTATCCCCGCCGAGAGCATCGTAGCACCAGAGAGGAAGCGTGAAGTCCCCGGTCACGTAGCCGTCAGCGAACTTTTCGGGATGCCCGAAAAGGAAAACCACGTCGGCATCGGTCTTGAGCACGAGATTCACAAGCGAGTCCGGAGTTGCCATTCTGCTGAAAGCGTCAGTATAGGCGATGGTGTAGAGCCGGGTCGAGTCGCTCTCCGGATAGGCGGCATCCAATCTGTCCGCGAGCACGGCGGCGGCCGAACCGGTCAGCTGCATCTCCTTCCCGGACAATCCCGAAGGATAGAATATCGCCACGCTCTTGCCAGTGAGGTCGAGACCTGAACTGGAAGGACGCCTCATCTCCAAGGCGATTTCATACACCTGGGGAGAGCAGGAAACGAACATTGACATCAGCACCGCCGCAACGGCGGCCGTCATCGCCAGAAAGCAAGGCTTGAAAGCCGTACCGAAAGTCTTCATAACAAATCTCTTTAAACAGTCAGGCTCCGGAGACCGAGCCTATTCCAACGTCCGGACAAAATCCGCCGTAAGGTCATAGTCATCCGCGGCCGTAATCCGGACCTCGATGAAATGTCCCGCAAGCTCCTGCGGGTCAATGTCCCCGAACAAATCCGGGCTGTATCCGACAAGAATCTCGCCATCCACCTCGGGAGACTCGAATTCGCTGCGGCATACAAGCACATTCTGTTCCGCAAACCACGAATCGACAAGCACCCGGACGACAGAACCCACACGGGAAAGATTGAATTCAAGGGAAATCCCCCTCTGCAGTTCCATCAGAGCATCCAGACGCTTCTGTTTCGTGGACCGGCGCACGGTGTCCTTGAAATGTTCCGCTCCGTAAGTCCCCTCTTCTTCCGAATAGGTGAAAGCGCCGAGTCTCTCGAATTTCGCGTCCGCGACGAAATCAAGCAGTTCACGGAATTCGCGCGCGCCCTCTCCGGGATGCCCGACAATCATCGTCGTCCTCAACACTACTCCGGGAACCTTCAAGCGCATTTTCCCGATAAGCTCCCGCGTCCAGCGTCCGTCGACATGACGATGCATATTGTCGAGCACCTTGTCGGAAATGTGCTGGAGCGGTATGTCCATATAGCGGCAGACCTTCGGGTTGCGCGCCATGATGTCGAGCACGTCTTCCGGGAAGTCCGCCGGATAGGAATAGTGGATGCGGAGCCACTCTATGCCGTCAACGCCAGAAAGCCTTTCGAGCAGTTCCCCGAGGGCGCGCCTGTGATAGAGGTCGAGACCATAGTAGGTCGTGTCCTGCGCGATGAGCACGAGTTCGCGGACTCCCTTGGCGGCGAGATTCTCAGCCTCTTCGACCAGATGCTCAACCGGGACTGAACGGTGCGCCCCCCGGATGAACGGGATGGCGCAGTAGGAACAGCGCCGGTCACAGCCCTCGCTGATTTTCAGATAGGCGTAACTTCCACTGCCTTCAGTGGAGAGGCGGCTCTGCCCGCGACGCGGGTCAGGAGTGACCCCGAGAGCCTTCACCACCTCGTCAGTATCCCTCGCCCCGAGCCACAGGTCAACCTCCGGAATCAGTCCCGGCAGTTCGGAGGCGTACCTCTGGGAAAGGCATCCCAGAACGACTATCCTCCCCACCTTCCCGGCCTTCTTCCTTTCGGCGATTTCGAGTATGGTGTTGACGGACTCTTCCTTGGCGTCGCCGATGAACCCGCAGGTGTTCACAAGAACAACATCGGCGAAAGCGTCCCCGCAGTCACCCTCTCCGCAGATGTCATACGCATCCTTCAGCTGGGCAAGTATATGCTCGCTGTCAACCCTGTTCTTGGAACAGCCCCGGACCACCGACTGAAGCCGTGGTTTTCCGCAGTTCTGCATATCCTCGGATTATTTCTCTTCAGCGCCGTTTTTCTCATTCCCCTCCTCCGGCGTTTCGAAATCGAGGGAAGCGTATTTGAGAAGGCAGTTGTACCAGTCGACGACCTTCTTCATATGCGACACATAGAACCGGGATTCGTCATAGTCCGGGACGGCCTTGGCGAAAAGAGCCTTGATTTCATCGGCGGAAGCCTTTGAAGACGGAGCCTCCTTTCCATCGAGTGCTTCTTTCAGCTTGAGGAAGACCTCGCTGAGCTTCATCTCTCCTTCATTCGTGTAAATCGATATGTCGGCGAGGGTGGTCATCTTGCTCGAAAGTCCGAAGCAGCTCCTTTTCCTGTCGGCGAGCGACTCGGCGATGGCTCCGGAACGGGCCTGCGCCACATAGAGATAGAGTCCCGGATAACCTGATATTGAAAGTATTTTTGCAAGATCGGTTTTCATGATTGTCTGATTTTGTATTATGAATTTACTATGATACTGATTTGTCCTGTATGATATGAACATCGCCGGAAACGGCTTCGGGCCGGAAGCCGTCATTTGACCACGCAGTCGACGACCTCGACCTCCGGCCGGACCCCGAGCACTCCGTCCGGCAGTTCATCCGTACGGATGACGCATTTCCCGCTTCTCGACACCTCGAAATCGTGATAGTCCACATAGAGGATGTCAAGCTCGGACGGCTTGAGAGTCAGAGGGAAACGGCACTCCACCACGACATTGACGCTCTGCGGATAGACCGCAATCTCCTTCCTTTTCGGAAGATTGCGCACGTGGACAGGCATACTCACGGTCTCCGTCACATAGCGGCGCACGCTCACGCTGTAATCGACGCTCGTCCGCGACATCCTCACACCCTTTATCGGCTCGATTTCCACCGTTCCCTGAACATCGGAACTGAGGTCTCCGAGAGTAACGCTCCGGGTAAACACCTTGGAGATGTTGTCAATCTGCGACGGGTCTCCGTAAACGAAAACGGAGTCCTGCTTCAGCTCCACCCCGTTCACGCACATATACTGCGGTGCGCAGGCTATGTTCGAGATGACCGTGACGGGAACTTTCCGGCAGTTCTCCTCGGGAAAGACGAACAGCAGAGTGTCCGTGAGATAGTATTCGACCGCGGCGCCTCCGAAGACCATCTTTCCGAACTCCGGCATGGACTCCGGAGCGAAGACGAAGACATCCCCGTCCCGATGCCGCAGCGCCGACTCGTCAATCTTAATCCGCACTGCCGCGCCCCCTCCGAAAAGTTTGTTGCCGATTATGCTGTAGCCGGTGGCCCTGCATCGCGCCACGACACGGCACGTGTTCACCGAACGGCTGCGTCTTCCGGAGATGTCGGACTCGGCCGTCACCGACGCGGTCAGAATCTCGCTGTAACGGAGCGAGATGTTGTGGATGAACCAGATGCTGAAAGCCAACAGAAAAGCGAGCAGGAAAACTGTCAGGTCTCTTCTGTTGACTTTCAGAAACTCAAGCGTCCTTCCGAAGAACCGCCTCAATTTGAGAAACTGCTTCAATGCGTTTTTCCGAAATGCCCGGATGCACAGGCGTGAAAACTACTTTGCGGATGCCGCCTCGGAATAATCCTTGACAAGAGAATTCTTGTCCACGCGGAGTTTCACGTCCTTGTCCACTTCGATGAGCACTGATTTTTCCTTGATTTCAACCACGGTTCCGTAGATTCCGCCCACAGTCACGACCTTGTCGCCTTTCTGGAGACCGTCGCGGAACTTCTGAAGTTCCTTCTGCTGCTTGCGCTGCGGACGAATCATGAAAAACCACATCACGACGAAGATGAGCAGAAGCATCACCCACATCGTCCATCCGCCTGAAGCGCCCTGTGCGCCGGCCGCCTGCAATAAAGTCATCGATTCCATAATTCTGATTCTTTATTTATTATCTGTAAAACAATATGTTGTCAATATGAAAACACCGTCCGTATATGACATCATCGGGAGATATGGCGGTGTCAAATGTCATTCTTCACGATTCTCCCCTCCTCCTTCAGGTTCTTCACAATCCTGTCGAGGATTCCGTTCACGAAGACACGGCTTTTCGGAGTTCCGTAGAATTTTGATATCTCGACATATTCATTCATCGAAACCCTCACAGGAATCGTCGGGAAATCAAGAATTTCCGCAAGACCCATCACCACGAGCACTACGTCGGAAAGGAAAAGCCTGTCGGCGTCCCAGCCTTTTGCGGAATCATAGACCATCTTGGAATACTTGTCATAGTTGACGAGAGTGAGCCTCAGAAGCCGCTTGACAAAAGCCTGGTCATCCTCCACTCCAGGTGCGCCGCCCTTCATCTGGCTCATATAAAGGTATGGAAGATTCCAGCGTCCGCCCGCCGCGATGTCGTCGAACGCCCTGCAGCAGAATGTCAGGGAATATGCGAGGTCATCGTTCCAGTAGAGCGACATGTCCTCGAGAATGCGCTCGAGTTCGGGGACATCGACGAACTCCTCCTCGAATATCCGTACAAACAGTCGGCAGTCCTCCGCGAGGGAAGACTTTCCGGAATTCATATAATCGTGGAAATATTTCTTGGAATACACCGAGTCGAGAACTTTCCGGAGGAAGATGTCGTACTGGCTCCACGAGAAATGCCTCTGTTTCAACTGTCTGTTCAAATCAGCGTCATCCGAGAGAATCTGCGCGAGACGGTTGTCGCAGAATTTCATATTCGGATTGCGCTCCTCCTCCGTGGGGTTGAATTTTGAACGCAGGGCCTCCATCCTCTCCCGGGCGGTGTCCGTAAGCGGCACGACTATCCCGGACATGAACACGAACAGGTCTCTCGCCGCTTCGCAGGACTCCTTCAGCACGGCCTCCGCGTCCGCTGTCGAGAAATTTCCGCACAGCGCGGCTGAGTAGGCCGCCTTAAAGGCCTTGATTCGTAGAATTCGACGGTTCAACATATCTTCTTTCTGCAATATTTCCTGCAAAGATACACACGATTTGATAAAAAAACCTATATTTGCGAAGATTTACCAATAAAAAACACACAAGATGTACAGTGAGGATTATGACGGAGCCTATGCTCAGACGAGAAACGGTGAGGATGTGTTTTCAAAGCCTGTGAAAGCCGGAAAACGCACATATTTTTTCGATGTGAAGGCAACGAAGGGGAATGACTATTACCTTACCATCACCGAAAGCAAGAAAAAGGTCGAGCAGGACGGCAGCTTCACATACGACAAGCACAAAATCTTCCTCTACAAGGAGGATTTCGAGAAATTCACGGAAGGTCTCGAAGAGGCGCTCGGCTACATCAGGAAGAACGCGCCGCAGACCGGAGACGATGAAAACGGCTACAGCGCTTCCGTCAGATTCGAGGAGCTGTAATCCGCATTCCCGACTAACATAACGCAGATGCCGGCTATGGCGGACAATTATCTTGAGAACCGCTACGAAGACTACCTCGCCCGCAAACTGAAAAAGGAGGCGGAGAGGAAGCGCGATTTCCGTCGGAGGCTTGAGGAATACCGGAAGAGTCTCGAATCCGCCCGCATCACATCAGAGGGCGATGTTCAGAAAATCAAGGAATCCCCGGACATCGAGGTCATAACCGCGCGGAGGAGCGAGCTGCACGCCGTTGCTGTCGAGCAGGATGTAGTTCGGCTGTGAGTTGACTCCGAAACGGGTGCGTGCGATGTAGGCGTTGGCGCGCCCTATTTCTTTGTATATGTCCCCGTTTTCTGCCCGCACCCAGTCTGCGGAATCGAGTTTCGTCTTGTCATCGACATAGAGCGCGACAATCACGAATCTGTCCCGAAGAAGCTCTTTGACGCGTGGGTCGCTCCACACCCGGGACTCCATCTCACGGCAGTTCACGCAGCCGTGTCCGGTGACATCCACGAACACAGGCTTTCCGGAGGCCCTCGCCGCCACAAGCCCCTCTTCCACAGAGAAATAACCGCTCAGGCCAAGAGGCAGATGCAGCCCGTATCTTTCGCCGTAGGAACTGACTGGGGTGTCATCCTGTCCCGTTCCCGTGCCACGAATGTCTCCGTTCTGCGGGCGCAGGCCCGCCTGCGCTCTGGCCGCTTCAGCGTCGGCGGCGGTCTCCAGCACGAAATCCTGGGTGGTCATAGGAGGAAGATAGCCTGACAGCGCCTTGAGGGGTGCGCCGAACATTCCAGGAATCATATACACGACAAAGGTGAAGTCGATGATTGCGAGAGTCAGCCTCGTAACTGAAAGAGTCTCCACTTTCTCATCGTGCGCAAAACGGATTTTCCCGAGCAGGTAAAGGCCGAGCAGCGAGAACACGACAATCCATATCGCGAGATAGACCTCCCTGTCGAGAAGCCCCCAGTGATAGGTCTGGTCGGCGACGCTGAGGAACTTGAATCCGAGCGCCACCTCGATGAATCCGAGCACGACCTTGACGCTGCCGAGCCAACTGCCGCTCCTGAGCTTCGTGAGCAGCGACGGGAAGAGGGCGAAGACCGTGAACGGAAGCGCGAAGGCCACCGAAAACGCGGTCATCGTCACAATCGGCATCCAGAACTGTCCGGAAGTGGACTGGATAAGCACCGTACCCACGATGGGTCCGGTGCAGGAGAAGGATACCAGCACGAGCGTGAGCGCCATGAAGAACACTCCGACGAGTCCTTTCCTGTCGGACTTTCCGTCCGCCCGGTTGACCCACGAAGACGGGAGAGTTATCTCGAACGCCCCGAAGAACGATGCGGCGAAAGTCATGAACACGATGAAGAAGATGATGTTCGGCAGCCAGTGGGTGGAGAGCCAGTTGAAGATGTCCGCGGTCACCGCATCCCCGCCGGCAATCCAGGTGATGAGGATTATCAGAGAAATCGGAACCGTGTAGAGCAGCACGATGAAAAGTCCGTACATGAAGGCGTTGAAGCGTCCGCGGCGGGCATTCCCCGAATTTTTCAGGAAGAACGAAACCGTCATCGGAATCATCGGGAACACGCAGGGGGTCAGCAGCATTGCGAAACCCCAGAGAATCGCCTGGAGCACAAGCCCCCAGTCAAACGGAGCGGATTCCGTCCCGGATGCCGCCCGGGAGGAGTCTTTCTCCGTTGATGCCCGGGCGGACTCCGTCTCCGGTGAGGAGGCCATTTCCGAAGAGTTTTCTCCGATCACGGCGGATCCGGCTTCCGATGCGCCGGAGATATTTCCGGCCATGCCGCCCGCGTTAAGGGAGAAGTCCTGATATTCCGGCGGATAACATTCGTTTTCCTTACAGCAGGAAGCGCTGACGGTTCCGCTTACGGAAAACTCCGAAGAAGCGTCGATGACCCGGATTTTCTGCTCAAGAACCAGCTGCCCATAGATGACAGACTGCCCTTTCTCGCTCTTTACGGCGCTTCTGTCCTCAAGCGGGCCGACAAGTTCGCAGTTCCCGAGCGACGCATACTCCACCGCCGGAGCGGAATAGGGGTCGGAAAGCGGATAAGCGTGAATCCCCTCTCCCATAGTTCCGGTGAACCTCAAGATCCAGATGCCGCTCTCCCCGGCGGCGTCAGCGGAAACTTTCCAGTCGACATTCCCCGCTGAAAGCAAAGAAATGCTGCAGGCGAATCCCGCCAGCAGCATTACAACTCTGTTCACAAAACTTTTATTCAAGTTCATACCACCTGATATTTCATGATAGCCTTTCAGACACCCGCAGCCTATTTGGCGAAAGCCACGGAACGGGTTTCGCGGATGACGGTAATCTTGACCTGTCCCGGATAAGTCATCTCGTCCTGAATTTTCTTCGCGATGTCCCCGGAAAGCGTCTCGGCCTGCGAATCGCTCACCTGCTCGGCGCCCACAATCACGCGCAGCTCGCGGCCGGCCTGAATCGCGTAGGCCTTGACCACTCCCGGATAGGACTGTCCGATGTTCTCGAGATCCTTGAGCCTCTTGATGTAGGACTCGATGACCTCGCGGCGTGCTCCCGGACGTGCTCCGGAGATTGCGTCGGCGACCTGGATGATAGGCGAGATGATTGAAGTCATCTCGGTCTCCTCGTGGTGCGCGCCGATTGCGTTGCAGATTTCAGGCTTTTCCTTGTACTGCTCCGCGAGCTTCATTCCGAGCAGTGCGTGCGGAAGATCCGGATCTTCGTCGGAAACCTTTCCGATGTCGTGGAGAAGTCCCGCCCTCTTCGCCGCCTTGGCATTGAGACCGAGTTCGGATGCCATCGTGGCGGCTATGTTGGCGACCTCGCGGGCATGCTGGAGAAGGTTCTGACCGTAGGAAGAACGGTACTTCATTCGTCCGATGAGCTTTATCAGCTCGATGTGGATTCCGTGGATTCCGAGGTCTATGCAGGTGCGCTTTCCGATTTCGAGAATCTCCTCCTCAAGCTGCTTCTGCACTTTGGCGACCACCTCCTCGATGCGGGCCGGGTGGATTCGTCCGTCGACCACGAGCTGATGGAGCGCCAGACGGGCCACCTCCCTGCGGACAGGGTCGAAGGCGGAGAGAAGAATGGCGTCAGGAGTGTCGTCCACGACAATCTCCACGCCCGTGGCGGCCTCGAGAGCCCGGATGTTGCGTCCCTCGCGTCCGATGATTCGTCCCTTTATCTCGTCGCTCTCGATGTTGAAGACAGTCACCGCATTCTCAATCGCGGTCTCGGAAGCCGTCCTCTGAATCGTGTTGATTACGATTCTCTTGGCTTCTTTCGTCGCATTGAGACGGGCGTCGTCAATCACGTCGTTGATATATGACTGGGCCTCGGTCCTCGCCTCCGCCTTCATATTCTCCATAAGTATGTTCTTCGCCTCGGAAGCCGTCATCCCGGCGATGTTCTCAATCTGGCGGTTGGCCTCCTCGCGGAGTCTGTCGCATTCTTCTGATTTCCTGTTGGCTATCTCAACCTGCGCCTTGAGGTTCTCCCGGATGGAATCCGCCTCCCTCTGTTTGCGCTGGAGTTCCGCATTCTGCTGGTTCAGAGTATTCTCCTTCTGTTTCAGACGGCTTTCGATTTCTTTGATGGCGGCGTTGCGCTCGTTCACGGTCTTGTCGTGCTCGTTCTTGAGCTGCATGAACTTCTCCTTAGCCTGGAATATCTTCTCCTGTTTGATTTTCTCCGCCTCAAGCTCGGCTTTCTCAATAATCTCCTCCTTGCGTCCCTTGAGCACAGAACGTCTCACGGCAATCCACACGACGAGCGCGACCGCCGCCCCCAAAAGAGCCGAAAGTATGTAAAAAACTATTTCCATTTTTGTAACGATTTAAATATCAAGTTTATAAATAAAAATACGTTTAAATTCTCCCCGTTTTTATCTTTTAACAACACAAAAATCAGATTCACAAAAAGCGGCCGCTCCCCTGAGGAAACGGCCGCCGTAAAAAAATCCGTTAGTTCAATTGACAGAAAACCTTATCGAATAAGATTTGAGTTCCGCGAAGTTCAGACATCCTCCGTCCCGGACAAGCCGGAATCCCCCGAAAGGTCACATAGGTCCGTCATCCCTCCGTCGAGCGTGCTCCGTTACTTTGCAAATGTTGAATTCAGCAAGTAAACAACCAACGGATTATTTCCCATCAATGTTTTCAAGATAACCCGAAATCTCCCTCTCAAGCGTCTCGGTCTCCGTCTGGAGACGGCGAATCTCGTCCTTGTAGTTGAGATTCTTCATACACACGTTCAACGCGACAAAACGCATTATGTCGGACTCGTCGCTGTCAGGATAGTTCTTCGAATACTGTTCCGCCATCCTGTTCAGGCTGTCCGCGGCAATCCGTATGATCTGTTCGTGCCTCTCGGACGTGGCCTTGAGGTTGAACCGGCGGGAGAGAATGGTTATGTTTATGTTTCTTGCGATATCCATTCATCAGCCCTCCATCAGCGAAATGCATCTGTCTATCTCCCGAATGAGACTTTCTATCTTCCTTTTCGGCTCCGACCCGTCCGTCCGCGAACCCGCAAACGCCGTCGCGAGATTCAGATTATCAATTTTCTTTTCTAACTCGGCAACTTGTTTCCCGAGGGTGTCGCAACGCTCTGACAACTGCCTGTTCTCATCTTTCAGACGGGTGCATTCGCTCTTCTCTTTCTCATATAAGGAAATAAGTCTCACGAACTGTTGTCTGACATTGTCCAGCATAGTGTCACATCGCTTTACCCGGTTTGCAAATATATGAAGAATATGGAATTTTTCAAAGAAAAATGCCTATCTTTGACAAATTTGAACTGAAGATGCACGACATTGTCCTGAAAAACATAAGCGTCGGCGACGTAAAGTCCGACATCTGCATAGACGGAGACATAATCACGAAAATCGCGGAAACAGGAAGCATCCCCTCTCCGGAGGCGCGGGAGGCCGTGGACTGTACGGGAAAGGCGGCGATGCCCGGATTCGTGAATATGCACACGCACGCGGCGATGTCGCTTCTTCGCGGAGTCGGAGAGGACATCGCCTTCCACGATTGGCTCGCGAAAGTCTGGGAAATCGAAGCGAACCTCAATGAGGACTTCGTCTATTGGGGAACCCGTATCGCGTGTCTCGAAATGATAAAGACCGGGACGACGACCTTCAACGACCATTACTGGTATCCGCTCGTGGGACACCGGGCGGCGGTGGAGATGGGGATAAGGCCGGTTTCGTCCTATGTGGTGATAAACAAGATGACGGACACCGAGAACGAGATAGAGAAGATACGCTGCTGGAAGATGTACGAGGCTTCCAAACAGTGGGGGGACAGGAATCTGAGGTTCTCGATGGCGTTCCACGCACCGTATTCCGTGAGTGAGCCGATGATGATCTGGGCCGCGGAATTCGCGAGGGCGCACAATCTGCCGCTGCACATCCACCTTTCGGAAACGCGGAAGGAAGTGGAGGACTGCAAAGAGAAGCACGGAGGGCTGACTCCGGTGGAGTACCTCGACAGAATCGGGGTTCTCGGGCCGAACCTCATCGCGGCGCACACGCTGTGGCTCAGCGACAACGACATAGAACTTCTCGGCAGGCATCACGTGACCTGCGTGCACAACATCAATTCCAATCTGAAGCTCAGTTCGGGCTACCACTTCGCCTACCGGGAGCTGAGGGAGGCCGGATGCAAGGTCTGCATAGGGACGGACGGATGCGCTTCGTCCAACAATCTCGACATCCTCGAATCGATGAAGACCACGGCGATGATGCAGAAAGGATGGCGTTTCGACCCGACCGTCTGCCCGCTGAACGAAATCGTGGAGATGGCGACCGTGAACGGAGCGGAGGCGCTCAGCCTGAACACCGGCCTGCTTGAAGAGGGACGAATCGCCGACATCCAGATTATCGACACCGACAGCTACAATTTCATCTCCCCGGGCACATTTCTTGCCAATTTCGTCTATTCGGCGCATAGCGACTGCATAGACTCGCTCATCTGCAACGGCCGTTTCGTAATGAGGCACAGGCAGGTGGAGGGAGAGAGGGAGATTCTCGACGGAGCGGGCAGAGTTCTCTCACAGTTGAAGCTCAGAAAATAACCATCGCCGGGCATTCCGGCTTAACATACAGGAGATTATGGACGAAAGAACTGAAAGAATCAGGACTGCGGCCGAGTATGTCGGCGCAAAACTCGGCGGACGCGTGCCGGTTACGGGAATTGTCCTGGGAAGCGGACTCGGAAGACTCGCGGACAGAATCGGCGACCGGATTGTGATTCCATATAATGAGATTCCCGGATTTCCCGTATCCACGGCCATAGGCCACAAGGGCAATCTCATCGCCGGCGAACTCGGAGGAAAATTCGTCATAGCGATGCAGGGGCGCTTCCATTATTATGAAGGCTACCCGATGGAACTCGTGACTCTCCCGATCCGCGTGATGAAAGTGCTCGGAATACGGTATCTTTTCGTGTCCAACGCGGCCGGAGGGGTGAACTACGAGTTCAAGATCGGCGACCTGATGGTCATCCGCGACCACATCAACCTCCTTCCCAACCCGCTCATCGGAAGGAATCTCGACGATTTCGGACCGAGATTCCCTGATATGACCAGGCCTTATGACCTCGATCTCATCAGGAAAGCCGAGACAATCGCATACGAGCTGCACATCGACCTGAAGAAGGGGGTCTATGTCGGGGGCACCGGCCCGTCCTACGAGACTCCGGCGGAATACAGATATTTCCGTCTCATAGGGGGCGACGCCGTGGGGATGTCCACCATTCCGGAAGTCATAGTCGCAAGACACAGCTCCATTCCGGTGTTCGGGATGTCGGTAATCACCAATGAGGCGCACGATGACTATCCCGAGGATTATGTGAATGACGGAGAGGACGTCGTGAGAGCTGCGGACGCGGCGGCGGAGAGAATGAGCATGCTGTTTGAGAAAATCATAGAGACTCTATAGGATATGGATGGCAGATATGAAGAAATCGTCCGGGCGGCGGAATCGCTCCGGAGACGGATCGGGGGGCTGAGACCGGAAGTCGGAATCATTCTCGGAAGCGGACTGGGAAAGCTGGCCGACAGGATTGAGGATGCCGTGACCGTGCCTTACAGGGAGATTCCCGGAATGCCCGAGGCCACCGCAATCGGCCACAAGGGGAATTTCATCGCGGGACGGCTCGGAGGAAAAACCGTCATCGCGATGCAGGGACGCCACCACTTCTACGAAGGCCACCCGATGCAGTCGGTCGTACTGCCTGTGCGTATGATGAAAGTGCTCGGCATCAACACCCTGCTCGTGTCTAACGCCGCCGGCGGAGTCAATTTCGACTACCGCATCGGCGACCTGATGATTATCCGCGACCACATAAACCTGCTGCCCAACCCTCTCATCGGACCGAATTTCGATGATTTCGGCCCGAGATTCCCGGATATGACCCGGCCGTACGACCTTGAACTCATACGCAGGGCGGAATTCATCGCCGCACAGGAGGACATCCCTGTCAAGAAGGGAGTGTTTCTCTCCTGCACGGGACCCTGCTATGAAACTCCGGCGGAATACAATTTCTTCCGGAACATAGGAGCCGATGCCGTGGGGATGTCCACCACGCCGGAAGTCATCGCGGCAAGACACTGCGGTCTGACCGTCTTCGGAATGTCGGTCATCACGGACGAGGCGCACAGCAACCCGGACGACTATGTCACTGACGAGAACGCGATCATCGCCGCAGCCGACGCCGCGGCCGACAAGATGACCGTCCTGTTCACCCGTCTCATCGGAACTCTGGAATAACCGGACGGAAGAGACGGGCTGAACATTTTATGATGAAGCTGCGTGCGCGGTGTCTTATTTCGTGCGGAAATCCACGGTTCCGCGCACATCGTCCGACGCCGCGGCGAAATAGACGGTGAAATCGTGCGCCGGGTCAAGCACCCACTCGTGCTTCTCCTCATTGAAGTAAGCGAGACTTGAGACGGGAATCTCGAACGAGACGGTCTTGCTTTCGCCCGGGGCGAGGCTCACCTTGTCGAACGCCTTCAACTCTTTCACAGGACGGTCGAGAACCGGATTGTGCTCGCCCACATAAATCTGGACGACTTCCTTTCCTTCGCGCTGACCGACATTCTTCACCTTCACGGAAGCTTTGAGCGTACCGTCAGCCGAGACAGACGGACTCGCCTTGAAGCCGCTGTACTCGAACTCAGTGTAGCTGAGGCCGTGGCCGAAAGCGAACAGGGGTTTGACGCCCCTGGTGTCGAACCAGCGGTAGCCGACATATATCCCCTCCTCATATTTCACGTCAGTCCCGCAGGTATAGACTCCGAGAGCGTGGGCCGGTGAATCCTCGATTTTCACAGGGAAAGTGAACGGAAGCTTTCCGCTCGGGTTGACCTTGCCGAAAACGACATCGGCGATGGAGTTGCCTGCCTGAGAGCCGCAGAACCAGCACTGGAGTATCGCCGGGACTTCATTCACCCACGGCATCTCGACGGCATTTCCGTCAACAAGGCAGACTGCAAGCCGCGGATTCACGGCCGCAAGGGCCTCTATCACCTTGTCCTGGGCATAAGGCAGACCGTAGGAAAGCCTGTCAGCCCCCTCGCAGTCCTGATGGTCGTCCTTGTTCAACCCGCCGAAGAAGAGAACCACGTCCGCATCCGCGGCAGCCTTGACCGCATCAGCGATAAGCTGCGACTCAGAACGCGATTCAGAAAGGTCCTGACCGGTGGTCACGCCGTTGTATTCGTTGGAAGCGCTTCCGACATACCCCCTCTCATAGACGACCTCCGCCCCGTTCCCGGCAGCCGCACGGATTCCCTCAAGCGGTGAGACCTCGTGCTGAACTTTCAGGGAGGAAGAACCGCCGCCGACCGTCATCATCTTCACCGCATTCTCCCCGACCACCAGAATCTTCTTCACGGATGCGGAGTCCACCGGAAGCACCCTGACACCGCCCGCAGGAGCGTCGTTCTTGAGAAGCACTATGCCTTCCGCCCCGATACGGCGGGCCGCGGCGATATGTTCCGGTGAATTGAGAGAGCCGAAAGGCTTGTGCGTGTTCATCGCCGTGCGGAAAATGAGCTTGAGCACGCGTCCGGCCTTGTCGTCGAGGGTCTCGAGAGAGGCGCGTCCGTCGCGCAGACGCTCAAGATAGGTGTCGGCAAGATAGTATTTGTCGTATTCTGTCCTGCCCTTTGTGTAAAGTCCGTCAGTGCCCGTACCGTATTCAAGGTCAAGCCCGTATGCGGCGGCCTGATCGGCGTCGTGCGTGCCTCCCCAGTCGGAGATGACCGCGCCGTCATACTTCCACTCCCCTTTAAGCACGCCGTCAAGCAGATACTTGTTGTGGCAGAGATGCTGCCCCTTGTAGAGATTGTAGGCGGCCATCACAGACCACGCGCCGCCCTTCTCCACACCGGCCTTGAACGCCGGCAGATAGATTTCGTAGAGAGCCCTGTCGGAGACCTTCACATCGGCCGTGTGGCGGTTGCATTCCTGATTGTTGAGGCAGAAATGCTTCAGACAGACGGCCACGCCGTTCTTCTGCACCTCTTTTATATAAGGGACGCACATCTCCCCGGAGAGGAACGGGTCCTCACCCATATATTCGAAATTGCGCCCGTTGTAAGGAGTCCTGTAGATGTTCACCCCCGGGCCGAGCAGCACATCCTTTTCACGGTAGCGCGCCTCCTCGCCTATGCTTTTTCCGTAGAGCGCGGACGCTTCCCTGTCCCAGGTCGCGGCAAGGCAGGTGAGCGCAGGATAGGCGGTGCAGGAGTCATTGGTCCAACCCGCCTGTTCCCACTCATTCCATTTCACCTCGGGGCGTATGCCGTGAGGACCGTCGGTACACCATAGCTCCGGGATTCCGAGACGCGGCACTCCGCGTGACGAGAATTTGCTCTGGGCGTGGAGTATCGCCACTTTTTCTTCCAAGGTCATTCGCGAGAGAGCGTCGGCGACCCTTTCGTCAAGGTCACGGCTTTCATCCATATAGACCGGGACATCCCGCCTTGCGGAACAAGAAGACAGCGCGAGCAGCACGACGGCTGCAAGCGGAAGGAGTGTTTTTTTAGTCATAATCTTTAGTGTTTTCAGTTATTGAGAAGATTTCTCCGCCAGAAGTCGTGGTCGCTGCTGACGGAATGTTCGCCCTGACTGCCTCTGTAGCCGTGCATCCCGTCGGGATAAATCATAAGCTCGAAGTTCTTTCCGGCTTTCTGGAGGGCGTCGATGAGGATGAGGGTGTTCTGAAAGTGGACATTGTCGTCGCCGGTGCCGTGGGTCAGGCGGAGCATAGCCCCGCGATTGCCGGGATTCCCGGATTCGGCTTCGGCGGACTCGCTCTCTTCCCGTGATTGGCTGAAAGTTGCCGGATATTCCGCGACATAGTTCAGGGCGCAGGCGCGGGCATATCCCTCGGGGTTGGTCTGAGGGGTTTCCATATAGCGCTCCGTGTAGTGCGTATCATAGAGCGCCCAGTCATAGACTCCCCCGCCGGCGATGCCGCAGCGGAACCTGTCACTGTGGAGCATCACGAGCATCGCAGTCATCGTGCCTCCGAAAGAGAAGCCCTCCACGCCGATGCGGCCGGCGTCCACATAAGGCTGAGCCGCAAGATAGTCCGCCCACTCGCAGAAATCGCTGACAGGCCAGGAGGTGATATCCCTGTAGACCATGTCCTCCCCCGCTCTGCCGTTGTGCCCTGCCGCACGGGAGTCACAGATGATCTTGATGATTCCGTTTTCCGCGAACCACTGGTTGACTTCGTCCGGTTCACGCCATCTGTCGCGGACATACGGAGTGTCCGGCCCGCCGTAAACCTCCATCACGATGGGATATTCCACCGCGCCCGACGGGTCGAATCCTTTGGGATATGTAATCATCGCGGGCAGCGTGAACCCGTCCCTTGTCGTCATCGTAATGAGCCGGGGGAATGAGTATTGCGATGCATCGAAATTCTCCGGGGTGAAATCCCGGACAGTCTCCGTGGCTCTGACTTTTCCGTTTTTCAGCTGATGGCGGACTTCTTTCGTCGGAGTCGTGGAGTTAGAGAGGTATGCCGTGAACGACTTCGAGTCATCCGCGAATGTCACCCCGGCGGCATTCAGGTCAAGCGGGGTCAGGGCCGCCGGAGTGCAGCAGCCGGAAGATTTGTCTGCGCCCCGTTCCGAAGCCCGCCCAGCTTTTGAGCCGTGAGCGATGCCCCTGAAACTGCCGCGTACGATGTCCCTCGGGATGTCGACGGAGAACACGGTCACGCGGGGCGCGCCGTCAATCTTCGCGGAGAAATAGAGCTTGCCGGCCTTCTCATCGGCCCTGAGCACGGTCGCATCCCACAGCCGGCTGTCCGTCAGCCGTTTGACGACCGTCCCGTCATAGGCTATGAAATAAATCTGGTCCCATCCGGTCTCGAAACGGCGGGCTACATAAAGGCCGTGCGCACCGAACTCCATACTGTCGAACCAGTCCAGCCAGGTCGGATATTTCTCATTGTAAATCAGGCGCTTTTCCCCTGTCGCGGCATCCACCGCGAAAAGGTTCAGGTCATTCTGAATCCTCGGAAGGGTCGGGACATAGAAGTCGCGGCTGTCCGCGCTCCAGAAAGGGATGCCGAAATAGCCGTCGCAGACATTGCCCTCACCGTAAGACGATGCCGCAGTGCAGCCGGGAGTCGCCGTCGCCGAAGTCCCTCCCATAACCGGGAAGTCCGCCCATATGATGTCCGGGGTAATGCCTTGAGCGATGTCAGTGGCGATGTCCGGAGCAATGCCTTGAGCGATGTCCGGAGCCTTCACTTCCATAATGCCTATCCTGACAAGCGGATTCGCCTGCCCGGCCTTCGGATAGCGGGTGTTGTTGAGACGGCCCTGATAGCCCGCGTGGTCCGGCGCGGAAACGTCATAACCGGCGAACGGGGAATAAATCGGAAAATACGGGACAGCTGTGTTGTCAAAACGGTAGAACCCGAGTTTCCGGCTGTCCGGAGACCACCAGAACGCCTTGTAGCGCGACGGTCGTCCAAGAATCTCCTCATAATAGACCCACGATGCGTAACCGTTGAGAATCAGGTCGCTGCCGTCAGATGTCAGTCTCCGCTCCACTCCGGAGGCGACATCCTCGACCCAGAGGTCATTGCCTCTGGTGAACGCAATCATCGTCGAATCAGGCGAATATGTCGGATTCACCCTTGAATCCGGAATCTCCCCGACGGTCCGGGCGATGGCTTGGGCGATGGCCTCAGCGACAGACTGCACAGGAGCCTGTGCCGCCGACGCCGTCCAGCATAACACCGGGACTACAGTCAAAATCAGCTTTTTCATATCCATAACATCATTCATTAATCGTCCTGACCTCCTTCCCATTCTCCGGAGAAAGACAGTCACTTGAACATTTCGTCCTTGAAATTCACGAGATAAACTTTCTCGACAGCCCTCGTCAGAGCCGTGTAAAGCCACTTCAGATCGTCGACCGCCAGCGGCTCCTGCCAGAAGGGGTTGTCGATGAACACGCAGCTCCACTGCCCGCCCTGCGACTTGTGGCAGGTCAGAGCCTCGGCGTACTTGAGCTGGAGCGCGTTGAAATACTTGTCCTCCCTCACGGCCTCCCAGCGCTTGCGTTTCGCGCTTATGTGCGAGTAGTCGGCATCCACACCCATATAAAGCATATTCTGCTGCTCATAGGTCAGGGACGCCGACTCTGAATCCAGAGTGTCCAGAATCACCTTCGCCGACAGTTCCTGGTCACCGTAGTCCGGCAGCAACAGACGCGCCTGGGCGAAATGCAGCCCGTAGCGTTCCTCGTAGTCAGAGATTGTCAGAAGTTTCGCGATGTCCCCGTTGGCTATGTAATCCACTCCCTCAAGTTTCTCGCAGAACTGGTAGCAGTTCTTCACAATCATAAGCTTGTCCCCCCTCACGAGCCGCTCCTCCTTGAACTGCACCATCGAGCGCACGCCCAGATTGTACTTTATCGCCCTTTTGTTCGAGCGGCAGAGGATTACCGTTTCGTCCTCCCCGTAACGGGAATATGCATCGGAGAGACATTCTATCAGTTCGCCCCCTCCTATTCTCACGACATCGTCATATCCTTCCGTCGAAAGAGCCATGTCTCCGTAATCAAAAACATCCCCTCCATAGTCTGAACGGGTTATGAGTCCGCGGAGTCCGGTGGCGTTCGCGAGAATCCCCGATTCCTTCTGCTGACGCACGACGGTCGTGAGGGTGCAGAACACGGCTCCCCCCATCATCGCCATATACTCCCGTGAAAGTGCCGGGCTGCAGTCCATCCCCACCGGAGGCAGCTGTGCGGCATCCCCGATGAGAACAAGCTTGCAGTTCACTCCGCTCCGGACGAAGGCCACGAGGTCTTCGAGCAGGTTGCCGCTGCCGAAAGAAGCGGAAGAAGACTGCTGCGCGGCCTCTATGCCTATGAGCGACACCTCGTCCACGACGAAAAGCGTGTCCCTGTCCTTGTTCGGAGACAGGGAGAACTGACCGTAACCGTCGCCTCCGACGGATTTCTGACGGTATATGTGCTTGTGAACGGTGGCTGCGGGACGGGCCGAGCTGTTCGACAGCACTTTCGCCGCCCGTCCCGTGGGCGCGAGAAGCACCGTTTTGATTTTCAGTTCAGAGAGAGTGTTGATGACGGCCGATATTGCCGTGGTCTTTCCCGTTCCGGCATATCCGTTCACCACCATTATGTCGTCATCCCGACCGATGAAATCCGCGACCGTCCGGAAAAAATTCTCCTGACAGGAGGTCGGTTCATATCTCAGATGAGCGAGAAATTCCCGATACAGATATTCCCCCGCCCCCGTCATCTCGATTTCCGGTTGAAAATCAGACATGCGACAATCAGGACAGGATAGATTTCCACACGGCCGAGGAACATATTGAATGTGCAGACCAGTTTCGCCGCCGCCGGCATCGCCGCAAAGCTGTGGGTGTCGGCGATTGTGCTCACGCCGAGATTGCTTATGCTCGCCATAGCCGCCGCCGTGGCATCCGCCCCGCTCAGACCGGTCGCCAGCAGGATTATGACCGCGAAGATTATCAGCAGCATATATATGGTCATATATATCAGCACGGAATTGACGACGGCGTCGGTCACCAGATGATTCCCCACACGCACGGAATAGACCGAATTGGGATGCAGACGGCGCTTGACTTCACAGCCTATCGACTTCACCGCGATGAGCACCCGGTCGGTCTTGAGGCCTCCGGTGGTGGAACCCGAACAGCCGCACTGCAGACCGCAGTAGAGCAGCAGGACTGAAGCGAACATCGGCCAGGAGGCGGCATCCATCGTGGTCAGCCCGGTCGTGCTTATGAGGCTGACGACGTGGAAAGTCCCGTCAAACAGCGCTTCCCACAACGAGCCGTAGTTCCCCTCCGTCATCAGCGAGACGGTCACGAGCAGCGAAACGACGGCGATGGTCCCGAGATAGAAACGCACGACAGGATTCCTGAACACCTTGAACGAACCGGTCGTGACGAAAGTGAATATGACTCCGAAGTGCATCGCGGAAAGGGTCATGAAGACCATGACTATCAGTTCGATGAGTTTGGAATCATAGAACCCGATGGAGGCGTTGCGCGTGCTGAACCCTCCTGTGGCGACGGTGCTGAACGAATGGTTCACCGCATCGAATAAACTCATCCCGGCCGCCCAAAGCAGCAGGGTTTCGACAATCGCGAGCGAGATATAGACAAGGCAGATGATTCCGACGGTGCGGGAGGACTTGTAGCGGTAGCCCTCGCGCGAAAGCGAAGAAATCTCAAGATTCGTCATCCTGAGCCTGAACGGGCTTGCGTCCGGAAGCACGAGAAGCAGGAAGACGACGACTCCGAGCCCCCCGATGAAATGGGTCGAAGAACGCCAGAAAAGCAGACTTTTCGGCAGCGCCTCGACATCAGGCACGACCGTGGAACCGGTGGTGGTGAAGCCCGAGACGGACTCATACCAGGCGTTCACAAGCGAAAAGTCGCCGCCATAGAGGACATAGGGCAGCATCCCGAATATGAACGAAAGAATCCAGGAGATGAAGATTATCAGGTAACCGTCCCCCATCGTGATGGGAGGGGTTTTTCTCACGAATATGAAAGGGAATGCCCCGACGACGAAGGTGATGAGGAAACTGATGGCCAGTGAGCCGAACGCGGAATCCTTCCCCTCGCCGAGAGAAATCATCATCGATATGAACATGAACAGGGCGCTCACCAGAAGCGCCTTGCCCACATTCACCGATATGACCTTCACATTCATACCTCAAAAATAAATCTCAAACTCCTTTTTTGGCGCGGAGGAGCTTCATCCGGCGCTTGAGGTCGGCGTTCTCCTCCGTGATTTCGGAAAGCGAGGAGTTCAGTTCCGCAAGCTCGTCGTCTCCGTCGAAATCGTAGGAATAGTGCTTGCCCGACGCCCTGTAGAGAGTCATCCCGTCGTTCATCCTGCGCACAGGTTCCACGAAATAGGACAGGAAGAAGAAGAGCAGCAGCACGACCAGCAGCAGTCCCGCGGCAACGGAGACCACTCCGGGGACGATGCTCCGGTAGAAGCTCTCCTGAAATGTCTCGGAATTGGCCTCGAGGTCGTCGTAAATCGCCGCATTGAGCATCTCCAGGTCAGAATGCAGACGGTTGAAGCGCGGCTGAAGCCTCTCGAAATACCAGCCTCTGGAATCTATGAAATCCGAGGATATGACATTCTGGAGTTCAAGCGAGGTGAGCATATAGGCCGAATAGGCGTATGCCACGGAATCCGCAAGAGGCAGCGCACGGCGCGAGGTCAGCGACTGCTTGAGGCTGTCGCAATGGCTCAGGAACATCTCCCTGTCGAATTCGGGCAGGATGTTGGAACTTTCGTCACCGATGACGGCAAGAACCTTGAGATTGTAGCTGTCGGTTATGGTCGCGAGCCGCTGCGAGACATTGAGACTCTTGATGTTCGAGGCTATGAGATCGGATACATAGTTGCTCATCCTCCTGTACTCCACCACCGATATGATGCTGGAGAGCATGAGGATGACCGCGATGGAACTCATCCCGAGGATGAATTTCCCCCGCATCGAGAGCCGCCGCTCGCCCTTGAGGCCAAGTTTTTTGAAAAATCCCATATGACTGACCGCTGCCTGACAGATGAAACCGCCTTTCGGACGCCCGTCAGAATTTGAACGAATCTTTCAGGGCTGTGGTCTTGTTGAACACGAAATGCTCAGGTGTCGAATCCGAGTCCCTGAAGAAATACCCGACGCGCTCGAACTGGACGGCAAGCCCGGAATTGTCCTCAAGCAGAGCCGGCTCGGCGAAGCCCTCGGCAATCTTGAGCGAATCCGGATTGAGATACTCCTTGTAGTCCCTGCCCTCCGGAATCGCGCCCATCTCAGGCTCGGTGAAGAGCTTGTCGTAGAGACGCAGCTCGACCTTCTTCGCGTGCTCCGCGCTCACCCAGTGGATTGTGCCCTTGACGGAACGCCACTCTCCGCCTCCCGGACGGGTTGAAGGGTCGTAGCTGCACCTGAGTTCGACGACATTGCCTTCGGCATCCTTGACAACCTCGTCGCACTTGATTATATAGGTGTATTTCAGGCGCACCTCGCCGTCCGGCTTCAGACGGAAATATTTCTTCGGAGCGTCTTCCATGAAGTCGGCCCTGTCGATGAGCAGCTCGCCGGTGAAAGGAACTTTGCGTGAAGGACCTTCCGGAGCCGCCGGGTTGAGAGGCGCGTCGAACCACTCGACCTTGCCCTTCTCCCAGTTCGTAATCGTGAGCCTGACCGGATCCTGAACGACCATATAGCGGTTCGACCTCTCGTTAAGGTCCTGACGCACGCACCATTCCATAAGCTGGAGGTCAATCAGCTGCTCCCTCTTCGCGAGACCCACCTTGTCGACGAACATCTTGATAGCCTCCGGAGTGTAGCCCCGGCGGCGTATTCCGCAGATGGTCGGCATACGCGGGTCGTCCCAGCCGCTTACATAGTTGTTCCGGACAAGTTCGAGGAGCTTGCGCTTGCTCATCACGGTGTAGGTGAGGTTGAGACGCGCGAACTCGTACTGATGGGACGGGAATATGCCCAGCTGCTGAATGAACCAGTCGTAGAGCGGACGGTGGACGTCGAACTCGAGAGTGCAGATGGAGTGGGTGATGTGCTCGATGGAGTCGCACTGCCCGTGGGTGTAGTCGTACATCGGATAGATGCACCATTTGTCGCCCGTGCGGTGGTGGCTGGCGTGCACGATGCGGTACATGATCGGGTCGCGGAACATCATGTTCTTGCTCGCCATGTCAATCTTCGCACGGAGCACTTTCTCGCCGTCGGCATATTTCCCCGCCTTCATCTCCCTGAAGAGACGGAGGTTCTCTTCGACGCTGCGATTCCTGTACGGGCTGTCCGTACCTGGTTCGTTCACCGTCCCCCTTCCGATGCGTATTTCTTCCTGAGACTGGTCGTCGACATAGGCAAGTCCTTTCTTTATAAGCTCTTCCGCCCATTCATAAAGCTGGTCGAAATAGTCCGAGGCATATCTTTCCTCCGCCCACTGGAAACCGAGCCATTTGATGTCCTCCTTGATGGAATCCACATATTCGGTGTCCTCCTTGACAGGATTGGTGTCGTCGAAACGGAGGTTGGTCTTTCCGCCGTATTTCTGCGCAAGCCCGAAATTGGTGCAGATGCTCTTCGCGTGTCCGATGTGCAGGTAGCCGTTAGGCTCGGGCGGGAAGCGGGTCATTATGCTGTCATACTTGCCGGCGGCGAGATCCGCCTCGATGATTTCCTCAAGGAAGTTCAGAGGTCTGGTCTCCGTTCCTTCCGCAGTCTTGAAAGTCTCTTCCATTATATCAACATTAATATATTCCGACTCTATTATATATTCCATTATATATTCCGATGCATATTCCGATATATCCCGACACATTCCGGCTTGATTATTCAGACATCGGCATAAAAATAAACTACAAATATAAGGGATTTTTAGTATTTTTGCGCCGATTTCGGGGTATTGTCACTTTCAAGACCGAAGATATCGATTGCATATCCCCGACATAAGATTGTAAAATTCGGAAATTCAAGAATATGGCATCAGTTCAGTCGATGACGGGCTACGGTAAGTCGGAGCTTGTGACGGAAAAGGGAAAGATTACGGTGGAGATACGGACGGTCAACGGGAAGACCGCGGACATCAGCATAAAGTCACAGATGTTGCCGAAAGACAAGGAGATGATTGTCAGACAATATCTTGCAAAGGAACTCCAGCGCGGGTCGATTGACTTTTTCATAAACTTCGAGCAGAATGAAACGGACTCGTCACGGGAAATCAACGAATCGGCGCTTCTCGGCTATCTGTCCCAGCTGAGGGACATCCGGAGCAGGATTGCCTCTGATGAACTCGGGCTTTTCGACGCGGCACTTCCCTCACTTCTGCGCATGCCTGATGTGACCGGACAGACGAGAAAGCAGGAAATCATCAACGATGACAACTGGGAGGCTGTTTTCGGGACCATACGGAAGGCTGTCGGAGCACTGAAGGAGTTCAGGCTGCGGGAAGGCGACGTACTCAGGCGGGATGTGACCGCAAAGGTCGAGAAGATACTCGAGTGCTCCCGCGAAATCGAGAAATTCGAGGCTGAAAGAACAGCACAGATCAGGGAGAAGATTCTGACGCGCTTCAACGAACTCAAACTTGAGGCGGATCAGACGAGGCTCGAGCAGGAAATGATTTTCTACATCGAGAAGCTCGACATCAACGAAGAGAGGGTCAGGCTGCGCCAGCATTGCGCCTATTACCTCGAAACACTTGAGAATGAGCCGTATCCGGGACGGAAGCTCGGGTTCATAGCACAGGAGATGGGACGCGAAATCAACACGACGGGTTCCAAATCCAACCACCACGAGATGCAGAAATATGTCGTGAAGATGAAGGATGAACTTGAGAAAATCAAGGAACAGTCGCTGAATATACTTTAACCATATGACTGACAAGGAATTTAAGGATATGACCCCTTCCGGGGAATACCGCGAGAGGCTCGCGAAATATGTTCTGATTGCGCTCGGTGTCGCTCTGCTGGGCGGCATCTGCCTTTATTTCGGCAGCGTGCTGATTTATCTCCTGCTCGCCGGAGTGGTGTCCCTCGTGGCGCGTCCGATAATGAAGCGGCTCGGGAAAATCCGCGTCAAGGGACGGAAAATGCCTGGATGGGCGGCCGCCGCTCTGACTCTGGTGATACTTCTGACCATTTTCCTTTCTGTGATCCTCGGAGTCACGCCTCTGCTGACGAGCGTGGTCAACGAGGTCACGGCGGCATACAGCGGCAACATCCAGAGCGTGGCCGGGCCGCTGCGGGATTTCAACAGGTGGCTGATTGAAACTTTCCCGGCTCTCGGGAATGATTTCAGGATTGAGATTGTGGCTCTGCACGAGTTCCAGAAGGCGTTCGACATCTCCATATTCTCCAGCATCATAGGCTCTGTGGCGACATTTCTCGCAAATTTCGGCATAGGGCTGTTCTCGGTGATTTTCATCGCGTTCTTCTTCATCCGCGACGAGGGGCTTTTCTCCCGGATCATCGCGTCGCTAGTGCCTGACAGGCTCGAGGGCAGCGTCAAGGAGTCACTGTCCGATGTGGAGTACCTGCTGAGCCGCTATTTCGTGGGGATTCTCATAGAGATGGCGGGCGTGGCGCTGCTGGATTTCCTCGGTCTCGCCCTCATCGCGAGGCTGCCCTGGGGTTCCGCACTGGGAATCGCTTTCCTTGCCGGACTGCTGAACGTGATTCCGTATGTCGGACCGCTCATCGGCACCTGCCTCGGCACGATAATGGGGCTGATACTCAAATACTGCGGGACGGGGATGGTCGGACTGGACGTGCCGTTCTGGGCTTTCGCTCTGATTCTGCTCGTAATCATGTGTCTGACGCAGCTCGTGGACAATTTCGTCTATCAGCCGGTCATCTACTCGAACAGCATCAAGGCCAACCCGCTTGAGATTTTCATCGTGCTGCTGATGGCGGCGACGCTCGGCGGAGTGTTCGGAATGCTTGTCGCCATCCCGTGCTACACCGTGGTCAGGGTCATCGCGGGACGCTTTTTCCGGAACATCAAGCCAATCCGGGAACTGATTCCGGAGGAGAAGATCAGCCGTACGGAAAAGCAGTGATTTTACGCAGAGCGGTACGTCGTGCCGCTCTGCGATCGTAATCAGGTAAAAATAATACAATAAAAAGCAAACATCTATGTCATTTGCGGAAGAAAGAATCAACTCCACGGCACTCACGTTCGACGATGTGCTGCTTGTGCCCGCCTACTCCGAGATTCTGCCGAGGGAAGTAAGCGTAAAGGCCCGTTTCACCCGGAACATCAGCCTCAACATCCCGGTCGTTTCGGCGGCCATGGACACCGTCTCTGAACAGGATATGGCGACGGCGCTCGCACGGAAGGGAGGCATCAGCGTGATACACAAGAACATGAGCATCGAGGCACAGGCAGCCCAGATCAGCGCGGTGAAACAGTCTTCCGCAGAGGGGGAAGATATTCCCTGCCTTGACGCGGAAGGGCGGCTCAGAGTCGCTGCCGGAGTGGGAATCACGGCCGATGTGCTCGAGCGGGTGTCCGCGCTGGTGAAAGCCGGAGTCGATGCAGTCGTGCTCGACTCGGCTCACGGGGATTCCAAGGGTGTGATTGACGCGCTGAAGAAAATCAAGGCCGCATACCCGGAACTTGACGTGGTGGTCGGAAACATCGCCACGGCAGAAGCGGCCGTCCGTCTGATTGAGGCGGGGGCGGATTCGCTCAAGGTCGGCATCGGTCCGGGTTCCATCTGCACGACAAGAATCATCGCCGGAGTGGGCGTGCCGCAGATTTCGGCGATATATGATGTCGCAAAGGCGGCGGAGGGTTCGGGAGTGCCGATTATCGCGGACGGCGGACTGCGCTACTCGGGGGACATCGTGAAAGCGCTTGCCGCCGGCGGAGACTGCGTGATGATAGGCTCGATGTTCGCCGGAACGGACGAAGCCCCGGGAGAGATTTTCGAGGACGGAGGATGCAAGTTCAAGTCCTACAGGGGTATGGGTTCCATAGACGCGATGAAGGCCGGCTCAGGTGACCGCTATTTCCAGGACGGCAAGGCCGGCACGAAGAAACTCGTTCCGGAAGGCGTCGCGGCAAGGGTGGTCTACAAGGGAAGCGTCGGGGACATCATCTACCAGCTGATCGGGGGTCTGCGGAGCGGTATGGGCTACTGCGGAGCGGCCGACATCGACGCGCTCCACAGCGCGCGCTTTGTCCGCATCACGGCCAACGGCCTGGTGGAGAATCATCCGCATGACATAACCATCACCGGCAACACGCCGAACTACCATAAATAGATATGACAGAAAAGATTATAATTGTTGATTTCGGTTCACAATACACCCAATTGATTGCCCGCAGAATCCGGGAAATGCAGGTCTATTGCGAAATTGTCCCGTACAACAAGTTCCGGCAGGACGGTTCCGTCTTCTTACAGGACAACTCCGCAGCCATTTCCGACAGGTGTCAGGAACACACGGATGCAGTCGGTTCTCAATCCCCTTTCGGGCCGGAGGTCAAGGGCGTGATACTCAGCGGCAGCCCCTGCTCCGTGAGACAGGCCGATGCGCCGAAAGTGAATCTGGACGGCATCAAGGGGGTGCTTCCGCTTCTGGGAGTCTGCTACGGGGCGCAGTACCTCGCGCAGTTCTTCGGCGGCAGTGTGGAGAAGTCCCCGACCCGCGAATACGGACGTGCGACGATGAACGTGCGCGATGCTTCCGACCCTCTGATGGCCGGATTGAGCGCAAGTTCGCAGGTCTGGATGTCCCACGGCGACACCATCACCTCCATCCCGGCCAACTACGGCATCATAGCATCGACCGAGGATGTCAACATTGCGGCATTCCGCATCTCGGGAGAACAGACCTGGGGGCTTCAGTTCCACCCGGAAGTCTATCACAGCACTGAAGGCACGCAGCTGCTGCGCAATTTCGTGCTCGGTGTCTGCGGCTGCTCCGGCAACTGGACGAGCGAGAGCTTCATCGACCAGACCGTCAGGGAGCTGAAGGAGAAGATCGGCGGCGACAAGGTCGTGCTCGGACTTTCCGGAGGCGTGGATTCGTCGGTCGCCGCGATGCTCCTGCACCGCGCCATAGGAGAAAATCTCCACTGCATATTCGTGGATTCAGGGCTGATGAGAAAGAACGAAGCGGCTGAAGTCCTTGAATCCTACAAAGGTATGGGGCTGAATGTCAGAGGGATTGACGCCGCTGAAAGATTCCTCGGCGACCTTCGGGGAGTCACCGACCCGGAAAAGAAGAGAAAAATCATAGGCAGGGATTTCATCGAGGTCTTCAACGCCGCAGCAGGCGAGATAAAGGACGTGAAATGGCTCGGACAGGGGACGATTTATCCGGATGTGGTCGAGTCGGCCAAGGTAAACGGCACGGCGGTGGTGATCAAGTCCCACCACAATGTGGGCGGCCTACCGGAAAAGATGAACCTCAAGATTGTGGAGCCGCTACGTC
>CAVEDD010000002.1:0-38798 GCA_963614515.1 Treponemataceae bacterium | reverse complement strand
TAGAGTTCCTTCGCATATCCGTTCTCCAGAAGGAAATCGTCGTTGATGAAGCTGTACATTGCAGGAAACTGTTTTTTTTGAGATGAAAATGTGTGATACCGTTTTGTAACGGATTTTTTACAAAAATATGAAAATATTTCCGTGTGCGTGCACGGAATCGGTTATATTTTTCTAATTTTGCAGGCAAAACAAAGATTTATGGCCAAGATAGTCACTTTCGGCGAGATTATGCTCAGACTTGCCACTCCCGGACACCAGAGATATTCCCAGGCTCACGGGTTTGAAGCCACTTTCGGAGGCGGGGAAGCCAATGTCGCCGTTTCACTCGCCAATTTCGGGGAGAATGCCGTATTTGTCACGGCTCTTCCAGACAACGATATAGCTGACGCCTGCCTTGCGGAACTTCGCGGTTTCGGGGTGGATGTGTCGTCCTGCGTCAGAAGCGGGGACAGGATGGGGATATATTTCATAGAAAAAGGCGCGGTCTCGCGGCCGAGCAAAGTCATATACGACCGTGCGCATTCCGCCGTTTCGGAAATCAGGCCTGGCGTGATTGACTGGGACAGGATTTTCGAGGGTGCGGACTGGTTCCACTGGACAGGCATCACCCCCGCAATCAGTCAGGGCGCGGCGGATGTATGCCTTGAGGCGATTGAGGCTGCTTCCCGTCACGGGGTGAAGGTCTCCTGCGACCTCAACTACAGGAAGAATCTCTGGAAATACGGAAAGACGGCGGCGGAGGTGATGCCCGCTCTCGTGGCAGGCTGCGATGTCATCATCGGCAACGAGGAGGATGCGGAGAAGGTCTTCGGCATCAAGCCCGAGGGCTTCAATGCGGAGGCCGGCGTGATTGACACCGCGAAGTTCGAATTCGTGGCCAGGTCGCTGATGGAGAAGTTTCCGAAGGCGTCTAAAGTGGCGATCACCCTGCGCGGCTCGGTGAACGCCGACCACAACACCTGGGGCGCGGTTCTTTATGACGGCAGGACGCTCTTCGCCTCAAGACGCTACGACATCACGGACATCGTGGACCGCGTCGGCGGCGGCGATTCTTTCGGCGGCGGGCTGATTTACGGACTGCTGAACTATACGGGGAACAGCCAGAAGGCGTTGGATTTCGCCGTGGCGGCCTCCTGTCTGAAGCACACAATCGAAGGGGACTACAACCGCGTAAGCGTCAGGGAGGTGGAAACGCTTATGAACGGGAACGGCTCCGGAAGAGTTTCAAGATAATACGGGGCGCCTAAAAGGCGGTCTGCTGCGTTGGATGTCTTGAATTTCAGTTGTTAAATCTACAATTTGAATATGGCAAAATATAGCAAAACTCAGGTGATTTCGGCGGCGGTTTCCACGGGGCTGGTGCCGGTGTTCTACAATCCTTGCGCTGAAACGTCAAAGGCGGTGCTCAAGGCCTGCTATGACGGAGGAATCAGGGTGTTCGAGTTTACGAACAGGGGGGACTTCGCCCACGAAGTGTTCGCGGAACTGGTGAAATACGCAAATGCGGAACTGCCGGGGATGATTCTCGGGGCAGGTTCGGTCATAGACGCGCCGACTGCGGCCCTCTACCTTCAGAACGGGGCGAACTTCATCGTGGGCCCGCTCTTCAATCCGGCCGTCGCTCCGGTGTGCAACCGCCGCTGCGTGCCGTACATTCCGGGCTGCGGCTCGGCGACTGAAATCGGGATGGCCCAGGAGGCGGGCTGCGACATCTGCAAGGTTTTTCCGGGCGATGTTCTCGGGTCCTCTTTCGTGAAGGGGGTCAAGGCTCCGATGCCGTGGACTCAGCTTCTCGTGACAGGCGGAGTCAAACCGGAGGCGGAGAATCTCCGCGGCTGGTTCAAGGCAGGGGCTTCCTGCGTGGGGATGGGCAGCAACCTCTTCCCGAAGGATGTCGTGAAAGCCGGCGACTGGGCGGCCGTCACGAAACTCTGCGCCGATTCGCTGAAAATCATTGCGGAGGTGCGCGGATAGCGCACGGCCGGGAGAAAGAGAAGAGGGCGGGAGAACATCGCAGTCCGGGGACGGAATGGCCTGACGCATAATGGCCCGAACACACTGGCCTACACATAATGGCCAGAACCCATCGGCATGACACATAGAGACAGGAACACATAAAAGATGACAGACAAAAACAGAATGACCAATTTCCGGTGGGTGATCTGCGCGATGCTCTTTCTCGCGACCACCGTCAACTATCTCGACCGGCAGGTGCTCTCCCTCACCTGGGACGAGTTCATAAAGCCGGAGTTTCATTGGGACGAATCCCATTATGGAACGATAACATCCATATTCTCAATAGTATATGCCCTGTGTATGCTCTTCGCCGGACGCTTCGTCGACTGGATGGGCACGAAGAAGGGCTATCTCTGGGCAATCGGGATATGGTCGGCCGGAGCCTGTCTCCACGCTTTCTGCGGAATCATCACCGAGAGTGTCGTCGGGCTGCACGGCGCGGTCGAACTCGTTCAGGCGACAGGAGACGTGGCCGTGCTCATTTCAACGGTCAGCATGTACTGCTTCCTTGTGGCCCGCAGCGTGCTCGCTCTCGGCGAGGCGGGGAACTTCCCGTCGGCAATCAAGGCCACGGCGGAATATTTCCCGAAGAAAGACCGCGCATTCGCGACATCAATCTTCAACTCGGGGGCATCCATCGGCGCACTCATAGCCCCTCTCACGATTCCTCTGCTCGCGAAGCACTGCGGCTGGGAGATGGCGTTCATCATCATCGGCGCGCTCGGATTCATCTGGATGGGAATCTGGGTGTTCGTCTATGACAAGCCGGAGAAATCCCGTTTCGTGAACGCCGCCGAACTCTCCTACATCGAGCAGGACAAGCTCGTCGAGGTTTCCGGAACGGTCGCGGAAGGTGCGGAAGGGAAAAAGATGAGCATCCGGCAGGCGCTCGGATTCCGCCAGACCTGGGCGGTCATAGCCGGGCGTTTCATGGCAGACGGCGTGTGGTGGTTCTTCCTCTTCTGGACACCGTCCTACCTGAATTCCCAGTTCGGCATCAAGACCACCGAACCGCTCGGAATGGCGCTGATTTTCACCCTCTACGCCATCACGATGCTCTCCATCATCGGCGGGAAGCTTCCGACCATATTCATAAACAAGGCCATGGGCAAGGGCGGCAGGTTCGACCCTTACGCCGCCCGGATGAAGGCGATGCTAATCTTCGCCATATTCCCGATATGCGTGCTTCTCGCGCAGCCCCTCGGAACGATATCCCCGTGGTTCCCGACGGTTCTCATAGGACTCGGATGCGCAGCGCACCAGTCCTGGTCGGCGAATGTATATACGACGGTCAGCGACATGTTCCCGAAATCGGCGGTCGCCACAGTCACGGGCATAGGAGGAATGGCGGGCGGCATAAGTTCGATGATCATGCAGAAGTTCGCGGGCGAGCTCTTCGTCTGGTCTGACAAGGTCGGACTGCATTTCCTCGGCTTCGAGGGGAAACCGGCCGGCTATTTCATAGTTTTCTGCATCTGCGCCTTCGCATACATCATCGGCTGGCTGCTGATGAAGGCGTTCGTTCCGCGCTACAAGGTTGTCGAAATTTAAGAGCGTCAGACTTATTCACATTTTTTTTTGATATTGAAAAAATAAACCGATATTTGCAGTCTGTTTCCGTGTGCGTGCACGGAAACAGAAAAATAAAATGGGCAGGGTTTTCCCGGGCCGTTTGTGTAACACAAATAAATGTTCAGTAATGCTAAAAACTATTATCCGTCAGCTTACGGTGATTCTCGCCGTCATGCTGATTTCCGACGGTTTGGTGGCAAAGGCTGATGGGGGAGGCGATTTGAGGACAATCTCCGGAGTCATAACCGATAATACCGGTGCTCCGGTAATCGGCGCCAACCTCGTTCTGATCGGAGCCAAGAATACCGGAACGATGACCGACATAGACGGTCGTTTCACGATTAAGGTCCCGGAAACAGGAAGGCTTGAGATTTCCTGTCTCGGCTTTGAGACAGCTTTCGTAACTCTTGACAAGAACAAGACAGAGTACAGGATTCTGATGCGCGAGAGCGCCACATTGCTGAACGACGTCGTCGTTGTCGGCTACGGTGTGCAGAAGAAGGAGAGCGTCGTCGGCGCCATTTCACAGGTGCAGGGCGAGGCGCTCGTCAATTCCGGTGTCTCCAACATCACGAACGCCCTTTCCGGAAAGTTGTCCGGCGTGACGACTCTTCAGACTTCAGGCCAGCCGGGAGCCGATGATGCCGAGATTGTCATCAGAGGTGTCTCAAGTTTCGGAAACAACAGCCCGCTCGTGCTCGTCGACGGAGTGGAAAGGGACTTCGCCTCCATAGACCCGGACGAGGTGGACAACATCTCCGTCCTCAAGGATGCGTCCGCGACGGCGGTCTTCGGTGCGAAGGGGGCCAACGGTGTCATCATCGTCACCACCAAGACGGGAACAGAGGGCAAGCCGAAGATGAAGATTTCGGTGCAGCAGGGTTTCGCGATGCCGATAAATCTTCCGACACACGTTGATTCCTACACCACGATGTCGCTGATGAACGTCGCCCTGATGAACGACCAGGAGTTCGACGGACTCAGCTCCCAGGCGGTGCTCAACGAGTACCGCAACCCTTCGAGCGCCATCAACGCACTGCGCTACCCCGATGTCAACTGGATCAGCGAACTCACAAAGTCTTTCGCGCCGACCACCAACGCCAACTTCAACATAAGCGGCGGCACCAAGTTCGTGAAATATTTCGCCTCGGTGGGCTATACCAACCAGGGCTCCATCTTCAAGGAGCTTTCGGACGACAAGGTCAACACGGGCTTCAGCTACCACAGGTTCAACTTCAGGACCAATGTGGATTTCAATTTCACGAAGAGCACGATGCTCTCTTTCAAGCTCGGAGGAAACGTCGGAGTCAGAAGCGGTACGACCCTTGTCGAGAATTACCCGGACAAGGCGTGGAAATCCCTGTTCGCGGCAAGTTCGGCGAGGTATCCGATGTACTTCCCGGCGTGGGTGCTGAAAGAGATTCCCGATCTGGACTATCCGGACGCGAACGAAGACAGGCTTGTAAGCAGCGAGGACCAGAATTCATTCAACCCGTACACGATGATGATGTCCGGAGACTCGAAGCAGTACACCGACACCAAGGTCTTCTCCGACATCATTTTGAACCAGAAGCTCGATTTCATCACAGAGGGGCTTTCCGTGCAGGGTAAAGTCTCGCTGAGCACCTACTACAAATACGCGACTCTCACCACTTCGCTGAACCGCCCGGAATTCAAACTCTATTTCGACAGGGTGGGCACGGAACTGAACCCGTGGGACAGGTCGAACGCCAGCGGATTCGTGGATGAGGAGAACACACTGATCACCACCGCTCAGAATAGCCTGCAGAGCAACTACTACCTCGACCTCTACTACGACCTGTCGCTGAACTACAACCGCACGTTCGGCGACCACACCGTGACGGGGCTGTTCCTTTTCAACAGGCAGGAGCAGATGAAGGGCTCGGATTTCCCTTACTACAACGAGGCTCTCGTCGCCCGCGCCACCTACGACTACGCGCACAAGTATCTTGTGGAGTTCAATATGGGTTACACCGGATCCGAAAGGTTCGCCCCGAGCAACCGCTTCGGCTTCTTCCCGTCGGGAGCTGTCGGCTGGGTGATGAGCGAGGAGAAGTTCATGCAGCCTCTGAAACCTTGGCTCAGCAAGCTCAAGTTCCGTTTCTCGATGGGTCTCGTCGGAAGCGACTATGCTGACAACAGGTGGCTCTACATCAGCGGATATTCCACTGACGCGAACGGCTACATCAAGGAGGATTCCTCCGCCAACACCTCCGCGCAGTGGGAGCAGGCCCTGAAGAAGGACCTCGGAATCGAGATGGGCTTCTTCAACAATGACCTCACTCTCAGCGTGGATCTGTTCGACGAGTACAGGGACAAGATGCTGATAACCGTGGACAACAACACCCCGATGTGGCTCGGCATCACTTCCAAGGAACTCAACAAGGGAGCCATCAAGAAGCACGGTATCGAGATTGAAGCCAATTACAGCAGGAGATTCGGGACTGACTGGACATTCAATGTCGGCGGAAACTTCTCCTTTACCGAGAACCGTGTGGTTTATGCGGACGACGCTCCTTATGCTCTTGACCATCAGCGCACAATCGGTTCGCCGATCGGAACAGCCAAGACGGGTACCTATCTCATAGACGGAGGCTATCTCGTCTCCATCGATGACATCCACAGCAGTTTCCTGCCCGTGACAATGGACAATCTCGTGGTCGGAGACTATAAATATCTGGACATCACCGCAGACGGAACAATCAACCAGGACGACAAGAGTCTCATCCGGGGTTCCTACTATCCTCCGGTTTCCTTCGCCTTCAACACCGGATTTTCCTGGAAGGGGCTTGAATTCAGCATGTTGTTCCAGGGCTATGCCGGCAAATACACCCAGTACGGCGGAGTCTATGAGAATCCGTTCACCGAAGGCAACTATGTGACCTACAAGTCGGGTCTCGACTACTGGTCTCCGGCAAGCACTTCGGGGAATCACGCGGCGGTGCACTACTCAAAAACCGGCGTGAACACGAACTGGGGAGGTTCGCTGATCGAGGGTAAGACCTGGCGCCGTTCGGACTATGTGAGACTCAAGGAAGCGACCCTGAGCTACACGTGGAACGGGAAGAAATTCAGACAGAAGACAGGAATGCAGGGCATAAAGCTCTATGTCACCGGAAACAACCTTCTCACTTTCACCGATCTTCTTGAAGGGGATCCGGAGTCGAAGGTTCTCACCAACGGAGCCTATCCTCATATGAGGACGGTAAAGCTCGGCCTTCAGTTCACATTCTAAAATCTCCAGACGATGAAAAAGATAATAAGACACATATTTGCGCCGGCGGCGCTGTTCTGCATAGTCTTTTCAGCGACTTCCTGTCTGAACAGCTACCTGGACAAGTCTCCGGATTCCGGGCTTACGGAGGAGGAGATTTTCTCCAAATACAAGAACTTCAAGAGCTATTTCGACGGGGTCTATGACGGGGAGGAGACCAAGCTCAAGGGCTATTATCCGCTGCAGTTCACATTCAACGCCCACAAGTTCTCTATAGATGCCCTGACCGACATCTGCGATATGGGGCGTCAGGGAAATGACGCCAAGGGAAAGCAGGGGGACGGTCAGACGGTGAGAAGTGAAGTCGGATACCAGAAAGGCTCCGGAAAGGAAACCGGGAAAGCCTATTACGCGTGGAAGATCATCCGTAAATGCAATATGACCATAGAGAAGATAGACAATCTTCAGGATGCGACGGAAACCGAAAAGGAAGATCTTCTGGCCCAGGCCTATTTCATCAGGGCGTACGTCAATTTTGAAGTTTTCCGTTTCTTCGGGGCAGTCCCTTATGTGGACAAGGTTCTCGGAGCCGATGACGAATGGGATCTTCCGGCAATCGGGGATTACGAGTTCCTCAGCCGGGTGGCTGATGATTTCCAGAGCGCGGCGGATCACTTCGGAAAGGCCGGAAAGATGCGCCGCGACCCTAACGGCAATCTCAACGCCTCCGACCAGAACCGTCCGAGCGGTTGCGCCGCATTGGCGATGAAAGGCCGTGCGCTGCTCTATGCCGCAAGCCCGCTGAGCAATCCGGACAACGACAAGGCCAGATGGGAAGATGCCGCCAAGGCCAACTGGGAGGCGCTTGAGTCCGCTCTTGACAACGGTTATGAGCTGCTCCCGTTCGCGAAGTACTCCAGCAACTATTACGGAACCAAGCATACCAACGAGCAGATTTGGGGCGTATATTCCGGCGCCTTGAAATGCTCGCATTCGTCCCTCAACACACTTGTCCCTTATGCGTTCACGGGCGGTTCGACCAATTCCGGCCGCTGCCCGACCCAGAATCTGGTGGACAAGTTCGAGACCACCGATGGCTATGCCCTGAACACCGAGCAGCAGCGTCAGATTGCGACTGCCGCAGGTTCATACAACGAGCAGAATCCTTTCGCGAAGCGCGACCCGCGTTTCGACAATGCCGTGCTGTACAACCAGAAGCCTTGTACGGTCTATAACATAAATTCCGGGAAAAGCACTCCGGCATCCATCTATGTCAACGAGGACGGTTCCGTTCCGACTGCTTCACTCATCAGGAAGAGGGAGGGCGCGACGGACGGAGTGTCCGAGACATTCTACTATGAAGTCAAGTCTCTCGGCGGCCCGTATCCGAACGGCGGAAATTATACCGTGACAATGACGGATCCCGTCATCCGTCTCGCAGAGCTTTATCTCAACTACGCGGAAGCCGTCTTCGAGGCCTACGGAAGCAGCAGTTCGACTCTTCCGGGAGCGGATCTGACCTCTGTCGCGGCGCTCAATACGGTGAGGAACAGAGTCGGTATGCCGGATGTCCGCAGCGAATACTGCACGGATGCCGAGACCTACCGCTCCCGCATCAAGAACGAAAGAACCGTTGAACTCTGTTTCGAGGGCGACCACTACTACTGCGACATCCGCAGGTGGACGGACGCTCCCGCACTCGGACGGAGCACGCTCTATGGCCTGAGAGCAGTGAAACTGAACGAGGGTTACGACGCATCGGCCTATCCGACCGGGTTCAGGTACGAGCGTTTCGCTCTTCCCGCCACGCGCCAGATAACGTGGAAGAATGACGGAATGTACTATGTCCCGTTCTCTTCGACCGATCTGGTCAAGATGAAGAACTATGTACCTAAGATGAGCTGGTAGCAATCCTAAAATCAAGAGTATTTATGAAACAAGATATTATGGCGACTGTCGCCCGATTCTCGGCTTCCGCGCTGCTCTGCTGCGCCGCAGTCTTCGCGTTCTTCGGACAGGACGCGTCGGCACAGTCAAAATCAAAGGCAATCCTCGAGGTGAACGTGTCAGTTCAGATTGTGGATGCCGACGGCAATCCCGTTCCTTCCGCGGATGTGATTGTCGCAGAGGGGACAATACGGGAAAGAACGGATGCGGACGGCAACGTCGCTTTCACGGCCAAATCCTCCGACAGGGCGAGAATCGAGGCGGATGGTTTCATCACGATCAATTCGCAGGTGGCGGCATTGGCCGACTCCCGAACCATAACGATGTACAGGCCCGTCCTCTATTCCGAAAAACTTTCTCTTCCGTATATGGAAATGCAGAAGAGACATTCTCTGGGCAACACCATAGTCATAAGCGGTGAGGAGCTTGAGAAATATTCCTCCACGGACCTGCGCAATGCTCTCACGGCCATCGCGCCGGGTGTCATCGTGACCGAAAACCACGGGGGAATCGGCGTGAACGCCAATGATGATTCCCGGGTTGGCGTGACCTCACGCGGCCGCACTATGATGTTTATGGTGGACGACGTTCCAGTGAACTTCGCGGAGACCCCGCTCGACCCTCAGCAGATCGAGTCCGTCACCATCATCCGCGACGTGATGGAGAGAACTCTCTACGGCGCTTCCGGGGTGAACGGAATCATCCACATCAAGACGAAGAAAGGACAGGCCAACACCAGGAGCATCAACGTGTTCGCTGAGGCCGGAGTCAACGTGGCCGACAGGATGCCGGAATATGTGGACGGAGCTGACTATGCCCGCCTGAACAATCTCGCGAGAATCAACTCCGGTCTTTCTCCGCTCTATTCGGAGTCCGACATAAATCAGTATGCACAGGGCGATGCCTACAGTCTGACACATCCGAGCGTCGATTTCAAGAGCCTTATGCTCAAGAATGTGATGTCCTACCGCAAGGCGGGCATCAGTTCGGGCGGCGGCAACGATGTCGTGCGCTATTTCGCCTATCTGGGCTATGCCGGTGAGGACGATATGTACAAGATAGGCTCCGCAGCCGACTACAACAGGGTGAACATCAATGCCAACCTCAACGTGAAGCTGCACAAGTACATCACCGCGGATTTCGGCATCATTTCCTCGATGGGTATCCGCCGTTCTCCGCACTACGGATACAACACCTCCTACACCAACGACTTCCCGACGGTTCTGAACGACATCAACACCATTCCGGCCATCACGTTCCCGATTTATGCGAACAACGACCCGGAGCTTGAGTCTCCGTGGTATGCCGTGACCTCGCTCTATACTCAGAACCCGATCGGAAACATCCTCGCGAACGGCTCCTATACCGAAACCACGCGCAAGGGGCTTATGAACCTCAAGCTGAACGTGGACCTGTCATTCATCACCAAGGGACTCAGGTCGATGACCTACGGAGCTTACGACGCGACCAACCTCGTGCGTCTCGGAACCAGCGAAGATTATGCGGCCTACATCCTTGAAGCCACGACGGACGAGAGCGGCGCGACGGTTATGAACCCGGTCAAGAGTTCGAGCCACAATGTCGTGCAGACTTCCGACAAGTCGAAGATTCTGGACTACTATTCCAACAGGTTCTACCTTGTCCAGAAATTCTCCTATGACCGCACGTTCGGCAGACATCAGGTGAGTGCGGGAGCGGACTATATGCTCACCTCACGTTCCGGCACCGGTCTCTCCGAACACCAGCGCGAGATGAACTTCGGATTCAACGCGGGCTATGTCTATGATGACAGATATATTTTCCAGACTGCTCTGAACGAGCACGGGACCTATTTCCTCAGGAAAAACAAGTGGGCTTTCTCCCCGACCTTCGGCCTCGGCTGGATAATGTCACGGGAAAACTGGCTCAAAGACATCAAAGGGGTGGACTTCCTCAAGCTCAGGGCTCAGGGCGGACTGCTCTACTACGACAGCATGTCGTCCGTGAATCTCGACATCGACCAGTACTCCTGGGACACCTCGGGCAGCAAATTCGGCCCGTACTCCACCAACCAGTGGTTCGGACAGACGGTCAGCGACGCTGTCAACCGCACTGTCATATCCATGCTCGGAAATCCTGACCTGAGGATGCAGAAACGTCCGGAATTCTCCGTCGGAGTTGACGGACTGTTCCTCGGCAAGAGGCTCGACGTATCGCTGACCTACTACAATTCCGTGAACGACGGGCAGATTTCCACGCTCTCCAACGTCATCCCGATGATTGTCGGAACTTCAAGCGGAAGCTTCTATATGAACTACGACAAGACCGCGCTTCAGGGCTATGAGGCTGCGCTCGGATGGAAAGACAATGTCGGAAAGGATTTCTCCTACTCGGTCAACGGATGGGTGGCCGGCCGGTTCTCCAAGAGACTCAGGTATGATGAACTCAACTACAGCGAACCGTACCGTTCCGCCGTGGGCCACTCGATGACCACAATCTGGGGATACCGCTGCACAGGCCAGTATCAGACGGATGAAGAAGCCGCTTCCGTGACCCAGTATTTCGACTCCGAACTGAAAGCGGGGGATTTGAAATATCAGGATATGAACGGCGACGGAGTCATCGATTCGAGCGACATCTGCGCCATAGGCGACAGCAACCCGGCAGTGAACTACGGCATAAGCCTTTATTTCAGATATCGCGATTTCGACCTTCTCCTCACCGGAACGGGGCGTTCTTCCTGCGACGTGCTGATGAACAGCAGTTACTATTGGAACGGCTGGGGGACGGGTAACTACACCAAGTACACCCTCGAACACGCGAATGACGCTTCGCATCCGCGCCTGACCTACAACAAGGTGAACAACAACTATGTGACTTCAAGCTACTGGCTGACAAACGGACGCTACTTCAAGCTCCAGACCGTGGAACTCGGTTACGAACTGCCGGTGAAGCGGCTCAACATCACGAAAGGAATCAGGGGACTGAGGGTTTATCTCAGGGGCAACAACCTTCTCACCCTGTCCGGAATCAAGGATCTCGATCCGGAAGCAATGGATTCCGGCGTGACCAACTACCCTCTTATGAAGACTTTCGTGGGCGGTTTCAAATTCACATTCTAAAACATCAGGAACAAGATGATGAAAAGATACAATATCATATTCGCGGCCGCGATGCTCGCCCTGTCCGGCTGTTCTCTGCTTGACCCGTATCCTACCGAGATTCGCGACGAGGATTATGTCATCAGTCATCAGAAAACGATGCAGGGGCTTGTGGACAAGTGCTATGACTATATGGCCACGAACTACAACACCAACGACGGGGCCTATCTCGACTGTCTGACCGACAACGCCGTCATAACTTCCCGGACCAGCATCTACAGCCGCATGGCGGTGGGCATCACCCAGCCGACGGACAACCCTTTCAGCACCTATTGGGAGCAGGACTACAAGGGCATCTACAATGTCAATCTCTTCATCCAGAATGAGAACGGCCGCAATGTCCGTTATATGGTGGATGAACATTTCAACAAACTGCTGACGGACAGGCTATGGGGCGAGGCCCACGCGCTCAGGGCGTGGTTCTACTTCGACCTTCTGACCAAGTTCGGCGGGCGCGGCACCGACGGGAATCTGCTCGGAGTTCCGCTCGTGCTCGAGCCGGTCGAACTCTGGAAACAGGATGCCGAGGAAATCAGGAATTTCGAGTTCCCGAGAGCCTCCTATGACGACTGCGTGAAGCAGATACTCAGTGACTGCGACACGGCGATAGCATATCTCCCGATGGCCCACAGGGACTTTCTTGTGGAGGACGTGAGCGACCTCAGGGTGCTCGGTTCCAGATGCTACGGCAGACTCGACGGCGTCACGATGACCGCCGTGAAGGCTTTGCTCTACCTGACCTGGGCAAGCCCGCTCTTCAACCCGGACGGCGATGTCACGCGCTGGCAGAAGGCGGCCGAGTACGCGAAAGAGGTCATCGACTTCAAAATTGAGGTCGACGGAGCGGTTGCCGGCGGATTCGACAAGTCAAGGCAGGTGAACTGGTTCGACCCGAACAATCCTTGCATCATCTACGCCTCACGCTACACGGACAAGAACGACGCGATGGAGAAGATGTTCTACCCCGGAGGTTTTCAGGGCGACGGCAAGATGGGCGCGACCCAGGATCTCGTCGACGCTTTCGGAATGGCTGACGGATACCCTCTCGGCCAGTCTCCGACATACGCCTACGACCCGCAGAATCCTTATGTCAACCGTGACCCGAGGTTCTACAGCGTGATATTCTACAACGGAAGAACCATCCAGACAGGTTCTTCCACCCCGCTGAAGGAATATACTTTCGAAAACTGGTCCAACGGCGGCAAGGATGCGGCCTGGGCGCTTTCGACCAACTCCCTGACAAACTATCACATCAAGAAGTTCACCTACAGCGGTCTGAACTGGTCGGAGAGCAGTGTCGAGAAGATGCCGCGCTGCAAGTTCTTCATCCGCTGGGCGCACATCGTCCTCGCGTTTGCCGAAGCTGCGAACCACGCTGTCGGACCAACAGGCGAGATTGACGGGCTGTCTGCAAAGACTGCGATTTCATATCTCCGCAGCCGCAACACCTACGACGGTGAGGCCGGAATCAAGGACGACCCTTACCTGGACGAAATCGCCCTTGCCGGCGAGGCCGCTTTCGACAAGTTCCTGCGCAACGAACGCCGCATCGAGACCTGTTTCGAGGGCAGGTGGTTCTTCGACCTCCGCAGGTGGTCCACTTCTCTCGCGGATTTGAACAAGGACGTGCACGGGGTTCAGGTCGAACTCAATGAAGACGGAAGTTTTACCTACGACACCGGCTATGTGATTGAGACACGCCAGTTCCGTTCGGCATATCTCCCGATTCCTTACACGGAGATGCTGACCCTCAGGGGGCTTGTCCAGAACGAGGGATGGGAAAATTGGCAGTAACAGACAGAAAAATCAAAGAAATATGAAAAAAAATATATTGCTTATAGCGGCTGCGGCTCTGTCTCTCACATCCTGCTATGAAGATTACATCAAGGACTCCTCCACTCCGGGCGTGGGCTTCGCCAACGCCACCGATGTCCGGTCGGTGATTGTCGGAGAGGGACTCAAGTTCTCCACCGCAGTGGCTCTGGGCGGAGTCATCGAAAACAGGCAGGACAGGACAATCGGCTATTCCGTCGACGGAAGCCTCGTCAGCGAGGAGACGCTTGCGGCGATGCAGACCAACCCGCTTTCCTACATCAACACCCTTATGGCGGATGTCACTGAAATCAAGGCTCTCCCCTCTTCTGAATACACGCTCGTGAACGAAGGCGGGAAGGACGGATGCACGGTCATCCCGTCCGGGAGGCATTCCGGCAAAATCACCGTCAAGATTGATTCATCCGCTTTCTTCGGGACATCCGGTTCAGCCTGTCTTGTCCCCGATGTCGTCATCCCTCTGAGAATCACCGGCACGAACGACAGCGGTCTGGGCATTATCGCAGACCATGAAACCACAGTCATCGGGGTGCGCTACGAGAATATGCTCTTCGGAAACTGGTGGCACGGCGGCAAGGCTGTCGTCGAGTCCGCAACCGGCGAAAAGAGCACGGTCTATTATTCCACGGAGATTCCGCAGTCCAGCAATCTTGTATGGACGCTGACAACGGTCGCCCCGCATTCGCTGACCGCCAATGCCGTGGCGAATGAGGTCAACCGTTCGTTCCCGCAGATGAAACTTACGCTTGAGGAGGACGGCAACGTCATAATCGAGGCGGTCGAGGGCGCCACCTACAGCGTGTCTCCGGACGGGGAAAGCAGCTACAACCGCGCCCGTCTGCTTCAGAACCGCAAGATTTTCCTCAACTACAAGTTCTCCAAGGCCGACGGTTCGGTCTGGCACGCCACCGACACCCTCACGTTCCGCAACAGGCTGCGTGACGGCGTGAACGAGTGGCAGGACGAAAATCAGGAAAACTACAAATGACCGACAAGAAGAAAGCAAACGATATGAAACGATCATATATCATAATTTCGGCGCTTGCCGCATCGCTTTGCCTGTGGCAGTGCTCGTTCGAGGAGGCTCAGCCTCTCAGTCTCGCCGCTCCGGAAATCAACTTCATCACTCAGGACGAGGTCATTTCGGCGAAAGTGGGCGAGCAGGTCACCATCAAGACGGAGGCCGTGAGCGGAGACCGTCTGACCAAGAACTGGTATGTCGACGGCGTTCTGACCTGTGCGACTGACAATTTCACCTATGTTTTCGAAACTCCGGGCACATACACCGTGAAATATGTCGTCTTCAACGGTGCCGGTACCGCTGAGAAATCCTACACCGTGAATGTCGCGGATGTTCTTGAGATACACCTTTCGGTGGGGGATTCCACTGTCATCACCCGGAAGGAACTCACGACCCTGCGGCTCTATGCCATCGTGGACAGGGGCAGCGACGTGACCCATTCCTGGACCGTCGACGGCGAGAAGGTCTGCGACGAGGCATATTTCACCACTTTCTATCTGCCGAAAGCGAACGTGACCCACACCGTGGTCTATAAAGGGACGAACTCTGCGGGTGAGTTCAGCAAAACTTTCAATGTCGATGTCGATGAGCAGACTCTGCAGATTGATTTTTCCGATCATTCCAAGAGGGCGTTCACCTATACTCTCAACCTTACTGCGGAGATACTCTACGGAGGCACCGGAGCACATCACGAGTGGTATGTCGGCGGAGAACTTGTCTCCGAGGAGGCTGATCTCTCCTACAAGCTCCCTGAATTGGGCACATACTCCGTCGATTATGTCTGTGTCAACGGGAAAGGTGAGAAAGTCGAGAAAAACTTCAGCATAGTTTATGACGAGTACCTTGCGGATTTCAATGACTGGGATGATTTTTCTGATTTGTTCCAGCTTCACAATGCGAATGCGGGCTATCTGGCGAAGGAGAGCCTGTCAATCGTCGACAGCCCTTACGAGGGTGACAGACACGGGAAAGTGCTGAAATGGTACAACAACAGCAACAACAAGACAAGGGGCGGAATCATCCTCCGCAACGAGTATTTTGCCGAGAACGGCATCGACCTCTCCCAGTTCAAGGGCATCAGGTTCAGCGGACGTCTTGACGGCGGCGAGAGCAGTACCATGTCGGAAACCGCACGCCGCTCTCCTTGTGTGGCATATCAGACGGATTATTCCACCGAGTACAAAGCCGTATCGACAATCAAGCTGGGTACCGGGGATGCAGGTTTTGCAGAATACACTCCTTGGAACTACGTCAGCAAGCCTTACTGGTCTTGTCTGACATACAGCGTGGATTTCAGCGGAGAAGGAATGCTCAAGATTTATCCTACCTGCACGGTCAATAAAACGACGGTTGTTTCCGGCTACTATGCCATAGTTTACATTGACGACATCGTACTCTACAGGTAATCCTGCGGCAGGCGATGTGCAAAAAACAGGAATTGGATCATATGGAATTGAACATCATCAAGTTGCTCTTTTCTTCGGCTGCTCTCCTCGCTGCGGTTTCGTGCAGCGGGGAGAAGCTGCCGGAGAGTGTGGATTTCGAGGCGGAGACCACGTCCGTCTCCATACCGGCCGCAGGTTACGGGGAGGATTCTCCGGGAATCTACAGTTTTACCGCAGGCAAGACCTGGACAGCCCGTACCGCTGCCGATGTAAGCGGCTGGTTCTCGTTCTCTCCGACAAAGGGAGCTGCGGGTAAGGCTGAAATCAGGTTCATCGCGGCGAAGAACAATGCAGAGCAGAGCCGCACGGCCGTCATCACGGTCTATGCCGGAACATCCACGAAGGACGTGACTTTCACCCAGGAAGCATCCTCCACGGCGGCTCTTTATGACGACGTTCCGCTCGGCTTCGCCGAAGAGGCGGAATCAGGCGATGCCGATCCTGCCGGAACCGCCGACCTTTCGGTGTTCAGGAATATGGGACATCCGAGGCTGCTGATGAACAGGTCCGATTTCGAAAGACTGAAAGACAAGGTCGTGGACAATCCGGCCGGCAACGTGACTCTGACCGGCCTTCACAAGCTGATGATAGCCGCCGCTGATGAAAGCGTCTCCTCCTCGACGGAAATCAAGTACAACACCGCCAACACTGACAAGAATCAGGATCAGGCGAAGCTCGCGATGAAGCGGATCGGCTCCTGTGCCTACGCCTACAGGATGACGGGACAGAAGAAATATCTCGAAAGGGCCGTGGCGGATATGGAGACCGTGACCGGGTTCTCGACATGGGATGCTTCCACCAACTTCCTGACCACCGCCCAGATGGCCGCCGCAGTGGCTCTCGGCTATGACTGGCTCTACTATTCCCTCGATTACGACCTGAGAGTGAAAATACGCAGGGCGCTGCTCGAATATGTCGTGATTCCGGCCCACACGGCGTGGTTCACCACCGCCGAGCACAACTGGAACCAGGTATGCTACGGAGGCAGCGTGATGGCGGCAATCGCCATCTATGGAAAGGAGAAGACCGAGTCAGGGAACCTCCTCAACGAGTGCATCAGCCGGAACGGCCCGATTGTGAGCAAGATTTACGACCCTGACGGAGTCTATCCGGAGGGTTATTCCTACTGGGGCTTCGGCACCGGCTTCCAGACCTTCATTTTCGCCTCTTTCGAGAAGGTCTTCGGGAATCTTTACGGTATGGACTCCTCCAATGGACTCGCCAAGACCCCGCAGTGGATGCTGATGTCTTCCGGCGTGGGAGGCAGGGTCTATTGCTTCGGCGACTCTACAGGCAACTACGACCAGCCGAAGATGGGGATGTGGTGGTTCGCCAGAGCGCAGAAAAACCCGTCGCTGCTTCGCAATGAACTGCGGCTGCTCACGGACGCGTCATCAGCCAATCCTTACAGCACAACGATGAGCGAGGTTCGTATGCTTCCCGTCGCGCTGGCCTGTGCCAACGATATCGAAGGACTTGACTCCGTCACGGGCGAATCCGGAGACAAACAGACTATGTACTGCGGGACCGGAGACGTGCCTGTGGCTCTTTTCCGCACCCTGTGGGACAACTCGGATGCTGACCGCTACCTCGGCGTCAAGGGCGGGAAGGCGAACCACAGCCACGGGCATATGGATGCCGGCTCTTTCGTGTATGACGCCTTGGGCTGGCGCTGGTCTGAAGACCTCAACCGGCCGGACTACACCTCGATTACCGAGGCCCTGTCCGCAGCGGGCGGCGATTACTGGGCGTTGGATCAGGATTCCTACCGATGGAAAGTCTGGTGTCTCAACAACAGGGCTCACAGCACTCTGACAATCAACGACGCCGACCACAGGGTTGACGGAGCGGCGACAATCATCGAAACTTACGACACCGACGCTTCAAGAGGAGTCAGACTTCAGATGACGCCAGTATTCGCCGGCGAGGCCGCATCGGTCATCAGAACAGTCGAAATCAGGAACGGTGCAGACCTCTACGTCACAGATGAAATCACGGCTCTGTCCGACAAGGCGGCCGAGGTTCAGTGGAGGATGATTACGAGCGCTGCGGTTTCTGTCGGCTCGGGAATGGAGACGCTCGTCCAGTCTGACAAGACCCTGTATCTCAAGGCGGAATCCTCGGATGCAGCGGTCACTCCGCAGTTCACTTCCTGGGAGGCCAAGGGGACGAACAGCTGGGATGCTGTCAAGGATTATTCGAGCAAGACCGTGGCCGGCTACACCGCGGCCGTGCCTGCCGGCGCGACTGTCACTTTCGTGACCGTACTCACCGCGGACAAGAACCTCGAAATCCGATGATCAACAGACTTATTCCGGCATATCTCGCGATTTGTCTGATGGCATTGTGCGGCGTTTCCGCCGATGCCATATGTGAGTCGCAGTCCGGGTCGTCCCGAAATTTGTTCAAGAACACTTCTGCGGCAGAGCCGCGGGCGGATCTTTACGACAGACCGCCCCGGGGATTCGTTGAAGAGCCGGACTCGGAAGAGTCCGACCCTCGGGGGATTGCAGATCTTTCAGCACTCGGGAAAGCGGGGCATCCGAGACTGCTGATGAACGCCTCCGATTTCAGGAGACTTGAAAAGAAAGTCACGAGGGATGCCGGATCGAACCGCACCCTCCTCCAGCTGCACTCGATGCTGATGGCCATAGCCGACGAGAGCGCCTCTTCCGGCACGGACATAGCCTACAGGCTGGATGCGGCGGGCAAGCGGCTTCTGCACCGCTCACGCGAGGCTCTCCGCCGGATAGGATCGTGCTCCTACGCCTACAGGATGACGGGGGAGACGAAATATCTGGACAGGGCCGTGCGCGACCTTGAGACTGTGGTCTCGTTCAAGGACTGGAATCCGAGTCACTTCCTGGATGTCGGGGAGATGTCGCTGGCCGTGGCTCTGGGATATGACTGGCTCTACTACAATCTTCCCTACGATTTGAGGGCGGAAATCCGCAGGACTCTGATGGAGCGTGCCGTGACCGCCGTCAGGGGACACTCTTCCAATACAGCCGTCAGCAACTGGAACCAGGTCTGCTACGGAGGCACTCTCGCTGCGGCCATCGCCGTCTACGGCAAGGAGAAGACGCAGTGCGGGGGGCTCGTCAACGATGTCATCGCCGACAACGGAAAAGTCATCAGGGAACTCTACGACCCCGACGGGGTATATCCGGAAGGATATTCTTACTGGAGTTACGGGACCGGCTATCAGGCGGTCATATTCACTCTTCTGGAAAAGGCGTTCGGGACTCTCTACGGGATGGATGAGTCAGCCGGCCTCGCAAGGACTCCGGAGTGGATGCTGATGATGGTCGGCGTGGGCAACCGATCCTACTGCTACGGCGATTCCACAGGGGAGACAGCCGTACCCAAATCCGCGATGTGGTGGTTCGCCCGGCATTACGGCAACCCGTCGCTGCTTCGTCACGAGTTCTATCAGATGTCCATAGGGCGTTACAAGACGACTATGGACGAGATGCGTTTTCTTCCGATGACCATCGCCTGCGCCAACGGCATTGAGAATCTCGACGCGGCCGCCGCGGAGGCATCCGCGTCTTCCGGAAAGTCTTCCCGCACTTCAGGAACGGATAAACGCAGCGTTTTCGCCGGCACGGAGGGGGAAGTTCCGCTCGTGCTTGTCCGTGGAGACTGGAGCGGAACGGACACTGACCGCTATCTCGGAGTCAAGGGAGGACGGGCGCATCAGAGCCACGGGCATATGGATGCAGGGTCTTTCGTCTATGACGCATTGGGCTGCCGATGGTCGGAGGATGTGCAGCGCCCGAATTATGCGACAATCGAGAACGCGCTCAAGGCAGCCGGCGGCAAATACTGGAATATGGGTCAGAACTCCCTGCGCTGGCAGGTCTGGCAGCTCAACAACAGGGGGCACAGCACCCTCACTGTCAATGACAGGGATTTTGTCGCCGACGGCTTCGTCTCCATAGAGAAAGTCTATGATGACGATGACGCGAAAGGTGCGGAACTGGATATGACCCCGGTGTATGGGGATCAGGTGGAATATGCACATCGGACGGTCGTTCTCGGAAACGACGGGAATCTTTATGTGACTGACGAGATTTCGGCAAGGCCGGATCTTGATGCCGCCGTACAGTGGCGTATGGTCACTCCCGCTTCCGTCACTGTGCTTCCAGACGGGGAGAGGCTGTCGCAGGAAGGCAGGACGCTATGTCTCAGGGTCTCTTCTTCCGACCCTCTGGTCACTCCGGAGTACAGGGTATGGGAGGCCTGCGGGACCAATCCTTGGGACACTCTCTGCGATGGGATGAGCGTTGCGGGTTTCACGGCGACGGTTCCGAAAGGCGTGACTGTCAGGCTGACTACGGTGCTTTACCCTGACCACTGCGACCTGTGACACCCCGGAGACATCTGATTCACAGGCGGCCGGGGATTGAGGATGACTTATTGGAAATAAATATTTTAATGGATTTTTGCTTTATGACAAAGAAACTTGCTTTTGGCGCCGCGGCCGCCGTGTCGCTCCTGTTCGCCTTCAATCCGGCCGGATATGCGCAGGAAGAGTCATCCGAAAAACCGGATACGACCGATTATTCAGCCTACATCCTCACGCCGAAGGCTCCCGACACACCGCGCATCAACGGGCCTAAGGTTTACGGAGTTCGTCCCGGTTCGGATTTCCTGTTCAGGATTCCTGCGACGGGAGTGCGTCCGATGACTTTCTCTGCGGAGAATCTGCCGAAAGGGCTGAAGCTGGATTCCGAAACGGGAATAATCACCGGAAAGGTCAGGAAGGCGGGGACATACACCGTGACTCTCAAGGCCGTCAACAGGCTCGGGGAGAACAGCCGCGAGTTCAGCATCGTCGTGGGCGACAAGATTGCGCTGACCCCTCCTATGGGATGGAACAGCTGGAACTGCTGGGGCAACACGGTAAGCCACGAGAAGGTGATGTCTTCGGCGAAAGCGCTGCTTGAGAGCGGTCTGGCGGACTACGGATGGTCCTATGTCAACATCGACGACGGCTGGCAGGGGGTGCGCGGCGGAAAGTACAACGCCATCCAGTCCAACGCCAAGTTCCCGGATATGAAGGCTCTTGTCGATTCGCTCCACGCCATGGGATTCAAGGCCGGAATCTATTCCGGGCCGTGGGTGGTCACCTATGCCGGCCACATCGGCAGTTCCTGCTCGAATGAGGACGGCACATACTTCTGGGTTGAGGAAGGACGGGTGAACTCCAACTACAAGTTCTACGACCCGCAGGACAAGGACGGCCGGAAGAAGCTCCGCTATTTCGGGAAATATTCCTTTGCCGCGCAGGATGCCCGCCAGTGGGTCGAGTGGGGCTTCGACTATCTCAAATACGACTGGGGCCCGCAGGACTGGTACAGCATGAAGGAGATGTACGATGCTCTCCGTTCATACGACCGCGATGTCGTCTACAGCCTTTCCAATTCGGCACGTCTTCCTCTTGCCGCAGAGTATGTGAAATATGCCAACTGCTGGCGCACCACCGGCGACATCAGGGATACCTGGGAGAGCGTGTCCAAAATCGGTTTCGGGAAAAACACCGGCTGGGCTCCGTATTCCGGCCCGGGACACTGGCCTGACGCGGATATGCTCGTGATCGGAAATGTCGGATGGAGCACCGGCAAGACCCGCAGCACGAGGCTCACTCCGGACGAGCAGTATTCGCACATCACCCTTTGGGCGATGCAGGCGTCCCCGCTTCTGATAGGCTGCGACCTCGCCACCGCCGATGATTTCACGATAAGCCTCCTGAGCAACAATGAAGTCATAGACATAAACCAGGATCCTCTCGGCTATGCCGCAGGACGCATCGGCGGTGATGACACCCACGCCGTTTATGTGAAGCCGCTTGAGGACGGCACACTTGTTGTCGCGCTGTTCAACCTTTCCGATGCTCCGCAGACTCTCGGCTTCACCCCGAAATATATGGGTGTCATAGGCACCTGCACCGTGCGTGACGTATGGAGGCAGAAAGATGTCGCCAAGGTCGGCAACATGGAGAAGTGGGAGTCCGAGGTTGCTCCTCACGGGGTCGTACTCGTGCGGTTGTCCCCGGGACTGTCGAAGGAGAGGAGTGCCGGAGGAAGGAAAATCAAGTAGGTGCTGTATCAATTCCGTGCGCACATGAATCCGATTAAGAGACTTGTTTTGACTGCGGCGGCCGTGTCGTGCTCCGCTGCCGCATGTCTTGCTCAGACGGGCGGATATCTCCCGCAGTGGAGCGAGGGGTGTATGGACATCCACACCGTGGCTCTCGAGAGGGGTGATGCCACGCTGATAATAATGCCTGACGGCACATCGATGCTGATAGATGCCGGCGACAATGACAAATGGGGCTGGCCGGATTCCACCTATGCCGTGAAACCGGGGGAGAGACTTGTGCGGTATATGAATCATTTTCTCGCTCCGACTCCGGACGCGGGCACTGTCGATTATGCGATGATAACGCATTTTCACAGTGACCACATAGGCAACGGACGGGACGCGCTTCCGGGGACACGGGGCTACGGCCTTTCCGGAATCACTCTTGTCGGGGAGCGGCTGCATATCGGCAGACTCGTGGACAGGGGTTGGCCGGACTATGATTTCCCCTCCCGGGAAATCGTGGTGAGTTCGAACCGGAGTTTCATGGAGGACTATATGGCTTTTGTCCGCAGTCTTCCGGAGCGCGGGACCGAGGTGGCGAAATTCCGGATAGGAAGCGACAGGCAATTCTCCCTCAAACATAACCCGGGGAAATATGCCCGCAACTTCAAAATCCGCAATCTGGCCGTGAACGGCGAGGTCTGGACCGGCAGAGGGCTGAATTCCCGGAAAATGTACAGCGGAGATCCGTCTCTTTTTGACGAAAATATGGTTTCCTGCGCCATCCGGCTGACCTACGGCAAGTTCGCCTACTACAACGGCGGCGACATCACCGGCGGGAACTGGCCGACCAACAAATGCAAGGAACGCGATTTTGAAACCTCCGTGGCGGAAGTCTGCGGTAAAGTCACCGCAATCAGGGTCGACCACCACGGCTGGTACGACAGCAGCAACGCGTTTTTCCTGCAGACGCTCTCGCCTCAGGTTCTGATATTCACCGCAAGCGAGAAGAAGCACCCGGTCGCATCGGCTCTGACAAGAATCACCGACCGCCTGGTATGGGAAGGTGAGCGGGACTATTACATCACGGGCGAGTTCGCCCGGAAGAACCTCGGGGAGCAGCTTTGGAGCAATTTCAAGCCCTGCGGGCACATCGTAATCAGGGTCTATCCCGGAGGAGACTCCTATCAGGTATTCGTCCTCGACAGCGACAGCTGCCGTGTAATATACAGCAGCGGAATAGTCAAGCTGTGAACTTTCATCGGATTTTACCATAAGATTTATTGCAATGAAGAAGATCATCCTGTTTGTCGGGCTCCTGTCCTGCACACTTTTCGCACCCGCCCTTACGGCGCAGCAGCTCAGATATGTGGAAGCCGGGGAACTCACTCTCGTCGGGAAACTCTTTCCGGAGGACAGCCTCCATCCGTACCATCGTCTTGACACGACGGTATATAATGCCGGATTCACCCACGGCGAAATGAACCAGATTACCATGGCCTCCGGTCTTGCAGTCGCTTTTGAGACGGACTCGCCTACGATTGCGGTGCGCCCGGTTTACGGAAGAATCTTCGGGGCGAGCGCCTGCGGCCCGATTTCCCAGAAAGGCTTCGACCTCTACATCGAGTCGGCCGGGAAATGGCTGTGGGCCGGAGCCGTGACCCCGGGTGAGAGCGGAGTCAGCAAGAATATCCTTGAGAACAAAAAGGAGGGGATGTCCCGGTGTCTTATGTATTTCCCGCTTTTCAGCTCGCTGGAAGGTCTTGAAATCGGCGTTGAAGAGGGCAGCGTAATCCGCCCTTCCGAGATGCCTTTCCGTCACCGCGTGGCCGTCTTCGGCTCGAGTTTCACTCAGGGCTCCTGCACATCCCGCCCTGGAATGGCCTATCCGGCGCAGCTCTCGAGGATGACGGGGCTTCAGATGCTCAGTCTCGGATGTTCCGGCAACAGCAAGCTTCAGGACTATTTCGCGCACGCCCTCGCCGATGCGGATGTCGACGCCTACATCTTCGACGCTTTCTCCAATCCTTCACCTTCTCAGATTGAAAAACGTCTCTTCAGATTCATCGAGATAATCCAGGAGAAGCATCCCGATGCGCCGCTGATTTTCCAGAGGACAATCTATCGCGAGAAACGGAACTTCAACGCCAAGGTTGACAAAACGGAATCCGCGAAGATGGAGATGGCGGACAGCATGATGGTTCAGGCCTGCAGAAAGTACAGGAACGTCTATTACGTCACGACCACCGACGCTTCTTCCTCCGACCACGAGACCTCCGTCGACGGAACCCACCCGGGAGACTACGGTTATGCAGCGTGGACACGCTCCGTCGTGAAGCCAATCCGCAGGATTCTCGCGAAATACGGAATCAGGTAGGGAAATCCGTGCCGTCGGGACGTGAACCGTCAGCCCGGGCAGGCGTCGGGCCCTGTTCAGTAGAACCGGCAGTTGTAGCGGGACAGCAGGTCTATCGAGCTGAAATTGTCCTGACGTGACGGACGTTTGCCCAGAACGAGAAAATCGGCGAGGGCCGTGACCGCCTCCTGCGCGTCGCGGTCCGAATGCTGGCCGATGAGATATTTCACGTAGCCGTCCTTCAGGGCGGCCATGTTTTTTTCGAGCACGTCGTAGCCTATCACATTCCATCCCTTGAGTCCGCGCTCCCGGAGATAGTCGGAGACAAGGAAAATCCGGGAGTTGAGCGTCACGACGTCGGGACATCCGGAGATTCCGGAGAAAGCCTCGTCCATTGCGGCGTAAGCCTCGTCCGGGCTGTTCGGGTTTATGACGACGTTCCTCACTTCGGTTTTCGGGAAATGGGCGGAAAGATAGTCCATGAAGCCCCGGCGTCTCTCCTGCGACGGGTCGGACAGACCCTTGACGTCACGCTCTATCCTGACGAGCCATACCGTGCCGGCGCCGCCCTTTTCGGAACCCGACATCAGTATGTCGGCGCAGAAAGCCCCGCTGTCGTAGATGGGCTGCCCGAAATAGGCCAGGTGCCCGTAGACCCCGCTCACGCTCGTGTTCAGAATCACATACGGAATGTCGGCGGACTCCATTTCCACGGCGACGGTACGCGTGGCGTCGAGGAACATCGGCGCTATTATCGCTCCGGAATAACCCTCCTCCATAACCCTGCGGCACTCAGAAAGGAATGAATCGACGTCATACTGGTCGTACAGACATTCCTCGACCTTCACTGAGAACCGTCCGGCATATTCCCTTGACTTCTCGATTCCCATATGTGAAAGTTCCCAGAACTCGCCCTGCCTGTACCGGGGGAGCAGCACCGCAATCCTGTGCGACTTGTTCTTCGCCAGCATGGATGCATATACATTCGGCTGATAGCCGAGTTCCTCGATGATTTTCAGGACTTTCTCCCTGGTCTTCTTCGACACTTCGCCCCTTGCGTGCAGCACTCTGTCCACCGTGCCGTTCGTGACTCCGGCGGCTTTCGCCACGTCGCTGATTGTAACTATGGAATTTTTCATAAACAAAGTTTCATATGCTGATATATACCGCAATATTACGAAAAAACCTCCGCTTGTCAAAACCGAGAATTTTGCGAAACGGAAAATTTCCTAACTTTGCAATTTTGTGGAGATATAGATTTAGATTTTTTTGTCATGGTCAAATTCGCGCTGGTCACGGGAGGATCGAGAGGCATCGGAAGAGCCGTGTGCCTGAAACTCGCCCGTATGGGGATGCCCGTTCTGGTGGGCTACCGTTCGGGAGAGAAGGAGGCGCTTGAAGTCTGCGGACAGATTGCTTCCGAAGGCGGGAGCGCCGAACCCATAAGATTCGATGTCGGGAACAGGACGGAAGTGGAGACAGCGCTCGGAAACTGGGAGAGCGCCCATCCGGACGACTACATCGCCTGTCTCGTGAACAATGCCGGCATCACCCGGGACAACCTTATGTTCATGATGACCGACGGGGACTGGGACTCCGTGATAGGCACGTCTCTCAACGGGATGTTCTATGTGACCCGTTTTCTTCTGCCCAAGATGATGGCCAGGGGACACGGCGGGCATATAGTGAACATGTCGTCCCTTTCCGGCCTGAAGGGGATGGCGGGGCAGACGAACTACAGCGCGGCGAAGGCGGCCGTCATCGGCGCTACGCGCGCCCTTGCGCAGGAGACCGCGGCGAGGAATGTCACGGTGAACGCCGTCGCCCCGGGTTTCATAACCACCGATATGACAAAGAACCTTCCGGAGGACGAGCTGAAGAAACTGATTCCGATGAAGCGTTTCGGCAGGCCCGAAGAGGTGGCGGAACTGGTCGGATTCCTCTGTTCCGAGGGCGCGTCCTACATCACCGGGGAGGTCATAAGCATTAACGGAGGGCTTTATTGAGCGGCCGCCGGCACATATTTTTTAGAGATAAACATTGAATATTCCGGAACATCGGAACTTGGAAGGGATGAGAAGAGTAGTTGTCACGGGAATGGGAATATGGTCCTGTATCGGGACCGGAATCGAAGAAGTCAGAAATTCCCTGATGCAGGGAAAGTCCGGCATCGGAGTCGAACCGGAGAGGCTGGAGTACGGATTCCAGTCCCCCCTCACGGGCATCGTTCCGAAACCGGCCCTGAAGGGTGTCATCGACCGGCATCTGCGCCGTGGACTGTCGGAGGAGGCTGAATACGCGTTCATGGCGGGTTCCCAGGCTTTCGGGATGGCGGGAATCGACGACTCCTACCTCGACGGCAACGAAATCGGCTGCATCTTCGGCAACGACTCTTCGGCGAAGCCGATAATCGAGGCGGAGCAGATAATGCGGGAAAGGCGCGACACGCAGCTTCTCGGGCAGTCTTTCATCTTCCAGTCGATGAATTCCACCGTCAATATGAACATAAGCACAATCTTCCGCCTGAAAGGCATAAATTTCACCGTGAGCGCCGCCTGCGCAAGCGGCAGCCATTCCATAGGCCTGGCATATATGTTCATAAGGAACGGTCTGCAGGATATGGTCCTGTGCGGCGGGGCGCAGGAGACGAACTTCTACTCGATGGCATCCTTCGATGCTCTCGGAGCGTTCTCGAAGAATTCCGCGGACCCGCATAGGGCGAGCCGTCCTTTCGACAGGGACCGCGACGGACTTGTTCCGAGCGGAGGGGCGGCGGCGCTTGTGCTTGAGGAATATGAACACGCCGTCGCGAGGGGTGCGGACATTATTGCGGAAGTCGTCGGCTACGGATTTTCATCCAACGGCACTCCGGTAATCAGCCAGCCGAGCGCGGAAGGCTGTTCGAGGGCCATTCTGCGCGCCTTGGATGATGCCGGAATGAAGCCGTCCGAAATAGACTACATCAACGCCCACGCCACGGGCACGAAGCAGGGGGATATGTGCGAGGCGCAGGCTCTCTGCGGAATTTTCGGCGGGGAGCACGCGCTCGTCAGCAGCACGAAGAGCATGACCGGACACGAATGCTGGATGGCCGGCGCGAGCGAGGCCGTCTATTCCCTGATAATGATGAGGAACGGTTTCGTGGCCCCGAACATCAATTTCGAGAATCCGGACGAGTCTTCCGCCGGTCTGAACATCGCGAGGGAGACGGTTCTCACGCCCGTCAATGCCGTCCTGAGCAATTCCTTCGGTTTCGGAGGGACGAACAGCGCATTGATTTTCAGGAAGATATAACCTTATGTAATTTGGGCATACGGAATGATGGCCATAAGCACGTCAGCGAACGGGAAATGTTAAGTAAGCGTTAAAAATATAGAAATACAATATTATGGAAAGAAAGGAAATTGAAGAGAAAGTGAAGAACTTCCTCGTCGAAGACATCGAAGTCGATGAGGAGAAGATTACTCCGGACGCGAAGCTGAAGGATGACCTCGGAATAGACAGCCTCGACTTCGTGGACATCGTCGTTCTCGTGGACAGGAAATTCGGCTTCAAGATCAAGCAGGAGGAGATGGTCGGCATCGACACTCTCTCGAAGTTCTGCGACTACATCGAGAGCAAGGTCAACGGCGGAGAAAACGCCTGAGTCTGAATGCCGCGTCCGGAGGATTTTCCGGATGGTGGTGAAATGCAGCGGATTATGGCGGAGAGTCAATGGGCGGGGAAAACTTTCGGCAACGGATGGATGCACAGGAATCTCATCCGTCTGCTGCGGTTTACGGATGTCAGGATACTGTATGTCTTTTCCGACATCTTCATAGTACCGGTCTGTCTGCTGCTCAATGAAAGCCGGAAGACGGCATATTCATTCTACCGCCGCCGTCTGGGGTGCGGAGTCCTCAGATCCTGCTGGATGACCTGGCGCAACCATTGTCTTTTCGCGCAGGTGGTGATTGACCGTTTCGCGATGTATGCCGAGAAACGCTTCGACGTGGAGATTGCGGGCGAGGACTATTTCAGGATTCTGGCCGCGAAGGACGAGGGTTTTGTCCAGCTGAGTTCGCACGTCGGGAACTATGAAATCGCCGGATACAGCATAAACTCAGGGGAGAAGATGATTCACGCCGTGGTCTACGCCCACGAAAAGGAGTCGGTGATGCGCAACCGCGACAATATGTTCACGAGGAACAATGTTTCGATGATTGCTCTGCGCGATGACATGGGGCATCTGTTCGAGATAGACGGCGCGCTCGGGAAAGGGGATATCGTCAGTTTCCCGGCGGACAGGCATACCGGAGGTTCGCGCTGTCTCACGGTCGGTTTCCTGGGTGCTCCGGCAAGATTCCCGCAGGGTCCTTTCAGCGTCGCGGCGATGAGGGGTGTCGAGGCTCTGGCGGTGAATGTGATGAAGGCCGGCACGAAGAAATACAGGATTCACCTTGCCCTGCTCAATGCGGACAGGACCGCTCCGCGCAGAAAGGTGGAGGAGGAATTGTGCCGGGCTTATGTCGCCGAGCTTGAAAAGATTGTGAGGAAATATCCTTTGCAGTGGTTCAATTTCTTCGACTTCTGGGCATAAAACAGTTTCTGATGCGGATAGAAGAGATTACAGATGATTTTCTGCGGACGGTGGATGTCCACGACATTCTACCGCAGCGTGAGCCGTTCGTGATGGTCGGCAGGATTGTCCATTTCGAAATGGGGATGTCCGTTTCGGAGACGACGGTCCGGGAGGACAATCTTTTTGTTGAAGACGGATTATTTTCGCCCTGCGGGATTATGGAGAATATCGCCCAGACCTGCGCGTCGAGAATCGGGATATATAATAAATATGTTTTAGGGCATGATGTCCAGATTGGTTATATCGGGGCTATCCGTGACTGCAACTTTATGGGGAAAGTCCCGGCCGGTTCGCTGCTGACGACGAAGATTGACGTGCTTGAAGAAATCTTCGGGATGACGCTCGCCACGGCCGCCGTGGAATGTGACGGCAGGACAGTGGCCACCGCCAATCTCAAGCTTGCAGTGAAAGGGGACTGACGGAAGAAACAGAGGCGATGACAGGTCGCCGGAAGAACATACAGGAGATGGACATCGTACTTTCAGCAGAAAAGGCATTTGAAATCCGCTTCAGCGAGGTGGATATGATGGGGGTCGTATGGCACGGCTCATACGCGGCCTATCTCGAAGACGCACGCGAGGCTTTCGGAGAAAAATACGGGCTATCCTACGCCCGCTACATAGCCGAATATGTCTTCACCCCCATCGTCGAGCTGAAACTCCGTTATGTGAAACCTCTCCGTTACGGGATGAAGCCCATAGTGCGGATCACCTACCGTCCGACAGATGCCGCGAAAATCGTCTTCGACTACGAGATCATAGACGGGGCGGACGGCTCCACGGTTCTCACGGCCACGTCCGTACAGGTGTTTATGGACAGGAATTATAATCTCCTCTGGGATTCCCCCGCGTTCTATGCGGAGTGGAAAAAACAGATGGGTCTGGTCTGAAGAATGGGAATATGATACGGATTGTCTCCACCAACGTCACATCACCGCTCGGTCTCACCACGGCTGAAAACTACGCCGCGTTGAGGCGCGGCGACACGGCTTTGCGGGAGACGGAAGGCTGTCTCGGCGTGCCCGGCCGGCTCTGTGTCGGGATGTTTCCGCCGGAGAGACGCGCCGCGTTGAGGCTGGAGGGCTTCAGCTGGTTCGAATCGCTGGTCCTCCGGTCCGTGAGGGATGCGCTGGGCCGCTGCCGTACAGAACCGGGTTCGGAACGGACGGTCTTCATTCTCGGCACCTGCACCGCCGGAGTCGAGGAACTCGGTCTGGTTCCGGAATCTGACGGAGACTATCTCGCCCCCGGTGCGGCGGCGGAAAAGATTGCTTCAGCCCTCGGTTTCGTGAACGCCCCACTTGTCCTGAGCAACGCCTGCATCTCGGGAGCGGCGGCGCAGCTGTTCGCTGCAAGGCTGATTTCAGCCGGGATATATGACAGCGCCGTGGTCTGCGGGGCGGACGCGGTCTCCGCATTCGTGCTGGCCGGGTTCGGCTCGCTCAAGGCCCTGTCCCCGCGTGAATGCCGGCCTTTCGACATGGAGCGTCTCGGACTCAACATCGGGGAATGCGCCGCGACAATGGTTCTGTCGGGGGAGGCCGGCGGTGCCGGGGACGGGATTCAGGGGGACGGCTTCTGGAATATCGTGTCCGGCTGCATGAGCAATGACGCCTACCACGTCAGCGCCCCGATACCTTCGGGAGACGGAGTCCGCCGCACTCTTGAGGGGGTGCTGGCGTTTCAAGAACCCCTGAACGGCGGTGGCATTCCCGCTCCCGGTTTTAGGGACAGGCTCGCCTGCGTCACCGCGCACGGCACCGCCACGATGTTCAACGACCAGATGGAGTCGAAGGCCATCGCCGGAGCCGGACTCGGGGATGTCCCCGTGATGGCTCTGAAATCCCATTTCGGGCACACTTTCGGCGCGTCCGGAGTGCTGGAGGCTGTTATGACCATGTGCGCACTCGACGAGGGTGTGATTCTTCCGGTCAGAGGCTTCAGCGAACTCGGGGTCAGCGGGAAAATAAACATATGCAGGGAGCTTGTGCGTACGGACAGGAGGGCTTTCGTCAAGATTCAGTCGGGCTTCGGCAGCTGCAACGCCTCCGTCGCATATTCACGGGGGATTCCGGTCTCCGGCGGAGGGGATTCCGTCTGCGGAAGGCTCCGGTCTCCCGAGGAACTCGGTTATGAACTTTTCAGGCGGGTCAGCCTGACTCCGTCCGAAGTCCGGATTGACGGAGAGGCGGTTTCTTTTGAAAGCACCGGAGCCGCGCTCCTGACGGAAATCTACAGGAAATGCCTGCCTGAAGATCCGAAATTCCATAAGATGGATCTTTACAGCCGGCTCGCCTATGTCGGCACGTCTCTCGCGCTCAAGGACATTCCCGGGGACTGCGATCCGTGCCGCACCGCAATGCTGCTGTTCACCGAAAACGGCTCCGTGCTGGCGGACCGCAGGCATCTCTCCGCCTTCAGGGGAGACGAAGGCTTCTACCCGAGTCCGGCCGTGTTCGTCAACACCATTCCGAACGCCGTTCTGGGCGAAATCGCCGTGCAGTACGGAATAAAGGGCGAGACGGACCTCGTGATGCTGCCGCGAAGGGACGGCGATATGATGCGGACTCTCACGGATGTCACGCTCGGCGCCGTCCGTCCCGACGCCGCCGTATGCGGCTGGGCTGACTGCACCGGCGGGGATTCGTTCTCGGCCGATATGGGACTGTACATGAAAGTCAAATGAATATGAAAAAATGAAACTATATGGAAAAGAATGAATTGATTGCTGAACTCAAGCAGCGGATTATCGAAGCTCTCAACCTCGAAGACATGACTCCGGAGATGATTGACGAAAACGCCCCTCTTTTCGGAGAGGGTCTCGGCCTGGACTCCATCGACGCGCTTGAGCTGATTGTCCTCCTTGACAAGAACTACGGAATAAAGCTCGCCAACCCGGCCCAGGGCAGGGAGATATTCAAAAGCGTGGCCTGCATCGCCGATTATGTGGAGAAGAACCGGACGAAGTGACGAGGTATGACTGACACCATATCCATAACAGGGATGGGTCTGCTCTGCGCCATCGGCGACGACACCCCCTCCGTACTGGACTCCCTGAAGCGCGGACGCTCCGGCATAGGGCGGATGAAATATCTCAAATCCGTCCACGACGACATTCCGGTGGGTGAAATCAAGCTCTCGAACTCCGAGATGAAGCGGATGCTGGGACTCCGGGAGGACTTGCCCGTGAGCCGGACTTCCCTCGCCGGTGCTCTTGCCGTGCGTGAAGCCCTCTCCCAGGCAGGAATCCGGAATACGGAAGGCCTGAGGGTCGCACTGATTTCCGGCACGACCGTCGGGGTGATGGACGTGACGGAGGAATATTTCGAAAGGATGAAGTCCGACCCGTCCCTGCAATACCTGCCGCACAGCAACGAATGCGGCACGAGCACGCTGGAGATCGCCCGGTATGCCGGAATCCCGTCCGCGCGTTGCTGCACAATCAGCACTGCCTGTTCCTCCGCGCTCAACGCGATAATGGTCGGGGCTGATATGCTCCGCAATGATGAGGCCGATGTCGTGATCGCCGGGGGTTCCGAGCCGCTGAGCCGCTACCATCTCAACGGTTTCAACTCCCTGATGATTCTCGACAGGCGGCGCTGCCGTCCGTTCGACGCTTCCCGCGCCGGTCTCAACCTCGGTGAGGGGGCCGGATTCGTGGTGCTTCAGAAAAATGCGTCCGCGCCGCTGGCCCATATCGCCGGATACGCCAACCGCTGCGACGCCTTCCATCAGACTGCGACCTCTCCGGACGGCGAGGGAGCTTTTCTCGCGATGACGGAAGCTCTGAATTCGGCGGGACTGTCCCCGAAGGACATAGACTACATCAACGCCCACGGTACTGCGACCGTCGACAACGACGCTTCTGAAAGCGCGGCGTTCACGCGGGTGTTCGGCACGGATGTCCCGCCGATGTCAAGCACCAAATCATACACCGGGCACGCCACTTCTGCCGCCGGAATTGTGGAGACGATAATCTGCGTCCTTGCGATGCGGAACAGATTCATCCCGGCTTCGCTCGGCTGGGAGCAGCCTTTCCCGGGCGGAGTGATTCCGACTGCCGGGCTTTCGGATATCACTCTGAACCACGTGATGTGCAATTCGTTCGGTTTCGGGGGCAATGACTCCTCGCTGATTCTCAGCCTTCAGAAGCCGCTTGATTCCACCGGATTGCAGAATTCGGAGGGGCGCTCCGCCGGAACTTCCGGGGGCGGTCCGTCTGCGATGTGCGGCGGGGAGCGCAGTTCCGGAATCAGAATCGCGGCGGGCAGGACCGTCAGCGATGATTCCGACCTTGTCCGTCTCAAGGAGTATCTTCCGCCGATGGAGACGAGACGTATGGGCAAAATAATGAAGGCCAGTCTTCTTTCCGCCTGCGAGGCTCTGAAGGAAGCCGGGCTTTCCTCTCCGGACGCGATTGTCACGGCGACTTCCCGGGGGATGCTTGAACTGAGCACGCAGTTTCTCGAGGACATCTCGGCGAATCACGAGGAACAGCTCAAGCCGACCCTCTTCATGCAGAGCACTCACAACACCGTGGGTTCCGCGATAGCCATCCGGACCGGCTGCCACGGCTACAACATCACCTATTCCCAGGGCGATGACTCGCTCCTCTGGGCGGAAAGGGATGCGAAACGGCTGCTCGAAAGGGGCGAAGCCCGCTCCGTGCTCGTGTGCAGTTTCGACGAGCAGCTTCAGGACGGGAGGACCTGCGAATTCAAGGCCGCTTCCACAATATACACGGTGTGAGAGGATGGTGAACAAAAAGTGTTTTGTTCACCATCCATAACTAAAAACAAACTTCCGGATACAATGAACGGCAATATGATTCTCCTTCCGCTCGCGGCGCTCCAGAGCCTGCTTCTCGCGTCCGGGCAGGTTCTCCTGAAATTCGCGCTCGGCCGCATGCTCCCTTTCGCGTGGACGGGGGCTTTCTGGAAATCGGTCTTCGTGAACTGGCAGTTCGCCGCCTGCGGGCTGTGCTACGGTGCAGGGACCCTGCTGTGGTTTCACATCCTCAAACACTACCCGTTCAGCGTGGCATATCCTCTCGTGTCACTCAGCTACGTCTTCGGGATGATCGCCGCCATGGTCTTCTTCCACGAACCCGTCAGCCTGAGCAAGTGGTTCGGAGTCCTGCTCATTATGGCAGGCTGCTGGTTCATCGTCAGATGAGGCCTGTCGTGAAATCCGGGAGGATGTCCTGGCGAACAGGACGGAGATGATGATGGCGGCTGCGGAAAGTGAGATGAATATGTACTCCGACTTCATCGCGGCCTCAAGACCGTCGAAGCGTTTGAATATCGCTCCCACGGCGACCGGGACGGTCATCAGCCCGATATTCTGAATCCAGTAAATCAGGGAATATGCCGTTCCGAGGTTTTTCTCGGGGACAATCTTCGGAACCGAAGGCCACATTGCGGCGGGGAGCAGCGAATAGCCGATTCCGAGTATTCCTATGGCGACATAGCCTGAAAAGCCCGTGTCAACGACCTTCCCCCCAAGGTCCAGACTTGCCGGAGCGAAGGCAATCATAAGGTGGGCGATGCAGACCAGCACCGCTCCGGAAATCATCCAGCGTGGTCCGTGTCCGATTTTATCGACAAGCAGACCGAACAGCGGGGCGAACACCACCGTGAAGAAAGGAATCATCGAGACCATCAGTCCGGCGGCTTCCGCCGGGATGCCGAAACGCGGGATTAGAATCGAAGTCGCGAATTTCTTGAACGAGATTATGCAACAGTAGAAGAATACGCACAGCAGAGCAATCATCAGGAAGCGTCTGTTTCCCAGAATCCTGAATATGTCCGAGAAACGGAATCCGTCTTCTTTTTTGTCGGGCGCGGTCTGACCGGAGTCTCCACCGTCAGCGGCTTCAAACGCATTTGCGGAATCCCTGTCAAATCTCGCGTCCATCGCCACGAACGCCGCCCAGAGCACGCAGCCGAACATCAGCAGCGCAAGTCCGACAAGTGCCGGGCGGTTGGTTTCAGCCAAAGTGTAAACCGCCCCGTCCGCGTGTCCCGCAATGAGAACCGGGGAGACCAGCAGCGCGGCCGCAGTGCCCAGCCTTGCAATCGCCAGCTGAAGCCCCATCGCCAGAGCCATAGGCCCGTCCTTGAACCATTTAGCGATGGATCGGGTCACTGCGACCCCGGCAATCTCCGAACCGAGTCCGAACAGCATGCAGCCGATGTAGGCGACCGTGAGCGAGGCTTTCGGAGCGAGTCCGATTGAAATCGCCCCTGTCACCAGAGCGGCTCCGACGGTCATCATCCCGACGAATATCGACCCCGTGACTCTCACTCCCCATTTGTCGAGCAGCATCCCGCAGAAAATAAGTCCTCCCCATACGCAGAGGAACGAATATCCCCCGGCGTAGAATCCGTAATCCGCAGAATCCCATCCGAGTTCCAGCATCTCAGGATTTCTGAAAATCTGGGACACGGAAGAGAACATGTCGTCGAAAAAGTAGGAAGCGAACATCGGCACGACCAGAAGTGCCAGCACCCCCCATCTTGAGAAGTTCTTTTTCATCAGTTATTATGACTATGAAAAAATTGAATAAAAAGTGCAGATGCGAGGCTTGCGGATACATTAAAACCGGAGTTACCTTATGGTAATGAGGATTTTAATGTATCCGCGTAACGAAGCAGATGCCTTTTTATTCAATTTTTTTGACGTTCGGAAGTTCGAGACCATAGCCCTTCTTCCTATCCTCGGCCTTGAGCCACAGCGCGAAGAAGAAAGCCAGCACCCCGAATGAAGAGAAGATGATCATAGGCCAGAAATATCCTCCTGTAGCATTGAGCACATTGCCGATGAGCAGCGGAACGAGGCAGAGTCCGATGTTCTGAACCCAGAAAATCACGCAGTAGGCCGAGCCGAGAATCTTCTCGTCGATAATCTTCGGCACTGAAGGCCAGAGAGCCGCCGGAACGAGGGAGAATGATACTCCGAGAGTGAGAATCAGCGTGAGGGCGAGTCCCTTGGACGGGAAAGCCGGAAGCAGGAACGCGAAGCTCAGGTGGCAGACAATCATAATCACCGCGCCGAGCATAAGCATCGACGCCCCCTTGCCCTTGAAGTCGAGGAATGCCCCGAGGAAAGGAGTCAGGCACATCGCGAGTATAGGGAACACGCTGAAAAGCTTTGCCGCGCTCGCCGGATCCACGGAGAGGGTCTGCTCCAGAAAATTGGTGGCATATCTCTGGAACGGGAAGATGGCGCTGTAGTAGAGCACGCAGAGCATGGCCACAATCCAGAACATTTTGCTGGTGAATATTTTCCCGAGGTCGCGGATGTGGAACTCGTCCTCCGCGGAGTGCTCCTCCGTGGCTTCACCCGCAGCTGTGAGCTGACTGTCGAACTTGCGGTCCATGACAGTGAAGACGAAGTAGTTGATGAGCCCTATCAGGAGCAGGGCGGTGCAGAATCCGAGCGGAGCGACAATGGCTGCGTCCGGGAACTTCGCCGAAATAATCGGAGAAATCCACATCACCGCGAACACGCCGAGCCTTGCGATTGCCATCTCAAGCCCCATCGCGAGTGCCATCTCCTTGCCCTTGAACCACTTTGCGAGCACCTTAGACACCGTTGTCCCGGCCATTTCGCAGCCGCAGCCGAAAATCATGAACCCGAGGCAGGCCATCTTCGCGCTTCCCGGCAGTGCGACCCACCAGCTGTCAAGCCAGCCGCAGAACGCGGTGGTCTGAAACCAGTCCGATATGCCCACGAATTTTATGGACGCTCCGACGACCATGAGACCGGCCGAAAGAAGTCCAGTGAAGCGGACGCCCATCTTGTCGAGGATGATTCCGGCGAAAATCAGGAACAGGCAGAATACGTTCAGAAAATATTCCGAAGCCGCGTATGTTCCGAAGACCGAGCTGTTCCAGCCGAGTCCTCCGTCGGCGACGCTCTTCTCGATTGTGGATTTCAGAGGCGACATCACATCGACGAACATGTAGGCGAAGAACATCATCGACGCCACGAGAATCAGAACGGCCCACCGGGCTACCGGATTGTCGTTCATGAATTTATAAACCTTTTGCATATGATTGTGTTTTGATATATCCGGATACGTCTCCCCTATTCGGGGGACGGTGTCGCGCAGCGTCTGTTCATTTTCGGCGCGAAAAACTCCGCAATTTAGGAAAATGTTCGTAACTTGCGAAACTTTCGGCTCATAATTTTCGCCGCAAGGAAGTTCGCAGGAAATGCTTGAGAATATAGATTCACCTCAGGATATAAAGAAACTCGACATCCCTCAGCTCGAACAGCTCTGTTCCGAGGTGAGGGACTATATGATAGAATGCTGTTCCGTGAATCCCGGACATCTCGGGTCCAGTCTCGGGGCGGTGGAACTCATCGTCGGACTCCACAAGGTCTATGACACGCCTCACGACAAGATAGTCTTCGACGTGGGACACCAGGCCTATGCGCACAAGATACTGACCGGCAGGCGCGAGGCGTTCAGGAACAACCGCCGGAAGGGGGGCATCAGCGGTTTTCCGAGGATGGACGAGAGTCCTTATGACGCTTTCGGGGTCGGGCATTCATCGACCTCCATTTCCGCAGCCCTCGGGCTTGCGGCGGCATCCGCGCTTGAGGGGCGTCAGGAGAAGATTGTCGCGGTCATCGGTGACGGTGCGCTGACCGGAGGCCTCGCCTATGAGGGGCTGAACAATGCCGGCGCGAGCAAGGCCGACCTGCTCGTGATTGTGAATGACAACAATTTCTCAATCGACCGCAACCTCGGGGCGATGCACGAGCATCTGCTGAATCTCACGACCAACGCGACCTACAACCGCATCAAGACCCATGTCTGGAACGCGATAGGGGAGAACGGAGTCCGCAAGACTCTCAGGAACTGGATTTCAAATGCGAAGCATTCGATAATCAAGAGGTCGGGCGGTGATGTTTTCGAGTCTCTCGGTTTCCGCTATTTCGGGCCAATCGACGGCAACGACATCGGGCAGGTTGTCACGACTCTTCAGAAAATACGCGGCCTCGGAGGACCGCGCGTCCTCCACGTCATAACCACGAAGGGCAAAGGCTATGCTCCGGCAGAGCGGCAGCAGTCAATCTGGCACGCCCCCGGTCTCTTTGACCCGGAAACAGGCGAGCGCATTCCGGACAAGGGCGCTGCCAGCCGCTATCAGGATGTTTTCGGCGAGACGCTTCTTGACCTTGCCGGAAAGAACCCGGAGATTGTCGGAATAACTCCCGCAATGGCTTCCGGCTGCGGGATGAACCTTCTGGCGGAGAAGATGCCGGAGCGCTTCTTTGACGTGGGAATAGCGGAGGAGCACGCCGTAACCTTTTCCGCAGGTCTGGCCGCGGCCGGTTTCCGCCCGTTCTGCAACATCTACTCTTCTTTTTCGCAGCGGGCCTACGACCAGATAATCCACGACGTGGCTCTCCAGAGGTTGCCTGTCGTGCTTTGTCTCGACCGTGCCGGGCTTGTCGGCGGGGACGGGGCCACCCATAACGGATGCTGCGACATCACTGCCTACCGTTC
>CAVEDD010000001.1:0-40283 GCA_963614515.1 Treponemataceae bacterium | reverse complement strand
TATGACTGAAACTGAAAACACGCAGGCGAAGGTGTTCGACCCGCTTGACATGGGGAACTACAAAGTCGAGAAACTCCCGAAGATGAAGAAATCGGCGTTCGAGACCTGGATGGCCAGGCTCGGCGGGCCGCTCGCGGTGCTGTTCTTCATACTTTTCAGCTGGGTGTTCGACATAAGTTTCCTGCCGGCGCAATCCGAGAAATATATGCTCGCGATTTTCGTCGCCGGGCTTGTCCTGTGGATGACCGAGGCCATTCCGAACTACCTCACCTCGCTGATAATCACCCTCGCCATAGTCCTGACCGGCGTCACTTCTCAGAAAGAGGCGTTCGCCCAGTTGGGACATCCGGTGATGTGGCTGAACATACTTTCGTTCGTCCTGGCCAGCATGCTGGTCAAGACCCGTGTGGCCAAGCGCTTCGCACTGTGGTTCGTGCTCAAGTTCGGAAAGACTGCGCGGGGCGTGTTCTTCAGCTTCATAGTCATAAACATCGTGCTGTCCGCATTCATCTCCGCCACGACCGCCAAGGCTACCATCCTGCTGCCGATTTTCATGGTGGTGGCGGCGATTTACGGAGCAGCCGACGGCAACCGCAACAACTTCGGGCGCAACCTCGTGCTGCAGAACCTGTTCCAGATAAATATCGCCGCGACCGGCTTTCTCACCGGTTCCGGGGCGCACCTTCTGGCGATTTCCCTGTTTATGGGGGCCTATGGTTCTGGCGTGGGCTACAGCGACTGGTTCGCGGCCTGCTTCCCGCTCACGATACTGATGATTCTCATCGGGTGGTTCTTAGGAGTCAAGGTGATATTTCCGATAAAGCCGGAGGAGCGCAAGCCGCAGATTGAGGGCGGAATGGAACGTCTGCGCGAAGAACTTCACGCGATGGGGAAGATGACCGTCGAGGAATACAAGGCAATCGCAATCTTCCTCGGCGTGCTCATCCTCTGGTCCACGGACAAGCTCCACGGGATTGACGCGACGACCGTCGCTTTCATCGGAGCAGTGGTCGCCCTGATGCCGGGCATAGGCGTGGTGAAATGGAACGATGTCGACATCCCGTGGCATCTGATGCTCTTCTCCGCCGGCGCATACACCCTCGGAGCGGGGCTGAAGGAGACCGATCTTCCCGCGAAGCTCGTGAATCAGTTCTTCGACAGCCTCGGAATCGCGGAAGGCACTCCGTTCTGGGTGCTCTATGTGATTCTGACCTTCCTGATGATGTTCAGCGGACTGATTTTCCAGTCCAAGACCATGCGCACCCTCGTGTTCGTGCCGATTGCAATCGGCGTGGAGCAGAAATTCGGCTTCCCGGCGCTCAGCCTCGCGTTCCCGGTGGCGATGCTCATTGAGCACGTCTATGTGCTTCCGTTCAACAGCAAGCCGGCCGCGCTGCTCTACAACACCAACCAGTACAGCTGGAGCGACACTTTCAAGTTCGGAATCACGATGATGGTCATCTCCTGGCTGCTGATTCTCCTCTGGGGCGAGACCGTGCTGCGGTGGCTGGGTTACACCCCTGGACTCTTCTTCTGAGATTTGTGATTCTTTTTGGTCCATATCCCTTTTTTCATCGGTCATGTACCCCGGTACACTCCCTCTTCAAAAAGGAATCTGCCCTCAAAAATCCTTCACAAATCCGTTCAGTTTGATTTTTACGCGTTCACTCCGCAGTTTTGCACTTTTTTTGTTGCCTGTTCCGGATTGCTCTGAAATATGATAGAAGTAAACACAAAAATACACGACCGCTACTCGATTGAGTTCAAGATGGGCTTTCTCACGCGAAGAAAGCTCAGGAAGAACGATTTCTCCGTGTATATGTGGCTCTTCATCCCCAACAGTCTCGACATAAACCCTTCGACCTATCCCAAATCCCGTTTCTATCAGGACATAAAGTCGAACATCCGGCTCGTGACCCCGCAGTTTCTGCTCCGCGAGATTGCCGGGGGTGACGCAGTGCCCCTGAACAACCTGAGAGGGTCCTTCGAGGCGCTCGCCAAGAATCCTACGAGGACGCTGATCGCCGAATACGAGTACCAGATCAAGATGTTCGCCGCCATAACCAAGAGCTCCCTGCGCGAGGAATATGCCCACGTGTGCTCGGGCGGGCGGTTTGACGACGACACCGACTATCTCTGCCGGAGTTATGTGGAAAATGTCAGGAACATACTTTCAGCCTACAGGGACTTGTGGAAGATAATCAATGTCCCGACGGTGACTCCGGAGGTGAGGGAGTTCTTTTTCTTCGGGGACGACTTCATCAGCAGCATGGTCAAGATTCACAGCGTGAAAATCTACGATAAGCTGTCCGGAAGAAAGTCGGGTGTCTCCGCACCGACGCTGGAGAGTCTCAAGGGGCTTCTCGAGGGGGAGATGGCCTACCGGGAGCATTCGGGCTACGGCAATCTCAAACCCGGCGACCCCGTGAACAACAGGGACATACTCTTCCGTCACGGAGTGCTCAAGAAATATATCGAGAGCGACCTGTTCCTCAAAGTTCCGAAGAAAAAGGACGGCATTCTGGTCGAGCAGCTCTATTTCAGCATCGCCGCCGGAATGTCGATGATCTTCGCCACGATTGTAAGCTTCTCTTTCCAGAGGACTTTCGGCAATTTCACTCTGCCGCTGTTCATAGCCCTGGTTGTCAGCTATATGATGAAAGACCGCATCAAGGAGCTGATGCGCTACTATTTCGCCCACCGCATAGGCAGCAGGTATTTCGACAACAAGGCCTCGGTCATCATAAAGGGGAAGAAAATCGGACTCATAAAGGAAGGCGTGGACTTCATCTCGGAGGAGAAAATCCCCGCTGAAGTCCGTTCAGTGAGATACGGAAAGCGTCTGCTGGATGTGGAGAACCGCATTTCGGACGAGAAGGTGCTGCTCTACCGCAAGTCCGTCCGGATTGACCGGGAGCAGCTTGAGGCTAACAACATCTACGAGACCAGGGGCATCAACGACATCGTGCGTCTCCACGTGAACACTTTCCTCCAGAAGATGGACAATCCCCAGATCGGCGTGCTGGAACTCTCCCCCGAAGGGAAGCTCGAGCGGCTGCTCTGCGACAAGGTCTACTACATAAACATAGTTCTCCAGCTCTGCCCCGATTCGGCTGCGTCAGGCAGGAAACGCGGGAAAGCCGTCGTGGAGTCGGAATATATGCGTTTCCGCGTGGCTCTGACCCGGGACGGGATAAATTCAATCGAGCAGGTTGAATAACATCTGAAATTTATCCCGGATACGGTTTCCGATCGCTATCTTTGCAGTTCCAATTCAACGGAACAATGAGTCTCTATTCATTTTTCAGAATAAGCCGTCCTTCGCCGGAGAGCGTCCCGGGAGAAAAGACGACCGCGGTCTATAAGTCCGTCCGCCGCAGCACATTCATCGGAGTCACTGCCGGTTACAGTCTCTACTATGTCTGCCGGATGAGCCTCAGCGTGGTGAAACAGCCACTGATTGACAGCGGCGTGCTGAGCGCCGGGGAGCTCGGGCTGATAGGCTCCGCCCTGCTTCTGGTCTATGCTTTCGGGAAATTCGTCAACGGTTTCATCGCCGACTACTGCAACATCCGCCGTTTCATGGGCGCCGGGCTGCTGCTTTCGTCCGTCGTGAACCTCGTCATCGCCGTGCTCGGAATCGGCGTGACTCGCTTCGGGGTGTCCCACGCCACGCTTTTCTTCTCCGCCGTCATATTCTGGGGCGCGAACGGATGGTTCCAGTCGATGGGACCCGCCCCCGGAGTCATAAGCCTGTCCCGCTGGTTCCCGCAGTCACGCCGTGGAACATTCTACAGCATATTCTGTACAAGTCCGTATATCGGTGAATTCATATCCTTCGTGCTCATCGCAGCCGTCGTCGCCTCGTTCGGATGGGAGTGGGGATTCCTGCTCGCCGCGCTCGTAGGCTTTGCCGGCTCCCTGCTCATCTTTCTGACCGTCAGGGACACGCCGGAGAGCTGCGGTCTTCCCTCCGTCCAGAAACTTTCCGGGGAGGAGATGCGTCCCGAGGATTCGATGAGGACGCTGAGCCTTCAGAAAAGGGTGTTGAGACATCCGGGGATATGGGTCATCGCAGCGTCTTCCGCATTCGTATACATTACTAAATATGCAATAACGGGCTGGGGGGTGCTATTCCTTCAGAAAGCCAAATCATTCTCGCTGGAGGAGGCGTCGAACATCATTGCGGTGGCCGCGCTTGTCGGCGGACTGCTCGGAACGGTTTCCGCCGGATGGATTTCTGACAGGCTGTTCAGGGGGGACAGGATGCGTCCGGCCCTGATTTCTGGGATTATCGGAATCGCCACCCTTTCGCTCTTCCTTTTCTCCGGAGGCGGATTCGTGCTGAACACCGCCTTTGTCGCCCTGTTCAATTTCGCCATGGGCGTGCTCTACTGCATCGTGGCCGGACTTATGGCAATCGACATCGTGCCGCGCAAGGCCACGGGGGCGGCTCTCGGGGTGGTCGGAGTGTCGAGCTATGCGGCGGCGGCCGTCCAGGACATCGCAAGCGGCTATCTGATTCAGGAAAACGGAAACGACTTCACCGCAGTCTCTATTTTTTGGATTGTTGCGGCTTTTTTGGCAACTTTGCTTCCGGTTCTGAACTGGAACAAGATGAAGCGCCGTTCCGGCGGGCAGTGAAATGGGCGGCGCGGCATCCCGGAACGGAATCGCATTGAAGACATAACCAGTTGATAACCACATATAATGAATCTCATCATTTCACTTGAATACAACACTGTGTGGGGGGAGTCCCTTGTGCTGTGTCTCGGAAAACGGGAAATCCCTATGACCTGCGACGGTTTCGGAAGATGGACGGCCAAGGTTTCCAGAGTCTCTGCGGAGGCGTTGGACCGCTACGGCTTCAAGCTTGTCCGCAGGGACGGTTCTCTGCGACAGGAGTGGAGACATCACTCCCTCAATCTCGCCGGGGTCGCGGCCTCGACTTCAATCGTCGTCCGTGACCGCTGGCAGGACGAGCCGGAAGATGCGCCGTTCTACTCATCGGCTTTCACCAAGGGCATTTTCTCCCGTGAGAACCTCCGGAGAGTCCCGGAATCCTCGCAGCAGGATTCCCCGGCGCAGGGCGGACTTCCCCGGGCGGCGGACGCAGTTCCGTGTTACGGGGCGGCGAAAGGCGCGGCCGCGTCCCTGAACTCGGCGAAGAGCGCAGGAACCACGCTCATAACCGTGAATGTCCCGGTCGTGAGCCGCGACGAGGTGCTGTGCATAGTCGGGGACGGCGAGGGAATGGAGGATTGGAAGCGGGTCATCCCTATGGATGACAGCAATTTCCCGCAGTGGAAGCTTGCAGTCTGTGCCGAGGAGGATTTCGAGTACAAATTTGTCATAGCCGACCGCGAGGCTCTTGTTACAAAAGACGGGGCAAAAGATGCGGCTCTCGCGATAAAGGAATGGGAAAGCGGGGAGAACCGGGTCTGCATGGCCTCGGACGAGGCGTTCACGGTACTGTCCGACATCAGCCACCGTTTCGGACTCAGAAAGTGGCGCGGGGCAGGCACGGCGATTCCGGTCTTCTCCCTGCGCAGCGAAGACGACTTCGGCGTGGGCGAGTTCCTCGACTTGAAGAAAATGGTGGACTGGGCGGCGGCGACAGGGCAGTGCATACTCCAGCTTCTCCCGATCAACGACACCGTGATGACCGGGACCTGGCAGGACTCATATCCCTACAACGCCAATTCCACTTTCGCTCTCCATCCGCAGTTCATAAACCTTCAGACGGCCGGGGTGAAAGCCGACGCCGCGTTCCGTGCGCTGCAGGAGGAACTCAACTCCCTGCCGCAGGTGGACTATGAACGGGTGAACAACGAAAAGACCCGCCTTCTCCGCGAGGTGTACTCAAAGACTTTCGCAAAACTCTCAAAGACGGAGGCCTACAAGGCGTTCATCGCCGCGAACCGCAGCTGGCTTGAGCCGTATGCCGCATTCTGCACGCTTCGGGACAGTTTCGGGACGGCCGATTTCAGCAAATGGAAGACTTATGCGAAATACTCCGCTTCAAAGATAGAGAAATATTGTACCGAACACCGCAACGAGGTGGATTTCCACTGCTTCGTCCAGTTCCATCTCGACAGGCAGCTCTCCGAAGTGCGCGAATACGCCCACTCGAAGGGAGTCGTGCTCAAGGGAGACCTCCCGATAGGCATCTCCCGCACCAGCGCCGACGCCTGGCAGCACCCGCATCTGTTCAATATGGACGAGTCGGCCGGAGCACCGCCTGACGCGTTCGCCGCCGATGGGCAGAACTGGGGTTTTCCGACCTACAACTGGGAGGAGATGGCCAAGGACGGCTTCGCCTGGTGGAAGGCGAGGCTCAGGAAGATGTCGGAGTATTTCGACGCTTTCCGCATCGACCACATACTCGGATTCTTCCGCATCTGGGAGATTCCTCTGAAATACAGCAGCGGTCTGCTCGGGCATTTCCGCCCGGCTCTGCCTTACCCTGCGGAGGAACTTGCATTCGACGGCTTCGATGTCGCTTCCGGCGAATATGTGACCGCCCCGGCTGACAATCCGACCGAGGTCCTCTTTGTGGAAGACCCTGTCCTCAAAGGCTGCTGGCATCCGAGAATCGGCGCTCAGGACACCGATCTCTACCGCAGTCTCGACCCGCAGCGCCAGAGGGCGTTCAACCGCCTGCACGACGACTTCTTCTACCGCCGTCACAACGATTTCTGGCGGGAGAGCGCGATGAGCAAGCTCCCTGCTCTGCTTCACGCTACGGATATGCTCGCCTGCGGCGAGGACCTCGGGATGATTCCGGACTGCGTCGCATCGGTGATGTCCGAGCTGAAGATTCTTTCGCTTGAAATCCAGCGGATGCCAAAGGACAGCGGGGCCGAATTCGGGGATCCGAAGCATTATCCTTACCTCTGCGTCTGCACCACCTCGACCCACGATATGAACCCGATACGGGCGTGGTGGGAAGAGGACCGCGCGCTTTCGCAGCGTTTCTACAACACCCTTTTCCCGGGCGAAGCTCCGTTCTTCTGCGAGCCGTGGCTCTGCCGCTGCATAGTAGAACGGCATCTTGAGTCTCCTGCGATGCTGACCGTGCTCCCGCTTCAGGACTGGCTGTCCATCGACGGCGAACTCCGTCTGAGCGACCCGAACGCCGAGCGCATCAACATTCCGGCTGTCAGCCGCCACTATTGGCGCTACCGCATGCATCTTCCGATTGAGGCTCTCCTGAGCGCGGAAGGTTTCAACGCCAATGTCGCGGAACTTGTAAGAACGGCCGGGAGATGACCTGCGGGATTCCTGATGATAAAATGATTTCCGGGCTTATGGCTTCCGGCAAGGTCAATCCGTCCGGTCTGACCGTGACAGCTCCGGGAGGCGCGGACAGTCTGCTGCTGCACACCTGCTGCGCCCCCTGTTCATCGGCTATTGTGGAATGTCTGCTGAGGAGCGGAATCCGTCCGGTCATCTACTACTGCAACCCGAACATCTTTCCAGAGCGGGAATATCTTGTCCGGAAAAACGAGTGCACGCGCTACGCGGAATCTCTCGGTCTTGAAATCGTCGATGCGGACTATGATCACGACATATGGCTCTCCGAAGTCCGCAGAATGGCGTCGGAGGAGGGGATAGCCGACATCGCCGCCGAACCGGAAAGGGGAGGGCGCTGCCTGCAGTGCTTCAAACTGAGGCTTCTGCGCTCTGCCGAATATGCGGCCGCCAATGGTTTCAGCGTTCTCACGACCACTCTCGCTTCATCGCGGTGGAAGTCGCTCGACCAGATAAACGCGGCCGGGCGCTGGGCCGTGGAACAGGTGAACCGCCGCAATGCCGTCGGCGGAGAGACCGTTGGAGCCGCAATTGGAGAGACCGGCGGAAATTCCGGAGGAAATGCAGGCGGGGCTTCAGGAGGGGTTCTCTGGTGGGAGCAGAATTGGCGCAAAGGCGGCCTCCAGGAGCGCAGGCTGGAGATAATCCGGGAATACGGCTTCTATAATCAGCTGTGGTGCGGCTGCGAGTTCAGTCACAGGAATCAGCCCGGTGTTTCCGGGGACTCAGCAGATGACAGATGCTGTCCGGGCCCTCGTTGAAAAGGAGATCCATAATGGAGAGTCCCGGGATGAAGCCGTATTTCGGGGAGAAGACCTGCCAGTAGGGACGGTCCAGGCCGAGTTCTTTCAGGATGGTGTTCTGGCGTTTCGGGTGGATGACTTCACGCAGGTCGGAGACCTCATCCGCTGCACCGGAGTTCTGTCCGCCGGCCGCGAAGCCGGATGTTCCGCCCTCTTTAGGGGCGTTCCATTCGTCCGTGAACCGGATTTCGGCCGGAATTCCTGTCTTGCGGAGGACGAAACGGAGGATTTCCGTATTGAAGTCGAGCATCAGAAGCGGGCGTGTTTCGAGAATGGCGAAAAGTTCGTCCTGATAGTATTCGAAATATGGGGAGGTGCGGTAGGCTGAGACAATCGCCCGCTCATGTCTCGTCAGCCAGTCTGTCTTCCAGTCGATGCGGACCTGCGACAGCGGCTTGCAGAAATCCTCGTGGCAGACCGGATAATTGAGCGTCTGCGCCCCGTCGGCGGCATAGAAACGGCAGCGGTTCCGCCACGACTGCTTCACATAGTGTTCGCAGGCCTCAATCAAAACGGATGCAGGTTCAATCCCGGCACTCCCGGAATCGAACCTGCATTCATTCGCTATCGCCGCCACATACTCAATCGGCGGGAAATATGCCGTAGTAAGCAAAACCATAAAAAGCCGTGTCAAGCATAATCAAAGAAACTCCCGGAAGGAGGATTTGAACAAGAGGATGGGATGCAAGGCGCACGGCGAAGTTCAAACCGCAGCAACCTGACGGTTGTGAGGATTTGAACAAGCCGCGCAACGCCGCAGACCGCCTTTTATTCAAATCCTCCTCCCCTCAGTCCATTTCGCTGGTTTTCACGGTATTGTTCGGCCCCTTGATGATTCCGCGTGAAGAATGCCGTATGAAATCGAGAATCGTGGCTTTCTCCTCGCTGTCCGGGAATCCGATCTCAATCTTGTCGAGCGCGTCGCTGACATTCATTCCGGAGTTGTAGATCACGTCGTACATATCCTTGATGTTGCGAATCTGCTCGGAGGTGAATCCCCTGCGGCGGAGTCCCACGAGGTTCACGCCGGCATAGGTGAGAGGGTCGCGTCCGCAGAGCACGTAAGGCGGGATGTCCTTGTTGATTTTGGAACCGCCGCCGACCATGGCGTGCTTGCCGATTTTCGAGAACTGGTGAGCCACCGTGCTTCCTCCGAGAATCGCCCAGTCATCAACGTCGGTTTCTCCGGCTATGCCCACGTAACTTACGAGTATGCAATGATTTCCGACCGTACAGTCGTGAGCCACGTGCGTATAGGACATAAGCAGGGTGTTGTCCCCGACTCTGGTCACTCCCTTGCCGCTGGCCTTGGTGCCCCGGTTGATGGTCGCGCACTCGCGCACCGTCACATTGTTTCCGAGTTCCACATAGGTCACCTCCCCGTCGAATTTCAAATCCTGCGGAATCGCCCCCACGACGGCTCCCGGGAATACGCGGCAGTTCCGACCCATCTTCACATAGTTGAAGATGGTGGCGTGAGGCAGAATCTGGCAGCCGTCACCGATTTCCACAAATTCATCGATGTAGGCATAAGGCCCGATTTCGACATTCTCGCCAATCTTGGCGTTCGGATGAACGCAGGCGAGCGGATGGATGGTCGTACTCATATTTCTTTCCTTTTATTTTTTCCCGGCGACTTCCGCACGGACCAGTTTCGCGACCGTGGTGTTGATGGTGTGGCCGGACTTGTAAGCCGTCACTTTCGCCTGAAGGAATCCTCCCGTCAGACGCAGGTCTCCGATGAGGTCGAGCAGCTTGTGCCGTGCGCATTCGTTGTCGAAATGCAGCGACTCGTTGAGGTAGCCGTTCTTGACTTTGAGTTCCGGCTTGCCGATGTGGCTGCACACGTTCTTGAGCTGTTCCACGGTGATTGGGTTCTCCACAATCACCAGCGCGTTGTCCACGTCGCCGCCCTTGATGAGGTTGTTGGCGAGCAGATATTCGACCTCGTGGAAGAAGCAGAACGTGCGGCAGGCGCTGATTTCGCGGATGTAGTCCGTACCGGCGTCGAACCTTGCGCTCTGGATTCCGAGAACCTTGGAATTGAAGTCTATCGTGATTCCGTAGCTGAACGTGTCAGCCGGTTCTATGGTCAGGTACGCCCCCGTCTCGGGATTCCTGTACTCGACTTTCTCTTTCAGCGTCACATAGCGTCTCGGCTCGTCCTGTTCCTCAAGCCCGTCCGGGGCGATGGCGTCCACATAGGGCTTCGCGCTTCCGTCAAGAATGGGGACTTCCGCGTTGTCTATGTCAATCAGCACGTTGTCCACTCCGAGACCGGTGAGGGCCGAGAGAAGGTGCTCTATCGTTCCGACGACCGCATTCCCGGATGATATCGTGGTGCTGCGCGCCGTCGATGAAACATTTTCCGCGAGAGCGTCAACCGTCGCATCCTGTCCTATGTCTGTCCTTGTGAAACGTATTCCGGTGTTCGCCGGAGCCGGCTTGAGCGTCATCTTCACCGACTTTCCGCTGTGAAGCCCCTTGCCCTCGAACGTATATTCCTTCTTAAGTGTGTTCTGCTTTCTCATTTCAAAAATCCGATTCAGAATCTCTGCCGATTCAGGCCCTTTCCGCCCTGCAATCTACGACCCGAGACAATGAATAATTTCCATTTTCAACAATTGTGGGGCGCAAAGGTAAGTAAATTTTCCATAATTCCGCTATTTCCCGCTTTTTCCGCTCTTTCTGAAGATTGCGTACGCCCTGAGGAAATCCCTGTGCGGGAGGGCCGGCGTTCCGAAGAGCACCTCCCCTTCGTTCTTGGGGCTTCCGATGAGACCTGTCTGCGCTCCGAGCGTCGTATGTGCCGGGACTTTCAGCCCGTTGGCGATTCCGGCCTGCCCGGCGAAGATGCAGTGCTCCCCGACCTTCGTCGAGCCGGCGATGCCGACCATCGCGCTCATCACCGTGTTTTCGCCCACTTCGACATTGTGCGCAATCTGGCAGAGGTTGTCTATTTTAACCCCTTTATGAATAATGGTGGAGCCGATCTGTGACTTGTCCACGCAGGTGTTCGCTCCGATTTCCACATTGTCTTCGATGATGACGTTCCCCGTATGCTCGATTTTCCTGTATGTCCCGTCCTCGAGCGGAGCGAATCCGAAACCGTCGGCCCCGATGACCGCGTTCGCGTGGATGATTACGTTGTCGCCGATGACCATCCCGGGATAAATCTTCACGCCCGGGTAGAGTATGCAGTTCTTCCCGATTGTCGCGCCTTCGCCCACATAGACCTGTTCGTAGATTTTCGTACAGTCCCCGACTTTCGCCTTCTTTCCTATATACGCGAAATCGCCGACATAGACTTTCCTGCCTATCTTCGAGGAGAAGGCCACGTGGCAGCGGCTTCCGCGGTGGCGGAAATATTTCTTCTTCTGCGCGGTGACATATTCAAGAAGCAGCGCCACTGCGGAGTATGCGTCATCGACTCTCACGAGCGTCGCGCCTACCGTCCGTTTCGGCTCGAAGCTCCGGTTCACTATGATTACCGAAGCCTTGCTTTCATAGACATATTTCTCGTATTTCGGATTTGCGTAAAATGATATCGCGCCGCTCTTCCCGTTCTCTATCCTCGCGAAAGTCGTCACCCGGGCGTCCCTGTCTCCATCGACATCTCCGTTCAACACCTCCGCTATCTGTCCTGCTGTCAATTCCATAAGCAGATTTCTGTTTTTTAAAAATATTTGCAAAGGTAATACATTTTTCCTACCTTTGCCGCCGTGAGAGAGAAAGGGGACGTTGAGTTCCCTTTTTTCATGCTCCGAACCCGGTAAATTCTGTTGAAATGAAAATTTCAGAAATCATAGATGCAGTGGATGCGGCCGTCGTTGCACGGGGATGCTTCATTGTCGAAATAAATGTCTCGAAAGACAACGATGTGGAGATTGTCATAGAGTCGGAGGCGGCCGATGTCGTAATGGACGACTGCGTTGAAATAAGCCGCGTTTTCGAGGAGAGTTTCGACCGGGAAAAGGAGGACTATTCGCTGACGGTGACCTCGGCGGGGCTTGACCGCCCGTTCAAGGTGTTCAGACAGTATCTGAAAGCCGTCGGGACGGTGGTCGAGGCCGCGCTGAAAGGAGGGAGGAAATTCGTGGCGGAGCTTGTCTCTGCGGACGAAAATTCGGTGACATTGAAATACAGCGTCCGCGAGTCCGTAGACGGGAAGAAGAAAAAGGAACTCGTGGAGCATTGCGACACGTTCGGATATGACGAAATCAATTCCGTACGTCCGCATATCGATTTCAAATGATATGGACATATGTCCGAAGACATATTTCAACATTCGGGAAAATATACATTCGAAAAAATAAAACGATATTCATACGATATGGAAAAGATTGAACTTAAGGACGCGTTCGCGGAATTTAAGAATCAGAAGAACATCGACCGCCCGACGATGATGGGGGTGCTCGAGGATGTTTTCAGGACACAGATTGCCAAGGTCTATGGCGACGCCGACAATTTCGACGTCATCATCAACATCGACAAGGGTGACTGCGAAATCTACTGGAACCGCGAGGTCGTTGAGACAGTCGAGGATCCGAACAAGCAGATTTCGCTCGAGGAGGTGAACGCGGACGGGGACGACTACGAAATCGGGGAGACCTTCGCGAAGAAAATCGAGATGAAGGACTTCGGCCGCAGGGGCATACTCAACATAAGGCAGAATCTTCAGGGCCGCATAATGGATCTTGAGAAGGCCAACCTCTACAATAAATATAAGGATCTGGTCGGACAGCTTTTCGCCGGGGAAGTCCATCAGACCTGGGCCAAGGAGGTCATTCTTCTTGATGACGAGGGCAATGAGCTGAAGCTTCCGAAGATGGAGCAGATTCCGGGCGAGCACTTCAAGAAGGGCGACACCGTGAAGGCCATCATCAAATCGGTGGAGATGAGGAACACCACTCCGATAATCACGCTTTCGCGCGTTTCGGACGATTTCCTCGCCAAGCTTTTCGAATCCGAGGTTCCCGAGATTTACGACGGTCTCATCACCATCAAGAAGGTTGTGCGTGTTCCCGGCCAGAGGGCTAAGGTCGCCGTGGAGTCCTATGACGACAGGATTGACCCGATCGGAGCCTGCATCGGCGTGAAGGGTTCCCGCATCATAGGCATAGTCCGCGAACTCCGCAACGAGAACATCGACGTGATTCAGTGGACATCCAACACCCAGCTTCTCATCACCCGTGCGCTCGCTCCGGCGAAGATTTCGTCGATAGTGAACGGCGAGGACGGGAAAATCCGGGTCTATATGCTTCCTGAGGAAGTCACCAAGGGAATCGGCCGGGGCGGTGTGAACATCCGTCTCGCGGGAATGCTCGTGGACAAGGAGATTGAGGTCTGGAGAGAGACTCCGAAGTCCGAAACTCCGGATGACGAGGAGGATTACGACATCCTGCTCGAAGAGTTCGACGACGAGATTGACCAGTGGGTCATCGACAAGCTCAAGTCAATCGGCTGCGACACGGCGAAGAGCGTGCTCGCCATCGAGCCTGACGAGCTTGCGAAGAGGGCCGATCTCGAGGACGAGACGGTGGCTGACGTGCGCCGCATCCTCAGCTCCGAGTTCGAGTAGGAGACAGGCGTGCCGGACATTTTCAAGGTCTGTGGACGCCCGCCGTCCGGCGTGTCAGAAGGGCGATGCGGAAAGAGTATGGATTTGAGAAAACTATAATGGGGATATATGGCAGAAATCAGATTAAGTAAAATTGCGAGACAGTTCAACGTCGGAGTGGGCACACTCATCGAATTCCTGAACGGGAAAGGGGCGAACATCACCTCCAGCGACCCGAACACCAAGATTTCCGACGAATATATGCCGGCGGTCGAGTCCAAGTTCGGAGGAGACCTTGCCGCGAAGATGGATTCGGAGAAGGTGGCGACGAAGCTCAAGGAAGTGATGGACGTGTCGAAGAAGAAGCCTGCGGTCGAGGATGAGGAGGCTGACAGGGAGGTGATCATAAAGACCACTTCCATTTCCGGGGCTCCGGAGAAGACTGCGCCGGAAAAGCCCGCGCCTGTCGCGGAGACTCCGGCCGCGCCGGTTGCACCGGAAGTTCAGACTGCTCCGGCTGCTCCTGCTGAAGAGAAACCTTCCGCAGGGCTTTCGCAGAATGCCGAAGAAAAACCGGTTCCGGAAGTGCGCGCTGAAGAGCGGACGGAGACGTCTGCGGCCGTGACTCCGGAAAAGACTGCTCCGGCGGAGACGGTCAGCCCGGCGGCCGAGGTCAAGCCGTCCGAGGAGCACATCGATGAATCCCCGAAACCGGAAAAGGAGGGCGTCGTACCTGAGACTGCGGACAGTACCGGAGACGACGGCGCGGAAAAAAGAGATACGGAGAAGACGGACGAAGCAGCCGAATCCCCAGCAGCCGGGTCCGTGAAGCCGGCGGAAGTGGTCAGGAAAGAGCCGCAGGAGGCGGTTATCGCCGTTGAACGGCTGACCGGGCCTAAAGTCATGGGCAAGGTTGACCTGAGCAAGTTCGAGACTCCGAAGAAGAAGGGCAAGAGGGAGAGAATCAAGCCGGGACAGAGCCAGAAAGTGGATGTCACAAAGATTGACGCTTCGAACGGCGGCTCAGGCAAGAACGGAGGCGGGAACAAGAACGGCGGCTCAGGCAAGAACGGACGTGATTTCGGACGTGACGCCCGCAGGAATGAGTCCGGCGGAGGAAAACGCAGCCGTGGACGGGACAGGTTCAAGCCTGCAATGACCGAGGCCGAGAGCGAGGAGATGCAGAAGGAAATCCAGAAGCAGATCAAGGAGACCTACGCCCGTATGAACGAAGGGAAGGGCAACTTCGGCGCAAAACACAGGAAAGAGAAGAGGGAGGCTGCGGCCGACAGGCTCCAGGAGGAGATTCAGCAGCAGGAACTTGACAAGAAGGTTCTGAAAGTCACGGAGTTCGTAACGGTCAACGACCTCGCGACCCTGATGAACAACACGCCTGTCACCAAGGTCATCGCGGCCTGCATGAGCCTCGGACTCATGGTGTCCATCAACCAGAGGCTTGACGCCGAGACTCTCGTTCTCGTCGCCGAGGAGTTCGGCTATGAAGTGGAGTTCGTGACCGCGACACTCACCGAAGAAATCAATTCAGAAGAGGAGGCCGACAAGCCGGAAGACCTCGTGCCGAGACCTCCGGTAATCACCGTGATGGGTCACGTCGACCACGGTAAGACATCCCTTTTGGACTACATACGAAAAGCTAACGTGATTGCCGGAGAGGCCGGCGGAATCACCCAGCACATCGGAGCCTACAATGTCGAGCTTCCGAACGGCCGGAGAATCACCTTTCTCGACACCCCTGGTCACGAGGCCTTCACGGCGATGCGTGCCCGGGGAGCGAAGATGACCGACCTCGCGATCATAATCATCGCCGCCGATGACGCGATAATGCCGCAGACGGTCGAGGCCATCAGCCACGCTCAGGCGGCCGGTGTTCCGATGATTTTCGCAATCAACAAGATAGACAAGCCGGGAGCGAATCCGGACAAGATCCGGGAGCAGCTCTCGAACATGAACATACTCGTGGAGGACTGGGGAGGAAAGTACCAGTGTCAGGAAATCTCGGCGAAGAAGGGAATCAATGTCGAGCTTCTTCTCGACAAGGTGCTTCTTGAGGCCGACCTGCTCGACCTCAAGGCCAATCCGGGCCGCAGGGCCACGGGCGCGGTCATCGAGTCATCCCTCGACAAGGGACGCGGATATCTCGCCACGGTTCTCGTCCAGAACGGCACGATGCACGTGGGAGACGTGATGCTCTCGGGCTGCTACACGGGCAGGGTGAAGGCGATGTTCAACGAGCGCGGCCAGAAAGTGACCGAGGCCGGCCCTTCGACTCCGGTCTCCGTCCTCGGACTCAACGGAGCGCCGACTGCGGGCGAGACCTTCAACGTGATGGCCGACGAGCGCGAGGCGAAGGAAATCGCCAACAAGCGCGAGCAGCTCATCCGCATCCAGGGCATCAAGACCCAGAAGCATATGACCCTCGAGGAAATCGGACGCCGTATCGCAATCGGCAACTTCAAGGAACTCAACGTCATCGTCAAGGGTGATGTGGACGGTTCAGTCGAGGCTCTGTCCGACTCCCTCATCAAACTCTCCACCGAGGAGGTGCGCGTGAACGTCATTCACAAGGCTGTCGGAGCAATCTCCGAGTCCGACGTTCTTCTCGCGGCGGCTTCGGACGCCGTCATAATCGGCTTCCAGGTGCGTCCTTCGACAGGTGCGCGCAAGCTTGCCGAGAAGGAGGAAATCGAAATCCGTCTCTACTCCGTCATCTACGACGCGATCAACGAGGTCAAGGACGGTATCGAGGGTATGCTCGCTCCGGAGGAGAAGGAGGAGATTTCCGCAACCGCCGAAGTGCTTGAGACATTCAAGATTTCCAAGGTCGGAACCATCGCGGGAGCCGTCGTGCGCGAGGGCAAGCTCCAGCGCACGTCCAAAATCCGCGTCATCCGTGACGGCATCGTGATTTACACCGGCGAACTCGGTTCGCTCAAGAGGTTCAAGGACGATGTCAAGGAGGTGGTTTCCGGTCAGGACTGCGGTCTTAACATCCAGAACTACAACGACATCAAGGTAGGTGACATTGTCGAGGCCTACCAGATTGTCGAAGTGAAGCGTACACTGTAAAAGCCGCTCAGCCGGCGGGTCCGGCTTCAGGGGTGTATATATCCCGAATGAAACTCAGTAGTGTTAAAAATAAGTGTTTTTATGAAAAGATTGCTTGTATTGTCTGCAATCCCGCTGCTTGTCATTTTCTCATGCAGCAAGATTACCAGAGAGGAGACGGCCGACGTGCTTCTCATCTCTCAGAACGAGGTGGCGTTCCCGAAGGAGGGCGGTTCGGCCACGATTTCAGTGGCGTGCCCTTCGGAGTGGCATTCTTCAGTGTCGGATTCGTGGATTACGGCCGAGGATGAGGGAGACTGCGTGACAATCACCGTCTCCGCGAACGATTCCGGAAACATCAAGAACGGTACGGTCACGCTGGAGTCAAACTCCGGGAAAAAGGAAATCACGGTGTCCCAATCGTGGAGCGGAGCTGTTCTGTCCCTGAAAATCAACGGGGCGGAAGAACTTGAACTCGATTCCGAGGGAGAGGAATTCATATTCACGGTGGAGACGAATGACGAATGGGAAGTGTCTTCCGATGCCGACTGGCTTGCTATTGAGACGGAGGGCAATCTTGTCAGGGTCAGCGCCGCCGCGAACTCAGGAGAGCACCGCGAGGCAAAAATCACCGTAACCGCATCAGCGGGCGGAGAGGAGACGAGCCGGGAGATGAAGCTTTCCCAGATTTCACGAGAAGAGAATCCTTATTTCCAGATGCTGGGCAGCTTCGGACTGTACGCGGAGCGCTGGCACTACGGCGGAAAAGTCATCGATTCGCCGGGAATCGGAACATATTGCACAATCGAGCAGAAGGAATACGGCAAGACTTTCACCATCAGGAATCTGTTCGTGGAAGGCACGGAATACGAAGCGTCCTACGACAAGGAGACGAAGCGTATGGTCCTGACCCTCGGCTCACTGTGCCTCACGAAGGAGATAGCTTCCCTCACTTCCACGCAATATAGGTTCTACTATCTCGTCCAGCTCACAGAAGGGAAGTTCGAGACGGGAATCATCTACGGAACTGCGGGAACGGCGACGGACGGAACTTCGGACAACTGCCCGGCAATCCTTTTGAGCGGCTTTGATGAAGACTACGGCATTCTCGGACTTATCGTCAAGATTATGCCGGAAGGGAGTACCAACATGCTCGGCGACGTGTGGTACGCCGACGGGAAGATGTATCTCGTGAAAGCGGAAAAAGCGGACACGGATAACGATGAACAGTAAACGGATATGAACCCGAACAGATTCGTAAAGGATTTATGAGAAAGATAACATACATATATACGGCATTATTGGCGGTTTCGCTCTGCGCCTGCACCAAGGAGACCATCAACTATCAGAACCCCGTTCCGGGAGAGAACGGGATTGCGCCCGCCGCCTCTCTGGAAATCAGTTCCAGAAACACACTTTTCACTTCGGAAACCGCGACTGAGGGAAGCATTGCCTTCAAAAGTCTCGGAGGCAAAGTCGTCCTTGATGTCAACACCAACACCGAATGGACCTGCGAGGTGACCGGGGGGGGCAAATCATTTCTTGACTATAAGGCTGACAGTGAGACAAATCAGCTGACGTTGTCCTGCGACGGCAACACTCTGGAGGAACAGCTCACAGCCGTCGTGACGATAAAGGCCGGGAACAAGACGGCGACCGTAGGTGTCACGCAGAACGCTCTCGGAACGGCGGAGATTGTGGCTTCGGAAAACAATTTCCATCTTGCCGCGAAGGGAGAACTGGAAGCGTCGTTCGAGGTCGTCTCCTCCGATTCGGACTGGACTTTCGAGACATCCGGATGTGAATGGATGCTGGTCGGCAGGGACGGCGACAATGTCACGATCAGCGTCTATCCCAACGAGGAATATGAAGACAGGGAGGTGAAATTCATCCTCAAGGCCGGCAGCGGAGAAAAGCTCGTCACCGAGACCATAGCCGTGCTTCAGGACAGGGCGGCGCTTGTCGAACCGTCAAAGCAGACCGTGCCTGTGACACCTTTCTCAAGCGATGTTCAGGAAATCGGAATCAATGCCAACTTCGACTGGGACTACACCGTTTCAGGAAATGAAAGCGGATGGCTGACGGTCGAGAAGACAGAGACGGGATTCAAGTTCACTCCGGTACCGAATCCCGGTTCCGAATCGAGAACCGTCAGGATTACGGTCACGACAGGCGACGGCAGGGAAAATACGGACACGAAGGAAATCATCGTCTCCCAGGCTGGAATCGACACGAAGGCGTTCATTCTCGGACTGAACGTGACGGAATATGAATCCAAGACGACGACCACCTATGTCTCCGCGATGCCGGTGACGGGAGTGAGCGGAGAGTCCACGATAGACTGGGGTGACGGTACGGTGGAGACCGTGTCAGCCGACTGCCCGAAACACACCTACAACGATCCGGGCTATTATGTCGTCTCTTTCAAGGGCGGCGCAAGCGGAATCAGTTCTTATTCCCTGTCCTCCACACAGAAAGCTCAGATTGAGGAGGTCTTCAGCTGGGGTGAACTCGGCGTGACTTCGTTGAGCAACGCCTTCTACGGCTGCGGCGAGCTCAAGAGCATTCCGTCGGACATCGTGGGTTCGTTCTCACAGACGACCACATTCAAAAATGCATTTAACAATTGTCAGAAACTCCAGGCGATTCCGGAAGGACTCCTGAGCAATGCCGTCGAATGTACGGACATCAACTCGATGTTCATCTACTGCTATTCCATCGCGGAGATTCCTGCAGAGCTTCTGGCAAACTGCCCGAAACTCACCGATGCGACATCGGCTTTCGACGGGTGTAAACTGGTGACAAACATTGACAAGAATCTGTTCGCCAACAACCCGGAACTTGAGATATGCTCCGCGACATTCGCCAGAATGGACAAACTTCAGTCAATAGACGAAGATATGTTCGCGAACAATCCGAAGATCACCACATTCAATGCGATATTCAACGCGGACAGCGCACTGACGTCAATCCCCGCCGGAATATTCAGGAAACAGACTGAATGTACATCTTTCAGAATGGCGTTCCTCGCCACCGGAATCACTGAAATCCCTGCCGGACTGTTTGCGAACAACACAAAGTGCGAGAACTTTCAGCAGACTTTCAGCAAGACGAAAATCAGAACCATTCCCGCCGATGTCTTCAAAGGATGCTCCAAGGTCACGACATTCATGACCTGTTTCAGTGGCTGCACTGAGCTCGAAAGCATTCCGGCCGACCTGTTCAAGAATTCCGGAGCGCAGGCCGTTGTCCTGAAAACCGGTCTCAATATGCTGTTCCAGGACTGCACCTCCCTCACGGAAGTGCCCGCCGGACTGTTCGACGGATTCACGACGATAAACCAGTTCTCAAACGTATTCAGCGGGTGCACGTCACTGAAGACGATACCTTCCGGACTGTTCAGGGATTTCAGCGCAGTGGCGACATTCTCAAGCGTATTCCAGAACTGTACGGCGCTTGAAACCGTTCCGGAGGGAGTGTTCACCGGGCTTTCCGCAGTCACCTCCCTCTCAGGAGTCTTCACCGGCTGCACCGGAATAACGGAAGTCGGCGCCGGCATTCTGTCAGGGTGCAATGCCTGCACCAACATCTCCAACCTTTTCAAGAACTGCACGGGTCTGTCCAAGATTTCGGAAAACGCATTTGAAGGAGCGGCAAAAGTGACCAACGCCTCAAGCCTGTTCCTCGGATGCACAAGTCTTGAGACTGTTCCGGAAGCGCTCTTCTCCCCGCTTGCTGCCGTAACCAACATCTCCTCGATGTTCTCCGGGTGCACAGGTCTGAAAACCGTTCCGGGAGCTCTGTTCGCGGCTCAGTCCGCCGTAACAAGCGCCGCGACGGTATTTACAGGCTCGGGAATAGAATCAGTTCCGTCGTCCCTTTTCTCGGCGATGGTGAAGACGACATCGTTCGAAAGCGCATTCAATGGATGTCTGTCCCTCAAGAGTCTGCCTGACGGACTTTTCTCAAGCAACAGCGCGGTGAAGACATATAAGACGGCGTTCAAAGGCTGCACCGCGTTGACCTCCGTCGGCAACATATTCGGCACGAACACGAAGAGCGTTTCTCTCGAATCAGCTTTCGAGGAGTGCACGGCGCTGGAAAGCCTTCCATCCGGATTCTTTGACGGACTGACTGCCGCGAGCACCTTCAAGAAGACATTCTATGGCTGCACCTCCCTCGTGACGATTCCGGAAAAACTGTTCGCGAAGAATGTCAGTGCAACGACTGTGGAAAGCTGCTTCCAGAAATGCCAGGCTCTTCAGGCAGTTCCGTCGGGACTGTTCGGAACTACGACGAAAATGAAGACTCTCAGCAGGATGTTCGCCGACTGTCCGTCTCTGACAGGCATAGCGGCCGATGCGTTCAACGGAATCAACACATCCGCCGCGACCGTCCAATACATATTCCAGAACTGCACCGCTCTCAAGGAAGTCCCGTCGGGGCTTTTCAAGAACAACGCAAAGATCAGCATATTCACCGGTGCTTTCAGCGGATGCACGGCTCTTGAGAAAGCAGGTTCGGAAGTCTTCAACTTCGCCTACGGAGCAGCCACCATCGGCAGCATATTCAACGGATGCACGGCGTTGAAGGAAGTCGGGGAGAATCTTTTCATCAATCCGGAGAAAGTGAAGAATGTGACTTCCGTGTTCAAAGACTGCTCCGCACTGGAGAGCGTCCCTGTCGGAATCTTCGACAACTTCAAGGCGGCGGTAAGTTTCAACGCAGTGTTTGACGGATGCGTCTCGCTTTCAGGGGAGTCTCCGTACACCGTGGTGAACGGAGTGAAATGCCATATTTATGAAAGGACTGCGGAAACAGGCTTCGCCGTGCCTACCAACATCAAGCTGGCGTTCAGGGGCTGCACGAAACTCACGGACTATGCGGCCATCCCTGCCGCATGCAAGGAATAATCTTCAAAATGCAAAGAATATGAAATTCAGACATATAATAATACCGATAATAGCGGTGGCGGGTATCGCCGCCGGCTGCACCGACACGGTTAAAGTCGATCCGGAGGAATATCAGGCTCCGCTCTTTCTCCAGCTGTCGGATTCCAGAATCGTATTTGACAACGATGGAGGAAAGGCTCTTGTCACGGTCGCGACCAATGCGGAGAAGTGGAGCTTTGACCTGCCTTCGGACGGATGGTTCACAGCCGGCACCGATGAGGAGGGGGAATACATAGTCGTGGAGGCGCAGACCAACAACGGCGCTGCAAAAAGCGGTAAGCTGAAGATTGTCGCAGAGAGAGACGGAGAGACCAGAGAGGCGGAACTGAACATCACGCAGAGATCCGACGGCGCTGAAAACCTCAGCGCGGACGGAACCGCGAACTGCTACATCGCCGGGACAAACGGGACTTACAAATTCCGCTGCGACATAAAGGGCAACGGCGGCAGGGACGGCAGGTCGAAATACATCGAGAACGAGGGTCTCACGGTGGAGAACGCCGCCTATGCTGAACTGCTCTGGGAGGCCCGCAACGACGGAGACCGCACGATGTCCTATGAAATCATAGACGGGACGCCCGTTTACGGTGGCGGATACATATCCTTCTCCACGGGCAGAAGCGAGGGGAACGCCCTCATAGCCGTCAAGAACATCAAGGGAAAGGTGCTCTGGAGCTGGCATATATGGGTGACGGACAATGAAGTGACGGTTCACGACCACATCGGGCCGGAAGGCGATGTGATCGCTCAGATTATGGACCGCAACCTCGGAGCTCTCAACAATACTCCGATGGACATAAACAACCGTGGAATGATTTACCAGATGGGACGCAAAGACCCTTTCATTCCGTCCCGCTCCCCGTACAAGGACTACAGCGGAATCACCGACTATGAAGATGCGGAGCAGACGAAGGACTATTGCAGCAACGACCCTGAATGGAACAAGCAGAATCTTGAAATCGGCGACGGTACGGGCGAGTGGGAGATAGACTCCAAGTTCAGGGCCCAGGCTTCGTTCGGCGCTCCTGGCAACATCCCGTTCGCGACGGCCAACCCGATGCGTTTCCTGACGAGCTATTACACGAGCGGCGGAGACTGGTATGTCAACTCAAGCGATGAAGACAGCGTCAATCCGGGTCTCTGGGGTGAAGAAAAGACAATCTTCGACCCTTGTCCTCCGGGCTACAGGGTGCCGGGCAAGGATATGTGGGGCTCGTCCGCCGGCAATGACAGTGTCACGACAGGCGGCAAGCACAACGAATATGACGGGAACGGAGTCAGCGAAAAATATCTGTGGAATGAGGAAAAGGACTGCGGCCGTGTATGGAAACCGACCGGAGATTTCTACCCTATGGTGGGGAACATCTACCCGTCTTCGTACTCGCAGAACGTGACCCCATACAACTACTCCAGCGGCCAGACTTTCTATCTGACGAGTCAGGAAGGCCTGTATGATTCGGAGAAATCAAATCAGAGCTGCAAACATTTCGTGGCCGCGTTCAACGGAAATTGGGCCTATTATCAGACCAGGGCGCAGGTTTACACCGGTCAGGTGAGATGCGTGAAGGAATAATCGTTAAAAACAGATGATGAGAAACAGATTCTTGTTGCCTGTCGCACTGCTCGCAGCGGCGGCGGGATGTGAAAGAATCGGAGGGGATGACGGCGGCAGACCCGGAGCGGAAAGCGACGGGCCGATTGTCGTATTCTCACCGGACGCGGCGATTCAGGGGGAGATTATCGTGAAGATGAAGGCTTCCGGAGGTGTGCCGTCGAAATCTTCGGCGACGGTCCGGAGTTCAACCCCTGGTTCAGAATTGGGTCCAGTTCCTGTTTCGGGCAGCACCGAGGTTGACAGGATACTGATGGACATCGGTACGGTCAGCTTCGAACGCCTGTTCCCGAGCTGCGGCCGTTTCGAGAAACGGACCGCGGATGAAGGTATGGACAGATGGTTCATCGTGAAATACGATGAGACTCTTCCGGTGTCCGGAGTCGCGCAGATGCTCTCCGGCTGCGACGGCGTGGAGGTCGTGGAATATTCCATCCCGACGGTGGCGGCCTCATATTCGGTGGCCTCAATGCCGGATGCCGCCGATGAAGCTGCGGCCGTGACCGGCTCCGGGGACGCCGCTGCCGGTCCGGCCGTAAAATCCTCCGGGTCGGCAAGAAATCTGCCTTTCCCTTTCAACGAGAGTTTGCGTTCGCAGAGGATGCAGTGGCACTACAACAATCCGGGGAACGTGTACGCCAACTCCACTGTCGTGGGCGCGGATGCGAATGTCTATGCCGCGTGGCAGCTCTGCACGGGCAATCCGGATGTCATTGTGGCCGTGATCGACCAGGGGGTGAAATATGACCACGAGGATCTTGCGGACAATATGTGGGTGAACACGAAGGAGATTCCCGGGAACGGAATAGATGACGACGGGAACGGCTATGTCGATGACATCTACGGTTTCAATTTTACGGACAATAAGGGGGAACTCACTTTCTCCGCTGACAATATGCACGGCACTCATGTCGCCGGCACAATCGCCGCCGTTAACAACAACGGAATCGGAGTCAACGGAATCGCCGGAGGCTCAGGCAGGGGTGACGGGGTCAGGATAATGTCCTGCGAAACTCTGGGAGCTTCCGAATCCGGGAATTCCGGCGGAGGACTCGGAGCGCAGGTGCGCGCAATCAAGTACGCCGCTGACAACGGCGCGGTAATCTGCCAGAACAGCTGGGGCTACGCTTCGGGAGCGCTCTCCCGTACCGACTGGACAAAAGGAGGATACTCGGCGCTCGCCGAGGCCATACGCTATTTCGTGAAATATGCCGGAATGGATGAAAACGGTGAGCAGGAAGGCCCGATGGCGGGCGGAATAGTGATTTTCGCGGCCGGGAACGACGCTTCCGGCGAACTCTGCTATCCCGCGTCGGACGAGAATGTGGTCAGCGTGGCCGCCACATCGTGGCTCGGGACACCGTCCTACTATACCAACTACGGCAAATGGGTGAGCATCTCCGCACCGGGCGGCGACCTTACGCTCAACTCCACATACGGAGGAGTTTACAGTACAAGCATCGCCGAGGACGGAAGTTCATCCTATGCGGGAATCAACGGGACATCGATGGCCTGCCCTCACGTGTCCGGAGCCTGCGCTCTCGCCGTGAGCCTGTACTACGGCGCGGAAAAGAAGAAGGGGCTAACCTGCGGAATGCTGAAGGAGGCTCTGCTGTCCAGCGTGACTCCGGTCGACCCGTTCTGCGGAGAACCGTATTTCGGAAATATGGGAGTCGGCTCCCTGGACACCTGGCAGCTGCTGCTTGCGGTTCAGAAAGTTGCTCCGATTCCGGACATCACGCTCGGCGCCGGAGAGGAGAAGTCGGTCAATCTCGCGGACTATTTCTACAGAACCGACGTGCTTGTCTGGTCGGTGACCGTTCCGGGGATTGCGGAAGTCAGCCTAAGGGAAGGAATTCTTACGGTCCGCGGCGTGGCGGCCGGCGGAACCGCAATCAGAATCACTGACGGGAACCAGTCCGTCAGAATCATCAATGTAACAGTGAAATGAGAAAGACGGGAAGAATGACGAAGATGAAGAATGCCTCGAAACTGATACTCGCCGCCGTCCCCGCGGCCATTCTGCTCTTCACCGGATGCAGTCCGGAAAATGCGGAGGAGACCGCAGCGCGGATTCTCAAGACTCCGGAAGTCAAGGTCAGCGAGGTGACGGTGTCCGGATTCCGCATCGACTGGGGGAAGGTCTATGGCGCGGCGGATTATACCTTCGCTCTCAACGACGGCGAGCCTGAAACGACCGGAAATCTGTCGGCCGGATTCAGCGGGCTGGATGCCGGGACGGAGTATGTCGTCAGGCTCAGGGCCAATCCTGCGGAGGGCGGGTCATCCGCGCCGTCGGAATACGCCCACGTCCACGTGCGCACATCTGTCGTGACTCAGCTTGACAAACCTGAAATCACCATAGGAAGCACATATGCGTCCAAGACCATAATCAGCTGGAGCATCATACCCGGAGCTGGAAGCTACGAATACTCCGTCGGGGAGGTCAGCGGGATCACATCCGAAAACAGGCTTACGCTCCAGAACCTTAAAAAAGGTACGGACTACACTTTCTCCGTCAGAGCCGTCCCTTCCGGGGAGGGCAGCACGGCTTCGGAGACGGCCGTAACCGCTTTCACGACATCTGAAGACGATGTGCCCGCATTGCTGGTCGTACCGGAAACCGTGCTTGCGGACGCGGCCGCGTTCGGCATCTACGCTGCTCCGGATGTGACTTATTATTATGATGTCGTGTCCTCATCCGCTCTGATGAAGTATGACGAGGCCGACATAATAGACAAGTACCGTACGGCGATAATCAAATATGCGGAAAGCCTCGGCATAAGCTTCAGGCTCGCGATGGCCTCCGCGCTCAAGGTCGGCACGAACAGCTTCAGCATTGCAAGCCTCACATCGGAGTTGAGCTACGACATCATAGCCTTCGGAATGGACTATGACGGGAACGTCACCACCGGGCTTTATACCGCACGGTTCACCACGACATCCACGGGATGGTCGTCAGGCCCGAACTACGGCGGCTCGGAATGGTTCAGCCAGAGATTCTACCTCACCAACGACTATGTCGCGCTCTCCGGCTACGGATGGACCAACTCGGTGTGGATGACCTGGAAAGGAAGCGACGTCCAGAGCATACGCTACCGTCTCCTGCCAACGGCCACCTTCAACAAGCTGTTCGACGACCCTGACGACAAAGAGGCAATCAAGGCGTTCCTCAAAGACCCCGACTACAGTTATGCCGTCAAGGACGAATATCTGACTCTGGTCAACTCGGCCGCCGGCTACAACTCGCTGACTCCGTGCAGTTCGGGGATATCCTACACGATTTCGACTCTGGCGGCTTCTTCCTCGGGCGAAGAGGAGCTGACCGTCAACTCGATTACTACCAAGGTCTCGAACGAGGCCAGGACCTGGTTCACCCTCACCGCTCTTGTCAACGAAAAATACGGCCCGACCTCGACGACAATCGCCAGCGTCCTCAGGGGCGTGGACGTGACCTCCGGCAAGATTATGCTGGCAAAGACGACGTCGCTTGCGGGGATTCCGACATCTTCGTATCCGGCTCTCGTCGAGGACAAGGGGACGGAGCTGAAGGAAACATATCTGGAACCGATCAACGGCAACGGTCTCGCATTGCTTATGACTGTCGAGCCTGAAACCTCATACACCGTTCTGGCGACCGTGAAGAATATGGCCGGGGACAGGCTGACAAGATATGCCTCCGTCACCACGACGGCGGCCGGGCAGGAGAAGACAGCGTCAGCCGCATCCGTCAGAGGGGCGGCCGTCCCGGATCCGGTCAATCTCGCGGGAAATTTCACGGCTGAGGAAGTCGGGGCGAGACTCGACGGGATGGAGGCGGTTCCGGCACAGGGATATGTGGCGGAAGACCTCTGGACCATCATTCACAATATGCACATCTTAGAAGCAGGAAATGAAGAATAACACAATAAAGAGAGCATTCGTCTCGGCGGTGCTGGCGGTACTCTGCATTCTGACGGCCGGAGCCCAGAACATCTCCGTGCGCGGTACGGTCAAGGACGGCGCCGGCATCCCGCTCATCGGGGTCGGAGTCTTCATCGAGGGGACTTCCACGGGAACTGTCACGGATTCCGACGGTCTCTGGGAGTTGTCCGGAATCCCGTCCGATGCGGTGCTGACCTTTTCGAGCATAGGATACGGAACTCAGAAGGTGAGCGTGAGCGGGAAGACCGTCATCGACGTGGTGCTTCAGGAGGAGGCTCTTGCGGACGAAATCGGAGAAGTGATGGTCGTGGCCTACGGAACGGCGAAGAAAAGCAGTTTCACCGGTTCGGCCTCCGTCGTCAAGGGCGATGAACTTCAGAAAAGGGTGACGGGCAACGTCACCAAGTCGATAGAAGGCACGGTGGCAGGTCTTCAGGTGACCTCCGGGGGCGGACAGCCCGGCGAGGGGGCATCCATAATGATTCGCGGAATAGGTTCGGTCAATGCCGTCTCCACTCCGCTTTATGTCGTGGACGGAATCCCTTACGACGGTTCACTCAACGCCATAAATCCGGCGGATATCGAGTCTCTGACCGTCCTCAAGGATGCGTCGGCCGGTGCTCTGTACGGAGCGAGGGGGGCCAACGGAGTCATAGTCATCACTACGAAGAAAGGCAGCGGGGACAGGGCGGTCGTCAGCTACAAGGGCAGCGCCGGAGTCGCGTCGAGGTCGCTCAAGAGATATGACCTCGTGAATATGGAGGAGTTCGTGGAACTGACCTACGAGTCTCTGAGGAACAGCGCCCAGTACGGCACCGGGATGGACTTCGAGGGCGCGTGCGAATATGCGGCGGCCAACCTCGGGCAGACAATAGGCGGTCTGAAGAATCCGGAATATTACAACCCCTACAAGAACTACACTTGGGATACGCTCATCGACCGTTCCACCGGGAAGGTCAAGTCGGATGCCGTGGCGGCGTGGGACGAGAACTGGATGGATGAAATCAGCGACAACGCGGCCCTGCGCACCGAACACATATTCTCGGTGAACGGCGCGACGGAAAAGGTCAACTATCTCGTGTCGATGGGCTATTACAAGGAGAACGGAATCCTTCAGAACACCGACTTCGACCGCTACACTGGAAGGGTGAATGTCGATTCGCAGGCCAATTCGTGGATGAAAATCTGGATGAGCGCGAACTATTCGCACACGAACGCCGATTATCAGAATTTCTCGGGTTCATCGACATCCAACGTATGGTACACCGCCCAGTTCATGGCTCCGGTCTATCCGGTCTATCTCAAGGATATGGAAGGAAACGACATTCTCGACGAATCGGGAAACCGTCAGTATGAATATGGAGACGAGGACGACAACGGCTACGCCAACCGTCCTTCCGCCCAGGGCTTCAACTCGAAGGCCGAACTCTACAACAACAGGGCGTACTACAACCGCAACACCCTGTCAGCGAGGTCATACCTGACGCTCGGGACCGTCGACAAGGACGCTCCGCTCTACGGGCTCCGTCTGACGGTGAATCTGGGGACTGACTTCAACGATTACCAGCGGACAATCACGAACGACAAATACCACGGCAACGCCGCCAGTCAGGGAGGCCGACTCAGCAAGACCAACACGAGGACGCTCAGCTACACTTTCAATCAGATTCTCAACTATGACAGGACTTTCTCCGAGCACGACGTGAAAGTTCTGCTCGGCCACGAGTACTACCGTTACAGGTACAACTACGCCTCCGGGGAGAAGACCGGCATCCAGGACGGAATCGACGAGCTTGACCCGGCCGTCACGACCTCGGGCAACTCCAGCTATTCCAACAACTACGCCATCGAGTCGTGGTTCACGCGGCTGAACTACGGTTTCAAAGACCGCTACTATGTCGATGCGAGCTGGCGTACCGACGGCTCGTCAAGATTCTACAGGACTGACCGCTGGGGAAATTTCTGGTCGGTGGGAGCGTCCTGGAGGATATCTCAGGAGAAGTTCATGGAGCAGTTCTCGTCCTGGCTGGGCAACCTGACGCTGAAAGTTTCCTACGGGGTGCAGGGCAACGACAATCTCGGCACATATTACGCCTGGCAGGGACTCTACGACTACACCTGGGCCAACGGCAGCGAGGCCGGGGCATTCGCGACGAAGCTTGAGAACAAGTCGGTCACCTGGGAGAAGAACGGCAATCTCAACGCGGGAATCGAAGCGTCGCTCTTCGGCGGGAAAGCCTCGTTCACTGCGGAATATTACAACCGCCACACCAGGGATATGCTTCTTGAGAGTCCGCTCGCGATTTCGACAGGTTTCACCGGATATGACGCGAACGTCGGTTCGATGCGCAATCAGGGTTTCGAGTTTTCCGGAAGGGTCAATGTCCTCGACAGGACGAATTTCAGATGGGATGTCAACGCTCTGGTGTCTCTGAACCGCAACAAGGTCACGAGCCTCACCGCATCGCAGGACTTCATAAGCGCCGGGACATCGGTCATCGAGGTCGGCAGGCCGATATATACTTTCTACCTCTCCAAAACCGCCGGAGTCGATCCCGCGACCGGAAAGCGTCTATACTACGCCTACTGGAAGAGGGGTGTCGACGAGACCGGGGCGGTGAGCAACGTCAGGTGCGAAGAATATGTCACCGACAACGTGTCTCTCGCCTCCCTGAGCAAGTACTATATGGGCAGCCGTGAACCGGCCGTGTCCGGAAGCCTCGGTTCAAACTTTGTGATATTCAGGAATATAGACCTCTCGTTCCTCACCACCTGGTCAATCGGAGGAAAGGTGTATGACGGACTGTATTCCGGCACGATGAATGTCCAGTACGCCGGGAACAACTGGCACAGGAACGTCCTCCGCAGATGGCAGAAGCCCGGAGACATAACCGACGTCCCGATGGTGGAAATCGGAGGAAGCGCTCCGGCCAACGACTCGGCTCTGGTCAGCGCGTCCTATTTCGCCGTCAAGAACATCACCCTCGGCTACACGTTCCCGAAAGAATGGCTGTCGAAAGTGAAAATCGGCTCGCTGAGAATCTTCCTGACAGCCGACAACATCGCGATGTTCAACCATCTCGACGGGATGGACCCGCAATATAATTTCACGGGAAGCGTGTCATATTCCTATGCGCCATCAAGAGCTGTGGTCGTCGGTTTGGACATTCAATTCTAAGGAGGATTTTCAATGAGAAACAAAAAATACATTCTTGCGGTTCTTGCGTTCGCGGCAGTTTCCTGTGACAGCTCCCTGCTCGAGTTCAACCCGACCGATTCAGGCTCCGGTGAAGAGCTTATGAAAGAAGCCTCGACGGCAATCACCTCCGTCAACGGAATCTACCGTTCGATGTGGACCGCCGGATGGTCGACCTCGGGCAACACCCACCAGTGCTTCGGCGTGTCCGCCTACAGCCTCGCGCAGAGCGTGATGGCCGACGACCTCATAATGCAGTCTATGGGGAACGGATGGTTCTGGTACGACCACATCTACAATGTTAAGAACCAGTATTCGTCCTCCGCTTTCAGATCCTATGACGTCTGGTATGCGAACTACAAATGGATTTCGGACGCGAACAGCGTCATCGCGGCGAAAGAGACGATGGGAGGGGCTTCCTCCGATGTCTCCTATGTCGTGGGACAGGCCTATGCCATCAGGGCGTTCTCCTATCTCAACCTCGCGACCTGGTTCGCCCGCCCTCCGTACAACCCTATGACGGACAGATACCGCTGGAGCGACCCGGGAGTGCCGGTTTACACGGAGCCTACGACAATCTCCACCGGAGGAAAGCCCCGCGAGAATCTTGAAACCGTTTATGCTCAGATTGAATCGGACATAGACTCGGCCATAGTCAGGCTCGCCGCAGGCGCAGTCTCCACTCTCAACAAAGGCAATAAATCCCATATCAACGAATATGTCGCCCTCGGAATCAAATCCAGACTCTGCCTTGCCGTCGGAGACTGGAAAGGCGCATACGAATCGGCTTCGAAGGCGATTGAGGAGGGAGGCTACGAAATCGGAGGCGAGAGCGAACTGATGGGAGGAATGAATTCCATTTCGGCCTCCAACGTGATGTGGGGCGCTGGAATCGAGACTTCGGAGCAGTCCGGAGCCTACGCAGGATTCTTCACGCATATGGACAACACTGACGGAACTTACGCCAAGTCTGCGCCGAAACTGATAAACAAACAGCTGTACAACCACATCAGTTCCGGAGACATACGCCTCAAGTGGTGGGATCCGACGGACAGCGAGTCTCCTTACATCTCGAAGAAATTCTCCTTCTCCAATGTCCAGTCCTGGCTCGGAGACTACATCTATATGAGAATCGAGGAGATGTATTTCACGGCCGCTGAAGCGGCTCTCAGACTCGGAGAGCAGGATACCGCCCGCGAACTGATGAACGAGGTGATGGCAAGCAGAAATCCGAAGTACGATGCCGGAAGGTATTCCGGAACCAATCTCGGCGCGACGACGACCACCTGGACGGGTTCTCTGCTTGAGAACATCCTGATTCAGAGGCGTGTGGAGTTATGGGGGGAATACGGGCGCATCTTCGACGTGCGCCGCACCGGCCAGGGAATCGACAGGAAGGCCGAGGACGGATTCTCCGAGGAATGCATAACGGCGATGAAAAGGAACGGCATAGACCTCAGCAGCGCGGACACCTACGACTGGGTTCTGACCATTCCGAAAGCCGAGCTTGACGCCAACCCGAACATCAACGAGGAAGACCAGAATCCGTGATTTGCAAACAACTTAAGAATTCATAGAAAAATGAGATATAACGGAACAATATTCTGTCTGACGGCATTGCTGCTCCTTGCGGCCGGCTGCGACAAGGAACAGAAAGGGACTGTTTTCAGCCCGAGCGCCGACGATTCCAAAGAAATTCATTTCATCCAGTCCTCACTGACCAAGGAATTCGCTCAGGGGACGGAATCGGGGACGATAGAAATCGCCGTCGCCCGTCCGGGCTGCGAGGGGGAACTTTCCGTGGAACTGAAGATGATTGGGGATGACGCGGAATCGTTCACTGTTCCCGGGACCGTCACGATTCCGGACGGCGGCTATTCCGTGACCGTTCCTGTGGAAGTGAATCTGGAGAATCTTCTGGTCGGTTCGTCGCTGAACGCCGAGATTCTGATTTACGACCGGCAGGAGGAGACGGACGGAGGCGCGTATATCACCGGGTTTTCGGACAAAGTCACGATAAGCGTTTCCTACACGCTCGAATGGGAGACATATTACCGGACCGATGAGAGCGGAGAAAAGCTGCCTCAGACCGCCACCTACCGCTACAATGCTTTCTATACCGGGCGGGATTCGGGCCTTGAAGTGGAGAAAGCCGTCGGGACGAACATCTTCAGGGTCAACGACTGGGCCAGCGGAGTGTCGTTCAAGTTCATACTCAACGATGACAATTCCTGCACGGTCCCGGCGCAGTCCATAGGCTATTACAATTCAAATTACAACGAATATGTCAAAGTTTCTGATATGGCGGTATATACCGGAAACGACGCAGCCTACAGCTCATATCCCTGCACTTTCGACGGCAAGGACACATTCTCGTTCTATCTGATTTACTATGTTTCTGCGGGATATTTCGCCCAGGGGAACGAAACCCTCACTTTCGATGGGGAGGAGGACAGGACTCCGGTCGTGGAGATTTCGTTCGACGGGATTGAAACCTCGGAAACGGGATTCAAGGCTCCGAGAATCTCTTTCTACAAAAACGATTTCACCAAGTTCTACAAGGCTACCGTCGTCAGCGGAGACCTCACGACGGACTCGGCCGCACAGGAGGAGGTGAAGCGGATTCTTTCCGAAGACGGCCGGCCGGGAAGCGCTCCGGTCCTGACGCTCTATGAGGACAGTTCCGAACTCTGGAATGTCGGCACAGGGAACTGCACCGCCGTGGCTCTCGCCTATGATGAAAACTCCGACGCGTCAGTCCTCTATATGCGGCGTTTCACCTGCGACCCGGACGGGCAGTACACTCCGAGGGTCAACGTCTTCGAATGGAAGAGGGACGAGTCCAACGCGATGTATTCGCCATATACGACCCTTTTCTGGGAAATGCAGGCCGACAACGCGGTGTCGTTGAAATATATATGTATGAGGACGGACTACCTCGAATATATCGAGAAATATCAGAAACAGAGTGTTGAGGAGCTTGTCTGGGAAAAGGGCAATGAGGTAAATGAGGAATATGTCGGGAAACTGGTGTCGGAGGAGGGATTCTCCACTGCTTTCAACACCCTCAAGCAGGGTTTGTCCTACACTCTCTGCGCCTGCATAGTCAATGAGTTCGGGGACACCACGGTGGTGAAGAAGACGGCCTCGACAAAGGGCTACAGCCCGGCGGATTTCGACAGGAGCAAAACGGCGGACGACTTCATCGGCGCGTTCAGGGCTTCCGCCGCTGTGGCAAATTCATCCTCTTCGTCCGAGGCCTCTTTCCGCGTTGATATCTACAGTCTTGGAGGCGATGACCTCACAATCTCCGGCTTGTCGAACATGAACGACTTCACCCCCGAGGTCAGGGCATATTTCGACTCGGAAAGCCACGCGGTGATAATCGAACCGCAGCAGCTCGGGACCTACAAGGGCAACTATGTCACTCTCGGATTTTCCGACGGACTGTCCATTTACTGGGGTTCGAGCAGCATAGCTCTCGGATTCATAGACGGTGTCATCCATATGACCTCTGCTCCGGAATCCGCAGCGGCGGTGAACACCTATCAGTTCCTGCTTTTCAGCTCGGAGAAAGCCACCGGCTCCACCTACCTGAGGGAGAGCGTAGGCTCCAAATCCTACAGCGCCCTTTCGATGGAGCCGTTCTGACAGCCGATGGAGCCGCTCTGACAGCGCCGTGTTTAGAAACGCACTCCGAGTGTCGCCACGATCTTGACAAGGTTGCGGTTGTAGCGGATTTCAGGAGACCATACACCGGGTACGTAGTCCTGATACGGGCGGATGTACTCCGCAGGGTAGAAGTAGCCGACGGCGGCGAAATCCGCGAAGAATGTTCCGGAGGTGAAGCCGAGACCGAATGAAGCCGTGTGGATGTTCGCACCCGGAAGCTTTACGGTGGTGTCGTCATCTGTTCCCGAGTATTCTCTGATTTGTCCGGCAGTCTTGAGCGTATAGCCGAAGCGGACTGAGAGGAAATTGACCGGCTTGATTTCAGCCCCGAGGCGGAGGTAGTGCTGCACGCCGCACAGATCGTTTATCCCGTCATTGGCGTCGTTGAAATCACTGTTGTCAGATGTCCCCGGATAGCTGAAACGCATACCGCTGTAGTTCGTGATTTCATAATCGAGACTCACGAGGCCGAATGTCCCGAAGGTGTATGCGGCTCCGAAGTTGGCGCGCATCGGAGTCCTCAGATTGTAGGTGAATTCCCCTGAGCACTGCGCGCTCCCGCTGTAATAGGCGTTCTCGTAATTGCCTTCCACCGTGCTGGTCATTTTCTCTTTGACGGTGAGCGCGGTCGGAGTCTGAATCGCAGCTCCGAGCCTCAGCCCTTTCCACGGAGTGAGGATGAAGCCGAATTTTCCATAGACTCCGGCGGTCCCGGCCTCGTAGGAATAGCTGTTCTTCGCCGACGTGAAGTGTGTCGTGGTTTCGCGCCCGTAGTCATCCGTGAAGATTACGTCAAAATCGTCCGGGGAGACCGCGTCTTCACGCATGAACTCGTTGTGGGTGTATTTGGCGTTCGTGACTCCGAGGTTCGCTCCGAAATAGAAGACGTCGGATATGTTGAATCCGAGGTTATATACGAAATCCTGTTTCGATCCGGTGCGTGTCCTTCCGTAGCGCTGGTCAAGTCCGCTCTGCCCGATGGTCAGATAGTCGTCTTCATCGAAAGCTTCGGTGATTCCCGCAAAACTTCCGCTGCCCGTGTCCCAAATCGCGCCGCTCTGATATGCTGCGGCTATGGCCCAGTCAGACGGTGACAGCCTGTCATATATGCCGCTGGAGCCGAGTTCATCCGCAGTGTAGCCGAGACCGTCGGCAAGGCAGGCCAATGCTCCGAAAGCCGATGTCTGGTAGTTGGTCCCCCTCGCGGTGAAGTCCTCGCTGTAGGTCCCCGTGTTGTTCAGGACGAAGCCCATGCTCCAGTTCCTGAGTCCGCGGCTTCTGCCGGTGTTGAAATTGATCATTCCCCCGATGTTCGGGAGGCTGAACTTCGCACCGGTCTGGCGCAGCCTTTTCCCGAAGGCGGTGTCCCCGTCATACAGGGCTGTTCCCTGCGCCGTCCCTATCGTGATGTCCGGGCCGAGGCTGACCGTGAACTGCGAGTATCTCGCCACAGCGGAGCCTGCCGGATTGATTCCCAGAGAACCGAGGTCGCCTCCGAGTGCCGTGAACGCGTTGCCCATCGCCATTGTCCGGGCGGTTCCTTCATATTCGTTTTCACTGAATCTCAGCGCGTCGGTCCAGTCCTGCGCCGCCGCCGTGAAACCTGCGGCGAAAATCATCGCCGCTGCAAGTATTGTTTTCTTCATAATATATTTTCGTATTTCAATGGCCGCTTTGTGCCGGTTCTATCTCCGCCTTGCGCCGCCTCCAGAAGAACTGCTCCTGCTCACGCCTGAAGAACTGCTGCCGGAGGAACTGCCCCTGTAGGACGAGCTTGAACCGCTGCTGCGGTAAGAAGAGCCTGAAGAACTCCTGCTGTATGAGGAGCCTGAACTGCTGCTTGAGGACGACCTGCTGTAGGAACTTGAACTGCGGGAACTGCTTGACGAAGTGCCGCTGCTGCGGTACGATGAGCCTGAGGAACTCCTGTTGTATGAGGAGCTTGAGCTGCTGCCCGAGGACGGTCTGCTGTAGGTCGCCCTTCTTGAAGTGCTTGAAGAACTTGATGACGTACTTCCGCTGCTCCGGCTTGAGGTGGAGCCTGTGCCGGAACTTCTGCTGACAGTCGCCGAGCTGCTCCGTGTTGAGGAAGAACTTGCACCCGAACTTCTGCTTGCGGATGCGGAACTGCTCCGGCTTGAAGACACGGATGCCGAGCTGCTCCGGCTTGAACTTGAAGAAGATGAGCCTGAGCTTCTTCTGACAGCCGCCGTGCCGCCGCCCGCCGATGAACCCGAGCGTCTTGAAACCTGCGTCACCGAACTTGTGGACGAAGTTCTTCCGGAAGCGGCCGAAGAGGTTCTTCTGACTGATGTCCGGGATGAAACGGATGCCGTCCCGTGTGTCGAGGATGAGCGTGAGCTGACGGAAGTTCTTGAACTGCTTGCTATCCCGCCGCCTGTGCCTCTTGAACCGACATTGACATATCCTCCGTGTCCGTGTGACGGGCCGCCGAAGAACGGGTCGTGATGTCCCGGAGAGAGAGGGCCGCCGTGCGGATGATTCCAGTGACAGTCGTGATGCCAATGGATGTCATAGCGCCACGGGTCTCTCCACGGGCTGTACCACGGGTCGTACCATCCCGCCCAGCGGTGTCTTCCGTACCAAGGAGAATCCCAGTACCACGGGTCATAATATCTTCCCGCATAAAACCAGGAGTCATAGTATCCTCCGTAGAACCACGGATCGTAATACCCTCCGGTGTAGAACCACGGGTCATAGCCGGCGTAATATGCCGGGCTGTAAATCCCCCAGCGGTAGCGGTACGGAGCGAATGAATAACTGTAATATCCCATGAACGGGTCGATATATACGGTCGTGACATCCGCATCTTCGAGATTGATTGTCAGCGTTTTCGATGAGTTCGCAGTCACTGCCGCAGTCTCCTGGGAGCTGTCCCTCGCGTCAAGCACCGTCGTTTCCGTCAGGGCGGCGAGGGCTTCCGTCTCCTCGACATTTCTGGCGAGATTTTCGGAATCCGCCTTTTCCGGCCTGGTGTAATATATCCCGTCATATTGACTTGCCGTCTGTGCCGTCGTTCCACAGGAAGACATCATGCCGCCGCATATCGCCAGCGCCACGATTCCCGACACTCCTGATATATGAAGCCGTTTTGTCATAAACCAATATTTTTACTAACTTCGCGCCGCATTCTTCTGTCAAAGAACACGATAATCGATGTGACTTGCAAAGAATATACCCGCAAATATAACAAAAGTAAAATATATCAATGGCAAAGGAAGTTACGAAAAGGTCGGAGAATTACTCCCAGTGGTATGACGACCTCGTGGTGAAAGCCGATCTGGCGGAGCGTTCCGCAGTGAGGGGCTGTATGGTCATAAAACCTTACGGCTATGCGATTTGGGAAAAGATGCAGCAGACTCTGGACAGGATGTTCAAGGAGACCGGGCATCAGAACGCATATTTCCCGCTCTTCATCCCGAAGTCTTTCCTCAGCAGGGAGGCGGAGCACGTGGAGGGGTTCGCGAAGGAGTGCGCCGTGGTGACGCATCACCGTCTGATGAAAGACCCGGACGGGGACGGCGTGGTGGTGGACCCGTCGGCGAAACTCGAGGAGGAGCTTATCGTCCGTCCTACTTCCGAAACCATCATCTGGAACACATACAAGGGCTGGATCACCTCGTGGCGCGACCTCCCCATCCTCTGCAACCAGTGGGCTAACGTCGTACGCTGGGAGATGAGGACGAGGCTTTTCCTGCGCACGGCCGAGTTCCTCTGGCAGGAGGGGCACACCGCCCACGCCACCAGAGAAGAGGCTGAGACCGAGGCACAGAAGATGGTCGGGGTCTATGCGGATTTCGCGAGGGGTACGATGGCGCTTCCGGTGGTCGTGGGGCACAAATCCCCGAACGAGCGTTTCGCAGGCGCTCTCGACACCCTCACAATCGAGGCGATGATGCAGGACGGCAAGGCTCTTCAGGCCGGTACGTCGCATTTCCTTGGGCAGAATTTCGCCAAGGCGTTCAACGTGCAGTTCACCAACAGGGAGGGGAAGCAGGAGTATGTCTGGGCGACGTCCTGGGGTGTTTCGACCAGGCTGATGGGCGCGCTTATCATGGCTCACGGCGACGACAACGGACTTGTGCTGCCGCCTGCCCTCGCCCCGATTCAGGTGGTGATGGTTCCTATCTACAAGACTGAGGACGAGCACGATGCGATTGTGGAGAGGATGTCGCAGATCAAGGCTGAACTCGAAAAGGGAGGCGTGAGCGTGAAGATTGACGACCGCGACACCCTCCGCCCGGGCTTCAAGTTCGCGGAGTGGGAGCTCAAGGGAGTGCCGGTGCGCATCGCGATGGGTCCGCGTGACCTCGCCGGGGGCACTCTCGAAATCGCACGCAGGGACACTCTGGAGAAGAGTTCGATTTCACAGGAAGGAGTTGCTGAACACATTGAGAAGCTGCTGAAAGACATTCAGGAGAATATGTACAACAAGGCTCTCGCCTTCCGTGACGCTAACGTGCGCAAGGTTGACTCCTGGGACGAGTTCAAGGAGGAAATCAAGAAAGGCGGTTTCCTGCTCTGCCACTGGGACGGCACGACCGAGACCGAGGAGCGCATCAAGGAGGAGACCAAGGCTACCATCCGCTGCATTCCGGTCGACAGCTATGTCTGCGAGGAGGAGGGCAGGTGCATCTACACGGGCAAGCCTTCACACCGCCGGGTGATTTTCTCCATATCCTATTGAGCAAGGAATCATCCTGTTGAGTAATCATCCCCCTGAGAAATAACTGACTTTCCCGGGTGATCCGGGGATGCGAATTTTTGAGAAATGAAAAGGATATTGTTGAGCATCGCGGCTTTGTCGCTCATTTCCGTGGCGGCGTCCGCACAGGATGACGTGCAGAAAGCCGCGCAGGAGGCGGCCGATGCGTTCGCCTCGGCTGCGGTTCAGAAAGAGGCTGCTCCGGAGCCGAAATACTGGACAAATTCTCTCACGACCCAGATAAATGTCGGGCAGACGAGCCTCTCCAACTGGGCGGCCGGCGGAGACAACACATTCACCCTCAAGGGCTATGTGGACGGCAGCTGCAACTGGGCCAAGGACAAGATGTTCTGGAACAACCGTCTCCAGCTGGAGTACGGAATGCTCTACGCTTCATCGAAGCCGCTTTTCCAGAAGACAAACGACCGCTTCTATTTTGAAAGCAAATGGGGTCACAGGATAATGGACCAGCTCTACGCATCGGCGAACTTCGACTTCAAGAGCCAGTTCTCGACCGGTTATGACTACAACACTCCGAATGCAGCTCAGATATCGGAGGCTTCCGGAGGGTCTGAGACGGATCTTGACGAACTTACGAGAGAACAGCAGCGTACTGCGTGGGAGCTGGCACGCAAGGCGAAATCAAGCATTCTCTCCCCGGCTTACGCCACACTCGCCCTCGGTCTTGACTGGACTCCGGCGAATTGGGTGTCGGTGAACCTTGCGCCTCTCACCGGAGGCTATACCATCGTGGCCGACGGACGCTTCCGCAAGACCTACGGAATGAAGATGACAAGTGAGGCCAAAGAGCTGATGAACGAGTTCGCCGGTTATGACCCGGACGCATACGACCCCGTCACGGCGACAGAGGAGGAGACGGAATATTACAAGGCGTATCTGCGTTATGAAGATTCCATCAAAGACGGTTCGGCCTACCATTCCGCTCTCTTCCAGCTTGGTGCGCAGATGAAGATTGACTTCAAGGTGAACGTGAACGACAATTTCAAGTACACCTCGCAGGTCGTCCTTTTCACCGACTATCTTGCCAAGGACGATGAGACCAACAAATACAAGGGCAACATCCGTTTCAACTGGGACAACAAGATTGACTGGAAAATCGCGAAGTATTTCGCCCTCACCGTCACTACGAATATGATTTATGATTCCACGGTGCTGAATCCGGACAAGACGGACGGGGACGGCAATCCCAGGAAGCGGGGGCTGCAGTTTGCGGAGTCGATATCTATAGGCTTTACGTACACCCTCTCATCAAAATCCAAATAAAAGGCGATCTGCTTCGTTGCGCTGCGATAATTTGAATCCTCACAACCGTGAGGTTGCTGCGGTTCAAATTTCTTGCGCGCCTTGCATCTCATCCTTTTATTTGAATTTTGAACCTGGTGGGCGATCTGCTTCGTTGCGCTGCGATAATTTGAATCCTCACAACCGTGAGGTTGC